>CAXMOB010000279.1:0-4582 GCA_964194815.1 Vicinamibacteria bacterium | reverse complement strand
ACAAGGATGTCACGTCAGCCTATCGCTTAGGCACCAACAGCTACATCGTGAAACCGATGGATTTTCAATCTTATCTTGATGTGGTCGGCAAGATAGGCTTATACTGGCTGAAGACGAATTTATTTCCCAGTGTGTAACCCCCGCCCCCCCCTTGCAATGCCTGCCCAAAAAAAACTCCACATTCTCTCACTAGAGGACTCTGCCATTGACGCTGAAATCATCCTTCGTGTGCTCCAAAAGAGTGGCATGGTGTTTATCTGGAGCCGTGTGGATAACCGCGCTGATTACGTGCACGCGATCGATGAGTTCAAGCCCGATCTTATTTTAGCGGATTACAAACTGCCGACCTTCGATGGCTCGCAGGCGCTTGAAATGGCGAAAGAGCTCTGTCCGGATGTTCCGGTGATCGTTATTTCTGGGGCCGTGGGTGAGGAAACTGCAGTGGAATTGATCAAGAACGGCGCTACGGACTTCGTCATCAAAGACCACCTTGGGCGACTTGTACCAGCCGTTCAGCGCGCATTACTGGAAGTGAAATCCCGGAATGCCCGCCGCAAGGCCGAGGCAGACCTGCACACGCTCAACGAAGAACTCGAATATCGTATAGAGGAACGCACCCAAGAATTACAAAAGAAAAACGCAGTCATGGAGGAGGATTTGGAAATGGCACGCGAACTCCAGATGGCGTTCCTGCCCTCGCATTTCCCGACAATTCCGCAAGGTGTTTCCGAAGCGGCGAGTGCGGTGAAGTTTTCCAGCATTTTTTATCCGTCCGGTTCGGTCAGCGGCGATTTTTACAGAATCGTGCGCATTTCGGACAGCACCGTCGGTATCTTCATCTGCGATGTGATGGGGCACGGCGTGCGTGCTGCGCTGGTGACCGCGCTCATGAGGGCCTTGGAGGAGCAACTTGGCGGGCAGGCTGGCGATCCCGGCGCCCTGTTAACTCAGATAAACCATCAACTGAGCGTTATTTTAAAGGCGCATGATACCACCATGTTCGCCAGCGCCTGCTATATCATCGTGGATATCGCCAGCGGGTGTCTCACCTTTGCCAATGCAGGTCACCCCGATCCTCTGCTCGTTCGCAGCGCCACCGGGAAAGTCGAGATCATCGGAACCGAGGCCAAGCACAGCCCGCCGCTCGGCTTGATCGATGACACCCCCTATCAGACCCACGAACTCACCGTGGACGCAGGCGACCGTGTTCTGCTTTTCACCGACGGACTCTTTGAGGTCGAGAACGAACAAGCCCAATCCTTCAACGAATCTCGTCTGCGGGAAGTGATCCGGCAGCACTCTAGTCTTCCGTTGGGCAAGCTGCTCCAAGACATTTCCATCGAGATCGAAGACTTCGCCCAAGATCATGTATTTACCGATGACGTCTGCCTCGTCGGTGTCGAGATCTCACGGCTGGAAACACAGAATTGTTAGAAATTTGCTTTTTGCGGGGTGTCCCTGAGGACGTTGTTGGGGAGATCGGAGAGGGGGGAGAAAGGGGGGCTGATGCTTTTCTGTATCGAAAGACACACTACACGATAAAAAGAGGGAGCTCCGAAATTAGCTCGGGTTGCTGCCTGCGGCGCCCAACAGAATTGACAAAATTTGCATAATTGACAAAAATTTGCTTCGGTTTTTGGATTTATACCATTTGAATGGTTATATAAGAATTCAGCTTGGCTGACAAATCACCAACCTCAAAACCAATCATTACTCCAAGGTAACTGTGAAAATGGTATTAGAGCTTGGGGTTGAGACCAGAGCTACTCTGGTTGAGCTGAATTAGAGGGAGCAATTCTGTGAATTTTGTAAATTCTGTCAAAAACAAGACTCTGGGAATTTTTGTCGTGTGCTGTGATCGAAAGAGGGAAGACTAGGGCGAGCCTCAGCATTCCATGTCCGGCTTTGATTGAAAACTCGGTGTCTCTGCGAGGGGCGCGGGTGAAGGGGGCAGCTCGATGAATAATACCACATAGAGAAACAAAAGAGACAAATGTAAATTTTTAGGGTGTGAAAATCTAGGCTCCGCAATCTTAGATTAGAACTCGCTTCCTTCTTATAAAATCAGCGTTATTCTTCAGTCACGATGCCCGCATCGCTTCTTTATCACGTCTTGATTTAAGAAGAAATCAGCCTCGCATTAGTCTCTTTTGTAACTCAGAGTGGTATTAGGTTGTCGTTAAGCTAGGTTTCCGCCAGAAAATAACCACAAAATGTAACACTTGCTACACTTCAAATCTATGTCTGCTAAATGCTCCACTATAAGCCTGTGTGCCTCTCTCCTTCTTCTGTTTACTATAACCCATCCGCTTAAGGCTGCGGAGGCTAAAATTGATATGCCTAATGTGGTTATTATAGTCACTGATGACCAAGGTTATTGTGATCTAGGGTGCCATGGTAACAAACTCATCAGGACGCCACATCTCGATAAGTTACACTCAGAATCCATACGCCTAGCAGACTTCCATGTCAGCCCGTTCTGCGCCCCCACACGTGCATCTTTAATGACTGGCCGCTTCGCTAACCTAACTGGCGTACGCGCCACCATACGCGGAAGAAACCACCTAGACGCCACTGAAACAACGATGGCTGAATATTTCAAAGAGTCCGGCTACACGACTGGACTCTTCGGCAAATGGCACCTAGGCAGGAACTATCCTTTCCGCCCTATGGATAGAGGTTTTGACGAATGGATCGGTCATGGTGATGGTGGAGTTGGGACGGTCAGTGATTACTGGGGCAATGACAAAATGAATGACCACTACATGCGAAATGGTAAGTGGGAAAAGTTCAATGGATTTTCTTCTGATGTTTTTTTTGATGAGAGCATGAAGTTTATGGCAAAAAACAAAGAAAAGCCATTTTTTGTCTATCTTGCCACCAATGCTCCACATTGGCCGTGGAATGTTAAAAAAGAATGGAGGGACGCATACAAGGACAGCCTCAAAGAGTTTGAAAAAGGCAGGAAAAGATCGCTTGCTGATTTTTACGCCACAGTGACTCGTCTTGATGACAACGTCGGTCGTATGAGGCAGTTTCTAAAAGATGAAAAGCTTGCTGACAACACCCTCCTCATCTTTCTTACCGATAACGGAACAGCTGGAAGCTGGGGTGTCTATTACGCAGGGATGAGAGGGATAAAAGGAACAGCTTACGATGGAGGACATCGCGTACCCTGTTTCCTGCATTGGCCCAAAAAAGGATGGAATAAAGGTACAGACATCAAGCAACTGACAGCCCACATAGACCTCTTACCAACATTGAGTGAGCTGTGTGATTTAAAAACACCCGCAAAAGCTCAGCATCAGTTAAGTGGCAAAAGTTTGTTAAGTCTATTCCCCGGCGAAAGCCCGGCGCCATCTTGGGCAGATAGGACATTATTTGTGCACTGTCAGAACAAGGAACGCTACGAAAAATGGAAAAGCTCAGCTGTGATAACAAGCGAGTGGCGTTTAGTTCACCAGAACGAATTGTATCATATCAAATCAGACCCAGCACAAAAAACAAATGTAGCTAAGCAGCACCCAGAAGTAGTGGCAAAACTACAACAGCAATATGAACAATTCTGGAAAGACATCAAAGGTGGTGAAGTGCCACCACAACGAGCCGTCGTTGGATCTGGCAAGATCGACTGCACGTGGCTTGCTTGTGATGCTTGGAGATACAGAGAGGGTGCACCTATGGTGTGGAACCAACCTGATATTAACAATGGCACATTAAGCTTTGGTAGTTCCCTTATCACTATAGTAAAGAAAGACAGCTATGCTTTCGAGTTAAGACGCTGGCCAAAAGAACTAGATTGCGCCATCACTGCTATCCCCAAAGTAGATCCGAATGCAGACGTTTTCCTAGGCGGCAAACCAGTTTTCTTTCAGGAGGCTAAAGCCTTTCCTGTAACTAGAGCTGTCCTCAAGATCAGAGGAAAAGAGTATAAAAAGACCATCAAAGCTACTGATACACATATAAGCTTTGACCTCGAACTCACAGAAGGAGACGCCGATGTAGAAGCCTACTTCCTAGATAAAAATGGCAAAGAATATCCTGCTTATCACGTATATGTCTATGAATGATTTAATTCATGAAAGCTCTAACAAACTTAATAAAATTTGTTTTTTGAGTGAGGTGGTCGCGAGCGTCGTGTAGAGCGAAGCTGGAGTGACCAGAGGCTTATGGAGCAGCTTGATAAAGTTGGGCTTGGGCTAGACGGCTGAAAGACACCGCCCCGTTAGCCGAGGGCTGCGAGCATTTCGAGGAGCTGGATTTTCTTTGATTCGAGGTCAGCGAGTGCTGCCTTTTCTTTGGCGACGAGTGCTTCTGGGGCGCGGGCGACGAAGTTTTCGTTGCCGAGCTTGCCGTTGATTTTGGCGATCTCTTTGTCGAGCTTTTCGATTTGGCCGTTAAGGCGCTTGGTCTCGGCTTCGACATCGATGAGGCCATCGAGTGGCATGTAGACTTCGCCGATGGTGGTGACGGCTGCTGGCGTTCCTTTTGGAGCGTCGTAGCCGGTATCGATGGTGAGTCCTTTGGCTCCGACGAGTACAGCGAGGGTGTCGAGCTGAGCGGCAACCCAATCACCGACTGG
>CAXMOB010000278.1:0-1610 GCA_964194815.1 Vicinamibacteria bacterium | reverse complement strand
CTTCTCTTTAAGAGTGTAACGATAAAACATCTTCCTTACTCAGGCATTACACCCCTTGATCGACTGACCTAAGCAGCACATCGCCAACTTCCACATGGATCGGTGTTTGCATGATGTTACAAATCACTTGTGCAATATCTTCTGGTTCTAGCATCTTGATCGATGCCTTAGTATTAGCCAATACATCCTCACGACCTTTGAAATAATCGTTCAACAAAGGAGTGTCGACAAACCCTGGTGAAACAGAACTCACACGAACGGAACTTTTCATTGCTCTAAGTTCCAATCGTAAGCTTTCCGTGATCGCCCGCACCGCAAATTTAGTCGGTGCATAAAACCCTCCACCAGGAGGAACACGATGGCCACTCATACTCGACACATTAATGATTTGGCCAGGGCCGTCAAAATGTTTCAAGGCCAGTTGTGAACACAAGGCCAAGGCTCTCACGTTCACCTGCCACATCAAATCCCAATCGTCTAGGTCTCCGTCCGTAATCTTCGACATCAAGCCCACTCCTGCATTGTTCACCAACACATCGAATGGACCTAGTTTAGAAAAAACCCCACGTACGTCAGCTTCCGAGGTCAAATCGCACGCCAATACCTTCACTCCATCGGGGGCTTCAGCGACGCGTCGACACAGCCCCACCACCTCAGCTCCAGCAGCAACGCATTTCTCAGCAAGTGCCTTACCTATTCCTGATGAGACACCTGTAACGACAATACGTTTTCCTTTCATCGTTACAGACTACGTTGACGCACCGCTTCGTAAAGACAAACTCCCGTAGCAACACTGACATTCAAGCATTCGACACTACCAGCCATTGGCAGTGTCACTAAAAAATCACAAAGTTCCTCGGTGAGGCGTCGCATTCCCTTGCCTTCAGCACCCATCACCACGGCGATAGGTCCCTTCAGGTCAGTCTCATACAAGGACTGTGTTGCTTGGTCACTAGTTCCCATGAACCAAACTCCACGATCATCTTGAAGATGCTTCATCGTGCGAGCCAAGTTCGTCACTTGCACAAAGGGAATAGATTCCGTTGCTCCTACAGAAATTCGTTCAACTGTATCAGTAATCCCTACAGATTTATCCTTCGGTGCAATCACTGCGTCCACACCAGCTCCATCAGCAGTTCTTAAGATTGCACCCAAGTTATGTGGGTCCTGAACACAATCTAAAACCAATAAAAATGGCTTATCCACCCCATTAAGGATTTCATTTAGATCATCCTCGTTGAGTGCTTTTTTTCCACCTTTTCCACGTGAGTGCTTGTTATCACGTGCCCCGCCATCAAATCCTCGCTTACGCATGTGCGCATATTAGCCAGAAAACACCCAAAAGCAAGTCACAATCACCCACTTTGGGTAGACAGGAACATCCGAGCACCCCGAAACGTGGCGGTGGCATCTTGCCACCAAGCCCAAAGAAACTAACCGCGAATCTGCCGAATCTACACGAATACTCCCAATGATACAATTATACCATTTAGAGTTTCAAAAGAGACTCATGCGAAGCTATATTCTTTTAGAATCGAGGCTTGATAAAGGAGCGATGCGGGCATCGTGACTGAAGAAAAACACTGATTGTATAAGAATACAGCGAGTAA
>CAXMOB010000277.1:0-25612 GCA_964194815.1 Vicinamibacteria bacterium | reverse complement strand
TGAGCAAAAACGCGACATCTCAAAGGGTATTTCTGAAATTAAATCACGCAAGGCTCCACGCGATGTTACTGGACAAGAGCAAAAGGCTGTTAATTTACTCAATATCTATCGCTACCTTTCACACGTAAATTATAATGTTCAGTCTAGCCCGGACTTAAATAACAAAGCTCTACAAGCGGCAAATGCATGTAAGAAAGCTGGTAAGCTCTCGCACTCTATTGGTAGCTTCACAGATAAGTCTAACTTGGCCATGAACACCGGTAATTTTAGCATGGCTATTTCTGTGACTCAATACGTTCAGGATAATGGTGCAAATAACCGCGAAAGACGTGGTCACCGCCGCTGGTGCCTTAACCACAAGATGGGCAAAGCTGGCTTTGGTATCACAGGTTCTTGGTCCGCTATGTATTGCTTCGATGGCTCAGGTAAAAGCAGTTCAAAAAACTATGGCTACCCTGGTATTGGTGCCTACCCAATTGAATACCTGCATGGTAATGCATGGAGCTACTATTTGGTCGACGGCATGGCTCCTGAAAAATGCAGCGTAGAAGTCTACAAGATGGACAAATACATCACAAAAACTCCTAACTGGAGTGACAAAATATCTGGCAACAAGTTACCTGTCCCCTACGTTAATACATTTCAGTTCAGTATCATTTTTGAACCACAGAATGATCCTGTAACCCAAACTGGCACCTATCTCGTTCGTATTAAAGGAGGTAAATTAAAAGAACAATACCTCGTCCACTTGTATAAATAAAAAGGACAAGGGCTAATACCTACCTAGCTCATTCTTGGGGTAGGTATTTTTTTATCTCTGTTGTATCGAGTAGAATGCCCCATATATGTTCTCTCTCTCGCTTCCCTAGGTGTTTAGCCTGTTCGTGCGGATCCTCCTTATTCAGTGCATCCTGCAAATAAGAAAATACCCGTTGCTTCACTAACTCTGGTAGACAATCAAATGCAGGACTGTGAATCATGTATGAGCAACGATACTTGAACAAGCGCCCATAAAGACGAAGTTGACGTAGTGATCGTCCATCAGCATTCGCCTTGGCAGCTTTTAAAAATGCTTTAGTGAAGTCCTCGCTACCTTCGATCCCGTCGCCATGGAGTTCAGCTTCATGCGTGAACAACAAAGCTTCGACCAAATGCTTTGCGGCATTATCGGCAAGTTTCCAAGCTGACGACTTCCTATCCTCCATAATAGCATTCTCATCTAAAGCCTTTTGAAAATACCACATCCGTTCGTAGTTCATCTTCGCCGCAATCAAGGCATTGTGGAGTTTCGCCTGGTGCTCAAGAATAGACAAAGCCACCACATCACTGGTCTCTCTTAAATACGGTTTTGTATTAATGAATCCTTTGAGACTTGGAAGTGAGTCCGTTTGACGCTTTCCCAATTCTCCAAAGGCATTCCCCATGTGCCCATTGCCCGCCCATTCACCTGTGACATACCACCCGCCCCAACGCTGCGAAAATGGGGTCTCATCGGTCACATCAAAGCTGCCTTTTTTAAAATTAACTTCCCCAGTCTCATCAGAAAACACAGAACGGATAAATACCCCAGGAATATCATGGGTTCTCCCTGATGCATGGCAACGGACACAGGAATCGTCCCGCTTTAGAACTGGCGACTTCACCTTGCCCGCTGACTTCAGTGTGTAAAAAACAACTCCTAATTTTGGATCATGCACCATCAACTCAATCAGACCGCCTTGAACGTATCCAACATAAACCGAATCAGAAAAATACAAGGCCCTTGGGTAGTTGCCGTGAATCATATTTTTTTGTAAACTCGTTTTAGAAAAAACCAACAGCTGTGATGCTACAGGAACCTTAAGTTCCTTCAAGACATACTTAAGTAACTCTTTTGTGCTCCCAAAGATCGGTCGCTCCGCTTTGAGCTTCGTCTGTAAACGTGTCACCACATTTTCAGCTGTCGTTTTGCTATAACGAATAGGCGATTGCTCAAAAATTGGCACCCGCTGAGCATCGGCACTTGCAAACAATGCAATCACGGCTCCCATCAAACAGGCTATTCTATTATTACAATCCTTCACGTCTTTGTTACGTTCATACATAGCCATTATTTCAGCCTCTCGCACTACAATAAAGGACAAAATATGCACACTCAGTCCATAATATGCCTAACCCGTGGACAACATCAGCTATGCATTGCTATGAAACTACCAATCTTAACCAGTTCATTGCTAGCCTTGTCAGCAGTTCTCTCACCCGCCGCTGACAAACCTAACATCGTTTTCATCATGGCCGATGACATGGCATGGGCTGATGTCGGATTCAATGGCCATAAGTTCTTCGAAACTCCAAATATCGACAAGCTTTCCAAGGACGGCACCCTCTTAAATCAAATGTATGCAGGCGGTCCCAACTGTGCACCGACACGTGCCTGCCTCGTCACTGGAATGTATACACCACGCCATCACATCTACCAGCCAGGTGCTATGTGCAAAGGAGACAAAAGTAAAATGCGTCTCGTGGTTCCAGGCTCCTGCGACGAAGGCAAAAGTGCCTTTCCCTCGCTCACCTCTCTGAAACCAGAGGTCACCTCTATTGCTGAAGTTCTAAAAACTGCAGGGTACACATCTGGCCGATTTGGTAAGTGGCACCTAGGCGAAGACACCCAAGGCTTTGATGTCAGCACCTCAGATGGACGTGACGGCCCAAATAATAAACATTACGGCAGCAAGACCGTAGCTGACACCATCACCGATGCTGCAATTGATTTCATGAAGGTAAAGGTAAAGGAGAAAAAGCCCTTCTTCGTCTATCTCACCCATTGGGATGTGCATGGACCAATCCGAGCAAAATCATCACTCGTCGACAAATACAAAGCCAAGAATACAAAACTTGGAACCTCGTTCAACCCCATCTATGCGGGCATGATGGAACAGGTCGACACCAGCGTCAAACGCATGCGGGAGGCTGTCGAGTCACTCGGTATAGCTAAGAACACCATCATCATTTTTACCTCTGATAATGGAGGGGCAAATTACACCGACAATAAACCGCTCAAGAGTGCCAAAGGTGCCCTCCACGAAGGTGGTATCCGTGTCCCAAGCTGCGTCTATTGGAAAGGTAAAACTATCGCTGGTAAAACCGTCGACACAGTCATCACCTCAGTCGATATGCTGCCAACCTTCGCAGAACTAGCAGGTGCTAAACTGCCGACAAATCAACCAGTCGATGGCACCTCAGTCACTTCAGCATTAACAGGTGCACCAAAACAAGAACTCGCCCACCGCGCTGTCTTTTGGCACTACCCACACTACCTCGTGGGCACCAAAGGTAAGTCTCGGGTCATTCCACCATTCGGTTCAACTGTAGGCTACTTCCGTGGCACACCATCCACGGCGATGCGTGAAGGCGACTGGAAAATGATTTACTTTATCGAATCCGATCAAGCTGAACTCTATAACATTGCCAAAGATCCCTATGAGAAAAAGGACCTACGCGAAAGCAATCCTGCTAAATATAAAGAAATGATCAGCACGCTCAAGTCTTGGCAAAAAAATACCCATGCTCCAGTCCCAACTAAAATCAACCCACTCTTCGGCAAGCCTGAAGTAAAAAAGGAAAACAACAAGAAGGGCAAAAAGAATAAAGCGGTGAAGCGTAAATAGTCACATTCGATTTCATGGCAACCTCCCATTAGCGTCAACTAGCAGTGCTGACGCAGCAAAGAAAAGCGAGTTGAGCGAGGCGACTTTTTCATATTGCTGGTATCGAGGCCCATCGAAATTGCTTGTCGTTAAAATAAACATTGATTAACTAAGTCTAGTTAAAACACATAAAACCATTTCCATGACCACACAGCCTGTATTACAGATAAAGACCAGAGCACTCACCATTTCCATGATGGCGGGGCTATCGTTTACTTGCCCAGCTATTGCTCAATCGCCACTACAGCTAGAAGACAATAGCCACATTACATTCGTGGGAAACGGTTTAGGTTCGAGGATGCTTCAGTATGGCCACTTCGAAACTGAGGTCTACGCTCGTAATGCTAATAAAAATATAAGACTCAGGAACCTCTGTGATGAAGGTAACACACCTGGATTTAGAGCCCACCCTGGTCGTGCGACTCCCTTTGCATTTTCAGGTGCTGAAACATTCTACCCACCGCTCTCAACAGCAAAAGATCGTTGGGGCTCAACACAACGAGGTAGAGGATCCTTCAAAACACCAGATCAATGGCTAACATCCCTCAAGACAGATGTCCTTGTTGGATTTTTTGGTTATAATTCATCATTCTATGGTGAAGATGGACTGAAAAACTATGCGGCTGAGCTAAGAGCATTCGTCAAACACACCAAAGCGCAACGTTACAATGGCTCAACACCTCCAACAATCGTTTTGGTTTCCCCCATTGCCTTTGATTCAAAAACGTCTCCACACGACAAGCAGAAAACTCAGTCGATTAACGCTAACCTAGAGCGTTACACTAAGGAGATGGCTTTGATTGCAAAAGAGCAAGGCCTCCCATTCGTTGATGCATTCACACCTTCTCAACAATGGTATCAGAAAAGTACCAAACCTCTGACCGTCAATGGCTTCATGCTCAATGACAATGGCTATCAATTACTAGCCAAGTGCCTTGCCGATACTTTATTAGGTAAATCGCAACAACAGGCTTCGAAAAACGCAAAAGTTCTACCACTGGTGCAAGATAAGAATTGGCTCTGGAGTCAATATTATAAAATCCCTAACGGTGTGCATGTATACGGTCGCCGACATAAGCCATTCGGGCCAAAGAATTATCCCTACGAACTAAAGAAACTTGAACAAATGATCGCTAACCGCGACCTCGCCATTCAGGCCGAACTAAGGGGTAAAGTATTTAATGTAGCGGAAGCAGACAAAAAAACGATCCCACTGCCAGTAGTGACCACGAACTTTAGATCCAGTGTTAAGAACGGTAACAAAACCTACCTCTATGGTCAGGACGCACTAGACAGCTTCAAAATAGCAAAAGGGTTCAAGCTTGAACTCTTCGCATCAGAGAAAGAATTTCCCAACCTAGCAAACCCCATGCAAATCACTTTTGATAATAAAGGGAGGCTGTGGGTCACAACCATGCCAAGCTACCCTCACTATCAAGTAGGAGACAAAAAACCTAACGATAAAATACTCATTTATGAGGACACAAACAATGACGGCAAGGCTGATAAAGAAACTGTCTTTGCCGACAAGCTTCATTTACCAACGGGCTTTGAAATCACCCATGAAGGTGTCTATGTAGCTCAAGGAACACACTTAGTTCTTCTCAAGGATACAAACAATGATGACAAAGCTGACCACAAAGAAATCATTCTAAGCGGCTTTGACGATCATGACTCTCACCATGTTATCAGTGCATTTTGTGCAGATCCGTTTGGTAGAATAATCATGAGCGAAGGAACATTTTTACACAGTAATGTAGAAACTGCTGATGGCCCAATTCGTAGCTCTAACGGAGGATTCTTCAACTATGACCCACGCACTAAAAAGCTAACTCGCCAGGCTAGGCTATCGATCCCCAACCCATGGGGAACAGCCTTCAATAACTGGGGACAAGGTTTCTTTGCTGACACATCTGACCCCAATGTAAGATGGCTAACTCCAGGTTCCCTCTCGGTTCCTTATGGGCAATTTGCTCCACTACCTAATAACCTTGTGGAAAATGCCCATCGAGTCCGCCCAACTGCTGGATTAGAATTCGTCTCCAGTAGCCACTTTCCAAAAGAGATGCAGGGAGACTACCTTATCAATAACACCATCGGTTTTAGAGGGACCAAACAACACACCTTGAGTGATGATAAAACGGGATACACCAGTAAGTTCCGACAAGATCTTCTCTACTCTACTGATGGTAACTACCGCCCAGTCGACCTTGAGTTCGCCCCCGACGGCTCTCTTTTCATAGCAGACTGGCATAACATTCTCATTGGGCATATGCAGCACAATGCACGTGATCCACTCAGAGACCACCAACACGGTAGAATCTATCGCGTCACCCACAGTCAATCACCCTTACTCAAACCAGCCCAAATCGCGGGGGCACCGATCAGTACCTTATTGGAAAATTTAAAACTACCTGAGATTCGCACACGTTACCGCAGTCGTATTGAACTTCGTAGTAGAGATCCAAAAGAGCTAGCAACTGCCCTCACCACATGGGTTCAGCTACTTGACAGAAAAAACAGCAATTACGATCAAGCTCTTTTAGAGGCTCTCTACCTAACCACGAACTCGAATTCACCGAATAAAAAAATCTACCAATTAGCACTAAATAGCAAAAATAGTAATCTTAGGTGCATGGCAATCCAAGCATTAGAAATTCAGCCTTCTGCTTTTGGTGATGCCACCTCAATCCTTACCAAATCGATTCAAGATCCCAATGGCAGAGTGAAGCTAAGCAGTATCGTCACAGCTTCATGGATAGACAGCGTCGACAGTAAAAAGCTTCTCAGTTTACTACCAGCGGCATCTAGAAAAGATCCATGGATCGCACCGGTATTTAAAGCCGTTGATGAACTTGCATCTGGCAAACAAATTGCCAGCATCAAGAAAGAAAAAATCAACACTAACCTTAAAGGTGCAGATAAAGCCTTATACATCAAAGGCCACGAGGTCTATAACCGCGAGGCACATTGTGCGACTTGTCACCAAGAAAACGGCCTCGGCCTTCCAGCAGCTATGTTCCCGCCACTCGCTAAGACAAAGTGGGTGCAGGGCTCAGGCGAACGACTTGTCAAGTTGACACTCCACGGCCTACATGGACCAATAGAAATCAAAGGAAAAAAATACCCAGGACAAGTTCCTATGACTTCATTCAAAGGCTTATCCGATGATGAAATAGCAGCAGTTTTAACCTATGTGAGAAACTCGTTCGGCAACAAATCTCCTGCTATTTCACCTGCGTTCGTAAAACAAATTCGGAAAAAAACGGCGACACAGAAAAGCTTCTACGCTCCAGCTGACTTACTAAAGCAACACCCACACGACAAGTAACCGGGAAATATTTACTTTGTAGGTAATCGTTAGCCCTAACGCTTTAATCTGTATTAGCTTTCGTCAACCACGCCTTGTTATTCAACCTTAGTGACAGGACGAGTCCAGCTCACTTTTCCACCTTCTTTATTCCAAGCTGTGTATCCACACTCAGTCCTTTTCTGTTCATCCATAATCCCTTCACCAAATGGATATAAAAGCAAACTCACACGGAAAAGCAGATCACATCCCAGTAGCAAGTCTAGCCTATCATCTTTGCCAAATTTTCCATTCACCTTACCCTCTTTGGAACTTAGTTTCCAAGAAACTCAAACCTCTGCTTAAGCTCACCATCACGTTCCACCGTTTCTAAAAACATCTTCAACGGCCTAATCCATAAGCCATTCTCCCCATACAAGGCCCGATACACCACAAACTCATTCAGTGTCTCACTGCACTTCGCCACATCCACTACCTCATACTCCATCCCCTTAAAGTGCCTATACTTCCCTCGTTGAATTTTCATACCAAATTTCTAATCCCACAAGCCCACCAAGGCAAGTTTACAAAACTTATTCACAATTTATCCACATTGAGAACAAGCCGTGAATAACTGACTCCCAACAATGTACAAGCTACGTCTCTAGAGCTTTCGTTGTACTGGCTTTCCTGTCCATTCGTGCATTACGTGGATCTACTCCGCTCCATCGTGGTGGCCATTCTCCATTCCTCCTTATCCCCTTGCCTCAAGCGAAGCTACATATCCTTTTTGCTTTCTCCTAGAGCGAAGCCCGTCACTTTCCAACGGGGCTGAGACATCATGCTGGATAAAGGGACGTTTTGTGCTAAAACGCTGCCGTGAGTGAGAAAGTTAATATTCTTGGAACGACTAAAGCAGCATTGACCGAATTCTTTGAGTCTAAAGGTGGATCGTCATTCCATGCTGGAGTTGTCATGGAAAGCATTTACAAGCATGGAAATCTAGACTTGTCGAAAGTCGAAGGCATCACTGAGCGTTACCTCAAGGCCTTAACCGATAATTTCACCATCGCACAACTCAAAGTCGTCAAGGTTCAAGGAGCTGAGGACACGACACGCAAATTTCTTTTTCAGCTACACGACGGCCGCTATGTCGAGTCGGTGCTCATTCCAGCTTCAATTGCACCAAATGGCCGCCATTCCAAACGCATGACGATCTGTGTTTCATCTCAGGTTGGCTGCGCATACGCTTGCAAGTTCTGTGCTTCAGGGCTAGAGGGACTCACGCGTAACCTGAGCTCCGCTGAGATCATTGGCCAATTAATGGCAATCAAACAATTATCCGACAAAACCATCACCAACGTCGTTTTCATGGGCATGGGTGAGCCATTGGCCAACTTCAAAAACCTCAACAAGGCACTCGATATCATCATCGGACACTGGGGACTCGATATCGCCCCACGCCAAGTCACTGTCTCAACTTCAGGCCTGGCTCCAATGGTGAAAAAACTCTCTGAGCGCGAAGAACAAGTCTCCTTAGCGGTATCCCTGCACGGTGCCAACGATGAGACACGTAACAAGATCATGCCGGTGAACTCGAAATGGAATGTCGACGAGCTATTCGAAGCATTACAGTTCTTTAGGGAAAACAACCACAACCAACGAATCACCTTGGAATACATCCTGATCAAGGGAGTAAACGACTCGATCGAGCAAGCTAGACTACTCGCAGAGAGAGCTAAGAGCATCGGTGGATTCGTCAATGTGATTCCCTACAACACGGTCGAAGGACTCGAATGGGAACGACCAAGCGATGAGCATTGCTACCTATTCCGCGAAACCATCAAGCAGCTCGGTATCATGACCACGATGCGAATCGAAAAAGGCCATGACATCGACGCGGCCTGTGGTCAGCTTCGCCTCAAGGAAATGAAAAAGGTTGCCGAAGAGGCAGGAGCAATAAGCTAGTCTATGACTAGCTTAGCGTGTGATCGTTCTGCATTCGTTTTCAAGCCATGCTACTTCATCCGCTTCCAACTGCGGAGTAAGACGCTCAAGCACTTCGCTGTGGTAGCTATTCAACCATGCAAGCTCATCATCCGTCAAAAGTTCAAGATCTAAAAGTTCCGGACTAAATGGACAGAAAGTGATATTTTCGAACTGATAAAAGTCGTTAAATTTATTGGTCTCAGCTTCTACTGTATGCACCATGTTCTCTAGTCGAATTCCGTAGTCATCAGGGTGGTAAATACCTGGTTCGATGGTGGTGAGCATCCCCAACTCCATAGTCTCTACAGTCACCGGACTTATATTTTGTGGTCCCTCGTGAACTTCAAGGCCAAACCCCACTCCATGACCTGTGCCATGCTTGAAGCTACGTCCATACTGCCACATCTGCTCACGGCAAATACCATCGAGTTGGGCACATGTCGTTCCTTGAGGAAACTGAGTGCGCATTAGTTTCATCAAGCATTTTAGCACCAATGTATAATCTTTACGATGATCTGCGTGCACCTTTCCTAAAGGGATGACACGAGTCGTGTCGGTAGTACCTGACATGAACAAGCCACCAGAGTCGAGCAACAACACTCCCTCCGCATGGATATCGACGTCGGTGTCTTCAGTGACACAATAATGGTTCAAAGCTCCATTGCCATTAAAGCCAACGATAGACTCAAAACTGACATGTGCGAAATCATCTTGCAGAGCCCGCATCTCTTCTAATTTAACACTTACCCTCCACTCAGAGAGTGGCTTTTTATGCTTAAGCTGGTCATAAATCCACACGTGAGTTTTTACGATGGCGGCACCGTCACGCACCATGCATGCACGTAGATGAGACATCTCAACAGAGTTCTTTATCGCCTTAAAATCTGTCACAATAGACCGGCTGCGTATCGCTCTCGCATGCTTTAGCGATTGGAACAGTGAATAGTTCAGGTAAACGGGTGCAATCAAAATACGATCATTGCTCTTGAGTTCAGTCAGCCTGCTCACTAAGCCTTCATATGCACAAATGGTGATCCCTTGGCTCGCTAGCTCCTTCTTCATTTCAGTGCTCAACTTTCTGTCATCAATAAAGAATTCAACTTTATCAGCGGTCACCAAGGTGTAACAATAGGTGGTTGTACGGTTTTTAATATCTGTCCCCTTAAAATTAAGAAGCCAAGCTGATTCGTCAGTGCGGCCGAGCAAATAGGCATCGAGCTGCTGCACGTCCATCTCAGCACGAACTTTGGCTACCTTGTCAGCAACCGAAACTCCAGCATACTCAGTAGGAACTTGATAGATTTCACCTACTGGAGCATCTGGTCGGTCAGTCCAAATTTCATTGAGAAAATCAAGGCTATCAACAATCTCAACACCTCGAGCATTCAATGCATGGCTCCACAATTCAACATTGAGTAAGGACACTTCTAAGCCCATCACGGCAACTTTCTGCCCACTTTTAAGTTCGCATGCTAACCAATCTTGAAGTTTTTGAACTCCGTGATCACTCATACGAAATAGATCAATTCCAGTACCTTCAAGTGCAATATCAGCAAGCAAGTAATAACGAGAATCGGTCCATAACCCTGCCTTATCTGCCGTCACAACAACGGTTCCATTCGATCCATGAAACCCAGTGAGCCATTCGCGACCCATCCATCGCTCTGCTGAATACTCATTGGCATGCGGATCTGAATTACCTAATATGATAGCCTCAATATTATTTTTAGCCATCCACTCTCGTATTGTTAAAATACGCTCACATACGATTTTTTTACTCACACTCATGTATCTGCGCCACACTAATTTATAGAACAGCTATATACAAGAAAAACGAAAACCTCTGGATAGATTAACCAAGACCTATCAAGCACTCAGTACAGAGCCTCGTGCCCAAACCACTGGCTTCCAATACCATTGATGTAGCTCGCAACATCAATAGCTACCCATGGGGTATCGCAAACAAACTACTTCAAGAACCAACCTCCATTGATATGTCCCACATCAGGCCCTTGCCAATATCTACAGTCAGCTCGATAAATGAGCTAATCTGATTGAATAAGATCGAAAAATTAGATCATTATTTAGCACTGACACTTTGTTCCACAGCGTGCCAATGGGTTGCTTTCACCAGCCTCTAAGCTAGCTTCTAGTCGCTTAGCTGTGGGAGTGACCGCCAGTCCACCTAAGCCGGTGCAACAAAGCTCATGCACCATTGATTTACCAACTGCTGTCATCGCGTCGATCACTTCATCTAAGGGCACGATATGATTGTAATTTGCCAATGCCATGTTGGCGCTGGACAAAGCATTGGTCGCCGCCAACACATTTTTACCTAAACAAGGAGCCTCCACACGGTTCGCAATCGGGTCGCACACCATACCTAAACAATTCTGCAGAGCCATTGATGACGCTCCAAGTGCTTTCTCATAACTTCCCTCCATTAACGTGACCAAGCCTGCTGCTGCCATACTAGAGCCAGCTCCACATTCGGCCATGCACCCAGCCTCCTCTGCTGCAAATGTTGCCCCTTTGGCAATAAAGACTCCAACTATTCCAGCGGATAACATCGCCTTTGCTACCGTATCTTCATCGCTCCGCATAATGCGCGCAGCTCCAAGAATTGCTCCAGGACACGCACCACAAGATCCTGCAGTAGGTGCTGCGACCAATACTCCCATCGAACTCTTATTCTCCATCAGAGCACTGACTTGTAAAATAACTTGATTCAACACATCTCCATCAATCAGTCCCCCCTTCGATTGCATTTCGGCAAATCCTGAAGATTGATTTGGTAGAATCCGATCCTCATACTCTGTGCCTTCTAGTCCACGGGCAACAGATCTTAACATCACATCCACAAGGTCCTTCATTTGCGATAGCACAGAGTCATGAGAAATCCCCCCACGGGCCGCTTCATAATGAACTGCTAGCTCCCACAGATACTTGATCTGATTCTCTTCTGCATACTCAACCATGGTCGGCACACTATCAAATGGCATCTTCAGATCGACAGCTCCTAGGATCGGTAACACAGGCCCAACGGCTTTCACCAACTTAACTCCAGCCAAGGCCTCAAAACATTCTATCTGTTCAGAATCTAGAGCGTGACGCGAACGCACACGCACTAAACCATCGCTCGCCACCACATCCTCAATAGTCGCCAGATCCAATAGTTTTTCTACAGACTTGGCATCGACATCACCAAAGATGAGCGTTTCATAAAAATCTCCTGCCATCGACACCTTACAGCCATTGATCTCAACAATTTCAATCATACCTCCACCAGTAGAAAGCCCAGTAATATTTAGTGTTTCTTCACTATTACTGACCGTCATCCGATAAGTATTGGGATGAGTGGCCCCATAGGATATATAGTTTACCGTGATATCTAATCCAGCGTCCTCAACATGCTTTTTATACTCAATCAAGCGTTCGTCATCAGCCTCCCAGCCCATCAATCCACCATAAAGCCCCATGTCAGTGCCTTGGCTAGTATGAGTGGTCACCAACGACCCATTAGGATCATAGTCCACCACAAGTTTATCCACTTGATTATTTAACAACATGCGTGCAATTCGCCCAATGCGTAGTGATCCAGCACTGTGCGAACTCGATGGACCACGCATCACGGGTCCCAAAACATCATTATATATACTAGGTAAACTCATCGGTTTGTATTGCTTTCGATCACTTAGATTAGGTCACAACTGATCGGATGACTAGGGGAATAAGTCAAATAGTTACTATCAATATGGCATATAATTGGAAAAAATACAGTAATTTAGATCTCACGCTCTCACAACGCCCCAAATACATTGATATTTGAAATCTTTGTATTGTGGCAGAAATCCCCCAAAGCCGCCTAAGGCCAGATTAAAGAGTCTTACCAACACTACACGACAACCGACCATAAAGAGTACTTCGCGGAAGCTATGGAAGCCTACTACGGCTGTAATGATTTTTCGCCATTCCTTCATTTCGAGCTTGAGAAAAAAGATGCAGAAGTCACAGCCTACTTGAAGCCCACTTCTGCAGAACCCAAACTAACTCCTAAGTACTCTCCTCTACTACCAAAGCTTTTCCCCCGAAATGGAAACAAAAAAAAACGGCCCCCTCGTAAGAGAGTGCCGTTTTAATAAATCGTTAAAACGATCAGACTACAGACTAGTCACGATAGTTACGACCACCGCCGCCACCGCCGCCGTTGCCTTCTTCACGTGGGCGAGCTTCGTTTACACGAAGGTCACGTCCGAGGAAGTCGTTGCCGTCAAGTTGCTTGATAGCTTCGATCATTTCGTTCTTTGCACTCATTGTAACAAAAGCGAAGCCACGAGGGCGTCCTGTGTCACGATCGGTTGGAACGTGAACGTCTGTTACTTGACCAAACTGTTCAAAAAGTTCACGGAGTTCGTCAGCGTTTGCTGACCATGCGAGGTTGCCTACATACATTTTCATATCATTGATGGGTTCCGCTCGAGACGCCGTCGTCTAGCTGTTCCCGAGAATCGGGTTTCAGATCACCACCGAAATTAAATAATCACGTAGCAACACTCCATACCATGATTTTTGCCAAAGCGGGAACCGGTCGATTTGATAACTCACCCCTCAGTAAATTGCAACAAAATATATCCAATTTTTATTTTTATTTTCAAAACCAGTACTAAAAGGCAGATTCAATAGCCTAATCTCGCTGGTATTCTAAGCATTTTGCCATTTTGTCGCTATTCTCTTGCTCAGCCACATCGCCCCCCTACCTTCTCAACCTATGCAATATTTTAACATTTGTGCTGACTGCCTACAATTAGCGGGTGGTAAAAATGAGTGAACCCACTCGATTTGAGCACATCCGACACAAGCCACCAGCTGCACTTCTTGTACCTAGACAACTCGTCGTCGTCCTCTCACCACTTCGTAGTAACGTCAACCTTTCGACGATTGTTCGCACCGCTGGCTGCTGTGGCATCACGGAGGTCATTGCCACTGGCACAGCTAAAGTGAATCCTAAGATCGCGCGTGACGGAGCTGAAAATGTCAACTTAAGTGTTAAACGCAGCTTACTACCTATCCTTAAAAAGCTTAAACTGGACGGCTATAAACTGGTTGGACTCGAACAAACAACCAATTCCAGTGCACTTGGCGAATATCACTTCCCGCAAAAGTGTGCTTTAGTGGTCGGCTCAGAGCGTGAGGGCTTATCGCAGGAAGCGCTAGATCTATTAGACGCTGTGGTAGAGATCCCAATTTGGGGATTACCGTTCAGCTACAATGTAGCCACCGCCACTAGTATGTGCATGCTGGATTATTGCATGCAGTATCCTAAAGGATAAACGCTTCTTAATTATTAGTTTTTGCACCAGCTTTAATCCAGCGGTTGAGAATAGCTATTTCATTCTCAGTCGGTGAATTCCCCACTGCAGGCATGGTATTACGATGATTGCCACCGGATATAAATTGAGTCATTAGACTTTGCTCAGGATGAAAGGGAACCACTCTCTTGCCTTTGCTACCCTTAGTATAAAATTGACTTACATCTTCCATATTCCAACCACCTGATGCCACCGTCGCTGAATGACAATGATAGCAACGCTCCCGCAGAACCGGCTGAACATGCTTTATATAGCTGACCTCACGTAAAGCTGCTTTCTCAACTTTAGGACCCAATACAGGAATACCTTGCGGACGCGTTTCGGCTTCGGGCGGGTGACAAGCGACTAATGTAATGACACTAGCGAGAACTAGTATGTGGCGACTATTAATCATACTATCAATCTAGCATCCACAAATGAGATGGCACGATTATTTTTTTTGATACAACAACACACAGTTGATAAACACATTAAGCTTAATCACAATCTACTCAAATGCGATGAGCCTACTACACTGAATAAAATATGGGGGGAATCTTTGAACATCATAGGACTCTCTCCTATAGAGAAATTATGCCGATTTCTTTTTTCCAGCATAGTCCATTGCGAACATGATAACAGCGCCAATCGCGATGAAGCCGATGGCGTACCAAGTTCCAACATTATCGATCTCTGGACGGTAACGATCGAAATCGACTACCTTTTCTTTACCTGCGATCATTATAGTCACCGCTGTCTTCCATGGCCAAATGACATAGAGTGAACCAGCTACAAAGCCTGTGATCAAGGCTGTCGTCACATCGTGGAATTTTTTGAACAACCAGCTAAGGAAGCGTGAAAGTATTGCCACACCTAATACCGCTCCAATACCCACAGGGATAATGATAGGAAGTGCCTTATCAAATTGCTGTGAGCGTAGGTCGTTCACTGAGTTTAAGATCAGCATGTAATTGCCCATTAAGATCAGCACGAACGAACCTGAGACTCCGGGCATAATCATGCTGCACATTGCAACAGCTCCACAAAGCACAAGGTAGAGATGGTCGCGATTTTCACCGCCATGCTCAAAAAAGGCCAAGGAAACGGCGAACGCGCAACCAAGTAGAACGGCAACAAAACATGCTACATTCCACTTTTTCACCATGCGAGCCACCGAGAGAATAGATAGTGCGATCAGCCCAAAGAACAAAGCAGAAGTGCAGACTTCATGTTCTACATAAGCCCACTTCAAGACCTTCGCGAGCGAGGCAATACTCCCAACCACACCAGAGCCTATGGCCACTAAGAACCACAAATCAATGTGCTTGATCAAATCACCAATTCGCTTCTTTTGAATCAGACGAAGTGCCTGCATGTCGAACGATTTGATAGCATTGAGCAATCGCTCATAGATACCTGTGATAAATGCCACGGTGCCACCTGAAACACCAGGAATGACATTTGCAGCCCCCATCGCGAAGCCTTTTAAGAATATAAATAACCACTCCATAATGAACTCTACCTAATTTCGCCATTACCGCGAATACGGTATTGATACGATGTAAGTTCTTTCAGAGCCATTGGTCCACGTGCATGTAACTTATCGGTAGAAATACCAATTTCAGCACCGAAGCCAAATTCCTCGCCATCACTGAACCTCGTCGAGACATTATGATAAACACAAGCCGAGTCGACCTGTGTTAAAAATTGTTGGGCGGTCGCTTGGTTAGCAGAAACAATACAATCAGAGTGACCTGACCCATAGTTATTGATATGACCGATTGCTTCATCGACAGAGTCCACGACTTTTGCAGCGAGGATGTAATCTAAGTATTCAGCTTCCCAGTCATCTTCAGTAGCGGCATTGGCACGATCACCTAGAATTTCACAAACACTTGCGTCACCACGGATCTCAACTTGATGCGTATCGAGTGCTGCTGCCATCATCGGCAAAAATTCTGCAGCCACACTGCGGTGAACCAACACTGTTTCTAGAGCATTGCACACTGAAGGTTTCTGCGTCTTTGCATTATCCACAACACTAACCGCCATCTTTAGATCAGCATCACCATCCACATAGGTATGGCAAATGCCGTCATAGTGTTTGATCACTGGCATGCGTGCCATTGATACAACTGCCTCAATCAGCCCTTTGCCGCCACGCGGGATGATCAAATCCATCCACTTATCCATGCCAGACATCACCTTGACACTCTCGCGGTCAGTGAACGGAATCAACTGAATAGCCGCCTCAGGAAGCCCAGCAGATTCACCACCAGCCTGGAGCGCAGCAGCGATCGCACGATTCGAATGAATAGCTTCAGAACCACCACGTAAAATTGTCGCGTTACCTGACTTCAAACACAGCACTGCCGCGTCAGAGGTGACGTTTGGTCGACTTTCAAAAATAATTCCAATCACCCCAATTGGCACACGCACTTGCTCAATCTCCATCCCTTGCGGGTGGTTCCACTTAGAAAGTTGTTCACCAACTGGGTCATGTAACTTTGCCACCTTCTCAACACTTCCAGCAATCGCATCGATACGGTCTGCATCTAGACGTAGCCTATCAAGCAATGCCGATGACAGACCCTTTTCTTCACCAGCTGCAATATCTTTTGCGTTCGCGGCTACAATTTCTCCAGTGGCAGATCGCAATGAAGCGGCCATTGCCATCAAGATTGCATTTTTTTGATCCGCAGTGAGGACCGCTAATTTGAGAGCAGCTTTACGAGCCGCCTCTCCCATCGCGTAGATAGCTTGGTGAATTTGTTCTGGTGTCATGAAATTATGAATCGGGTGCCCACGCCTTGGCCTTCGACCAATAACGGGATGTTTTTAGGGTTTCTGCCGTTGGCTATGATAGTTTCGATGCCATGTTCAACAGCGTATTGTACTGCAGCTAACTTCGAGTGCATGCCTCCAATGGAGAACTTACCACTGTCGTCACGTGCGAAATCGAGCACTGCTGCTATATCATCCACTCGCTCAACGATGTTACCACCTTCAGGGGGCATTAGACCATCGACAGAAGTTAGTAGAATCAAACGTTTAGCACCGATGAGACTGGCCACACGAGCAGAGAGCATGTCATTGTCACCCATGGAAAGCTCCTCCACAGCGACAGAGTCATTCTCGTTGATGATAGGAACTATATTAGGCACCTGCAACAATCTACTTAAAGTATCTGAAACACGAGCACTGCGTTCATCAGAGTTTAAGTCCTCAGCAGTGAGTAACAACTGAGCCACATTCAAATTAAAGTTCTGGAACAGGGATTGGTAACAATGCATCAGTCGAGTCTGTCCGATCGAAGCACACGCTTGACGAGTAGGAACATCAGTAGGGTATGACTCCAAGTTTAACCCAGAAATACCAGCCCCAACAGCACCACTCGAAACCATAAGACAGCGTTGCCCAGAAGCAATAACTTCAGCGACAGCTGTCACGAGACATACCAACGAGGCGCTATCTAGCTGGCCATCCGACTCACGTGTAAGAACACCAGTGCCAATCTTAATTATAGTTAAATCTGAATGTCTCATACTTCTACCTCCGTTGCACTTGAGTTATAGATAGCTTGGCACATTGCTGGAAAAATTTGCTTTTTACGGCTCACCACACCTGGAGCACTCCAAACACCTGGTTCGCTTTGTTCATAGGGTATGGCATTGGCAATTTTTTCAGAGCCTGCCACTAAAATAGTAGACGTATGGCTGGAAATATCAGTCACTGCAATCATCGCAATGTCATAGCCCATGCTATCGACCAATTTCTGTAGCGATGCACGGATTTCATCGATTCTAGTAGGCAACGAACTGATGCCGATTTCCTCAACTTGGGAAATACTCACAAACGCGCCACCCTCATTGAATTCCTTACGATCAACACCAACGATATCGTCAGAGGTGCCATGAAGTAGTAATGAGCCAGCTTCAAAGAACCCTTTAGTGAATTCAGCCGCCTTAATCTCAGCAATATCACAAAGCCAAGCTAACATCTCGCGATCTAGGTCAGTTGTCGTAGGTGATGTTAAATTTAAGGTGTCGGAAATCAAACCTGCACATAAGCATAGAGCTACGCCTCGGCTTGGCTTCAGGTTCCTATACATGAACTTTCTCGCCACTAAAGTGCAAGTAGAACCTACTGGCTCATTCAAATACGTAATCGGCTCACGCGAAACAATGTTTCCAGCTAGTCGGTGGTGGTCGATCACCTCAATCACTTGAGCCTCTTCTACCCCTTTGACAGCTTGTGAATATTCATTGTGATCAACTAGCACAAGACGTTTGCGTGGTGGAGAAATAAGATCCGACTTAGAAAATGTTCCTACTAGTGCCAATGAGCCAGAAGCGACTACAGGAAAAATATCTTGGTCACTTGCGGAGAGCCTGTGCTTGAAGCTACTAATCGCTTCCCCTTCTTGCACACAAATAAAATCTACACTGAGAGCTCCCTTTACGGAAGGAGAACAACGCATCAACTGCACAGTCGTAGCTGTATCGTGATTACTATAAATAACAGCGATCCCCTTCTGCTTAGCCTTCTCTAGTAAATCATCAGTCATCTTGAACCCACCACTGATGACAAGTCCCCGCACACCTTCTTCGATCACTAACTCCTGGACATTGGGACGGTCACCACAAATAGCAATACGTCTAGAAACTTTACTAGAAACCTCACCTGCAGTGAGACGAATGCGTAGGGTGTCAGGACTAGAAGCCGCAACAAACAAAATCAATTCTTCCTCAACAGTGGCATCCGGGAGATCAGCACCAACGGACTCGCCGTCCAGAGCAATCACCGCATTCGCTAACGACGCAAACACTGTCTTCACAGGAAGTCCGTGCGTCTGAGTCGGCATCATTAACTGAAGTAGATCCACCAACTTTAACATGCCAACCACCTTGTTGGTGTTTCGCACTACTGGCACACATTTCATTCCAGCTTCAAGCATGGTGCGATAAGCTGTCAATATAGTCGAAGTTGAACACACATGATAGCCCTTATTGTTGACTAAATCAGCTGCGGTCGAACGCACGTCGGTGACTAGACGAGGAGCCAAAAGCCCCGCTTGATCTAGAGCCCACTGGGTACGTTCAGGGATTTCACCACAGCGAATAGCTTCCACTTGCTGGTAGCCAATCGCTGATAATAAGGCAGCTTGCCCAATCGCTGAACAAATAGCGTCGGTGTCAGGGTTTTTATGTCCTACAACATACAAAGGTTCTTCCAAAGAATATGACATGGTTAGAGATTTGAATTGAATAAAAAGTAAAAGGGAATCGGAGCTAGGAGTGCAATATCGGCTAAGACGCGCTGCGCATCTAGTGTGAAGTTTGACCTCAAGCGATTAATAAGGTGCAAAATTCCGCACGCCACCATAATGGCAAAATAATAATGACGAGCTGTGTCAGGCGCCCATAACAGAGAATAGAGCAGACAAAAGCCAACCAAGGCCATAATACCCATCGTCAGGATCATTTCATTGGTAGCTTTCACCTCAGGATCATCCGACTCACGAGCGTTCTCCCAAAGGTCAATTGCCGTGATGTTAAGCATACAAAGAACACCAAAAGTGACTGTTTCAATTGTGCCTATAAGAATAGTCATGTGCTCCATAACCA
Source organism: Vicinamibacteria bacterium (assembly GCA_964194815.1). Taxonomy (GTDB): domain Bacteria; phylum Verrucomicrobiota; class Verrucomicrobiia; order Verrucomicrobiales; family Akkermansiaceae; genus Rubritalea. The sequence goes on along the minus strand of CAXMOB010000277.1, from coordinate 5,673 downwards.
TTATAGCCAAGTTATATACCGTATCAAATATGCCCATGAACACATTCCTATTTTTATCCATCACTGGGTAAAAAATATCATTGATAATCGACTCTGTATTTAGCTGATAAAGACGGGCTGGAACAGCTACTCCAAAAGCAAATATTATGCCGGCCCCTAAGTTTTTTGCGTAGGGAATAACATCACCTCTCAAAAAGACTAAAGCTCTGTATAGTGCGAATGAGCATCCAATCGCAACTCCACCAACAATGAGTTTGGTTAGACTCACAGAATCGCCAATCAAAACTTGACACCCCTGTTCATAAATAAAGGCTGCCATCATTAAGCAAAAAATAATAACAGGCATTTCACGAAGCCATGGCTTACTCGATCGTTTAACAACTACTGCCCACAGGTATAGAAAACTTGCTACGACAGCGGCAAAACCAGATGTAAACAATGTTGCTGGCAGGTGATAAAGTGCATAATGGATACTATAACTTGCTACACAGAATACAGTAATCAGCAGCGGCCAACGGTAATTCCAAGAAAAGGCATGACGATGTGTTTCAGCCTTATCGCGTTTACCTGTCCAAACATCAATAATGCGGTCTATGACATAAATACACCAGACTGCTGCAAAAAGCACCCAGACTGCGGCCGATTCAATATAGCGCACCCCTAATGCCTCCTTTAGCATCCACACCCATGCGATTGCTACTAATGGAGCATCAAGGCTGAGGTTGTTTGGCCAGAGCCAAAGTGGTGTGGGCTTTTTATCCATTGAAGTACATATTTAAAAACAAAAAGTGCTCACCGTGGTAACGGAAGCACTTTAAAAATTCTTTTTACTTATAAAGGTAAGGCGAACTAGTGAGAGTGACCGTGATCGTCATGCTTCCCTTCGGCATGAGGCTTTTCGTCGTGCTTGTGAGCGTCATGATTTCCCTGGCCATGATCAGCGTGGTCCTTATGTTCGCTGTGAACTGCGTGCTCATCATGACCGTGAGGCTCTTCAATAAAGAAACGTTTTGCTCCTTTTTCGGCAACCACTTTGGTTTTGATAGTTTCGACTAGATTATCATTCTTATCGTAGATCTCTTCTTCGACAGTTTCAACCTTGTCTTCCCAGCGATGTTTTTCGCATGACACTCCAACGAAGGATGTAATTACGGCTGCAGCTAAAATCAAGTTACGTTTCATCTCGGTCTAAGTAGGTGATTGAAGGAATAAAGCAAGGCTAGAATTGGGAATTTTACACCTCAACACGGAGTGGAGCAGGAACTGCTACAACTTGCATGCCTGCTGATTGAGCAGCCATCATTCCTGCGGGAGCATCTTCAAATACAAGACAATCTTCAGGAGCCACCCCCAAACGTGATGCAGCTTCAAGATAAACATCAGGAGCCGGCTTACCACATTTGACATCGTTAGCTGTGATCACCTCATCGAATAGGTCGCTTAAGCCAAGTGCTTGAAGTGTCTTTTCTACCACAACGCGGCTACCACCAGTTGCGACGCCCAATGGCATTTTACCACGAAGTGACTTCGCGAAGTCTACCACATCATCAATGATCTCGATCTTATCCAAGCTCGCCAAATAAGCTTCACGCTTAGACAAAGCTACATATTCAGGGTCAAGGTTGAGATTGTGCTCACCATTAAGCTCCGCCACAATATCCTTTGTTGGACGACCGCCCATCGCATAGAAGACATCCTCAGGAAAGACATCCTTTGGGGCTCTGGCCTTAGCCAAAGCTGACCTCCAAGCTTCGAAATGAGCTGGCATAGAATCTATCAGCGTTCCATCAAGGTCAAAGATGACAGCCTTATAGCCGTCTTTAGGAATATTCAGGGATTCGAAATAATGCATTGCGGCGGTTATGTGACATGCCGAATTTATTTTTCAAGAGCGAATAATAAAAAATCGTCGATTTTTGTGCCATAATGAGATGATCGCCCTATTCCTCATCTCCCCTACCCTATATACGCACAAACTAATTCAATCTCATCACATAGCCATAGGATAATAAAAAAATTCTCTTGCATCTCAATCATACTTGGATAACTCCAAGCATATGGCTACAGAAACCACACTCATTCTTTTCAAACCTGACTGCGTTACTAAAAACCTTTCAGGCGACGTTCTTTCACGCTTCCTCTCAAAAGGCCTCGTTATTCGCGGCATCAAAATGATGACACTAAGTAACGAACTTCTTACTGAACATTACTCACACGTTGCAGATAAGCCGTTCTTCCCAGAGATCGTTGCATTCATGCAGAAGTCACCAGTCATCGCTGTCGCTCTCGAGGGGGAAGATGCTATCGGCCGTGTTCGCGACCTTCTCGGGCCTACAAACTCAACTGAAGCACCTGCAGGCACAATCCGTGGTGATCTCGGTGATGACATGATGGTAAACGTTTGCCACGCATCTGATAGCACAGAGGCTGCAGAAGCAGAAGTTAAGCGCTTTTTCGGCGAAGGCGAAGTGTTCTCGTTCTAAATTAATAAGCGAGTTACTTTTTTACACCTGCTTGATTCAAACTCAAACGGGTGTTTTTCTTATAAAGAGGTCGATTTTTGACAAGCTCATTTATAAAGGTGAAAATAATTGCGGGGAAGAACAAAAAAAACTTGCGATTTAACCTCAAGCATGTTGCTTTTCCGATCCTACCGCTGGACTCTGTGCCGCTGAATACTCATTAGAGGCTACTCGATCTCCTAAGTGGTAGGATAAGACAAACTAAACGAAACGCGGGCTGAATGTATAGTTCAGCTCAAAATCGTAACCAAACTATAATAAAATGGCATACGCAGTATTCAAAACAGGAGGCAAGCAATATCGCGTTCAAGAAGGTGATATTCTTGACGTAGAGAAGCTCGACCTAGAAGAAGGTTCAGTAGCATCATTCGACGAGGTTCTCCTCGTAAACGACGGAGAAACAACTAAAGTAGGCACACCTGTAATTAAAGGTGCTACCGTTACAGCTAAAGTTGTAGAACAATTTCGCGGCAAAAAAGGCATCGCTTTCAAATTCAAACGTCGTCAAGGTTACCACAAAACTAAAGGTTACCGTCGTCACCTCACTAAGCTTGAAATCACAAGCATTAAGTAAATCTTAAACTAGTAGAAATAAAGATTCATGGCTCATAAGAAAGGACAAGGTTCAGTAAAGAACGGACGCGATTCACGCAGCAAGCGCCTCGGCGTTAAAAAATTTGGTGGTGAAGCAGTTATCCCAGGTAACATCATCATCCGTCAGCGTGGCACTAAGTGGAGACCAGGCAAGAATGTAGGTCTTGGAAAAGATCACACAATCTTTGCTCTTGAAACAGGTAATGTTTACTTCGACCAATCAGGTCGTCGTGTGAACATCATTATCTCTGAAGCGTAATTTCAGACACACTAATTTTCAAAAGCCTACCTGCTCGCAGGTAGGCTTTTTTATTGCACCCCTACCACTGATCTCTATCGTCAGGACAACACAATGCCCGATTCGCTAATAGCACAGACCGCATTCACTGCGATTGATTTTGAATCCGCAGGCACAGCTCCAGGAAAAACTGATGCTCCTATTCAGATAGGCACCACCACTTGGTCAATAGAAAAAGGAATCTCAGACCTATGGGAGTCCTACATCTCCACAGAGGAAGACATCACGTGGGCTGCGCAAAAAGTACACGGCATCACAAGAGATGATCTACAAGACGCCCCAAAGCTCGCCTTGCTATGGCCGCAAATCAAACAACGACTCAAGAACCACATTGTGGTAGCTCACGGTCACGGCACAGAGAAACGCTTCCTTAGAGGCTTTCCCGGGCACGGGTTTGGCCCATGGGTCGACACCCTAGTGCTCTCCAGACGTTTTTACCCCCAACTTCCCTCACACGCACTAGGTGCAATATGCGATCATTTTGAGCTCAGCCAACAAGTCAAAGAACTCGTGCCATTAAAAACATGGCACGATGCACTATTCGATGCCGCAGCATCTGTCGTCCTGCTCCAGCACATGATCAAAGAGCACAAGCTAGAGGATAGAATGGTCGCTCACCTTTTTTAAAGGAAACTTACCTTCCGTCGCTTCGTCCACTTTCTTTATAAGTATCAAGCAAGGCCTTCAGCTCGTTAACAACTTTGGGCTGCTTCAAATAAAGATTCGTTGTCTCAGACACGTCTTTGCTCATATCAAATAATTGCAGCTCTGGATCATTCGCAGGAACCTTAGTTCTTCCTCCGGATCCTTTGCCGAGAACCAACTTCCACTTTCCTTTTCGAATAGAAAACATTCCACTAACAGAATGATGTACAGTGGCTGGGCGTACTTGCTTTTCCTCAGTTTGCTTACCAGCCAACACTGGCATAAAGTTATAGCTATCCTCACCTGCACTCAAAGGCACCTCGATGTTTAAGAACCCACACACTGTCGCCATCACATCCGTCGTGCAAATCGTTTGCTCACTCACTACAGATTGCTGAGCCTCACCTTTTCGACCCTTCATAATATAGGGAACGCGATGACCTCCTTCATAGATATCAGTCTTTTGGCCACGGAAGTGCATGTTTGGCTTATGGCCAGTTTGCACCACTTCATACTTTTCTGGAATTGCAAATGAGGCGTTGTCACTGGTGAAGATAATCAATGTGTTCTCATACTGTTTAGACTTCTTCAAGAAATCGACCACTTGCCCTACAGCCCAATCGGTCTCGACTACATAATCACCGTAATCACCAATCCCAGACTTTCCTTTAAATTCTACACTAGGCAGCACTGGCTTATGCGGCGATGGCAAGGGCATATAGAGAAAGAAAGGTTTCTCAGCCTTCACCTGCTTCTCCATCCAATCGACTGACTGACGAGCCATTTGTGGCAAATAATCAACATGTTTGAAGTCCTTCGACTTGTCACCAGAACGCAGGTAGTCCAAGGGCCCAGGCCAAGCCTTTTGCTTCTCATCTGGCTGCTGTGCAAAGCCATCATTTTCAATCAAGACATAGGGAGGAAAATCTAATGAGGCTGATATCCCCATGAAGTAATCAAAACCGTTGCTCACAGGACTACGCTTAATCCGTGCTGTATAGTCCCACTTCCCATCTTCTTTATGAAAATCCATCCCTAGGTGCCACTTGCCAATACAAGCAGTCGCATAGCCTTTCTGCTGTAATAAACTAGCTACTGTTGGACGTCCCTCTTCAATCAATGCCTTACTATAGCCATTCAACACCCCGCGTTTCAACCGCGAGCGCCAAGCGTAGCGACCAGTAAGTAATCCGTAACGCGTGGGTGTGCAAACTGATGAATTGCTGTGCCCGTCGGTGAACCTCACCCCATCCCCAGCCAAGGCATCAAGGTGTGGAGTTTTAATCTTAGACTGCGCATGATAGCACGACACATCGCCCGAACCTAAATCATCAGCTAAAATCACCACAACATTAGGACGATCCGCTGCGTGCAATGCACCGACAAGGCCACTAAGTAAAATTAATCTCTTCATACTAATAGTATAGCTAAAATGTTATGTGCGTTCGAAAATAATAATACTTATTTTTATTTTTATTTATGAAGGCAAGCTCCGGCAACTAGCGGTGCTGACGCAGGAAAGAAAAGCAAGTTGAGCTAGGCTACTTTATGGAATGGGTATTACCCACTCCATAAAGTGAACGAAGCTATACGCAGGTTTAATTTTCTGCCCGC
>CAXMOB010000276.1:0-2983 GCA_964194815.1 Vicinamibacteria bacterium | reverse complement strand
TAAGTAGCTGATCAGTGGTCAGCATTCTTATTCTGGGCATCCTTAGTGTTTCATTTATTCTGTGGTAAATTATAGCCACTACCGACTCAGTCGAGGTGCTCGGAGATCTTCGCTTCGCTGATTTCAGTATAGAATATTGTCATTTTTTGAAAAAATAGAAGAATGGACTTTACAACAGAGGGGGAATGGGTAACTTCCGCGTCCCGAAAGAAAAATTTTAACATTATGAAAGTTCTCTCATCACTTGCCTCAATGAAGCGCCGCCACGTAGACAGCCAGGTTGTTAAGCGCAACGGCACACTTTACGTCATCTGCAAAACTAATCCTAAGTTCAAGGCTCGTCAGGGCACAACTCGTGGAACTAAGCTCTCTAAAAAGGGAGTTAAGTAATTCTGCACATTAATACAACTTATAGGACTCGACTTTCTCTTTAGAAGGTCGAGTTTTTTTGTTGTCCTCAAGTTATTCACAATTATGGCAGACGCACTATGGATGAAGATTCGCGAGATCGATTGGACTAGTTATCCGACCAGTGATGGCTCCAATGTGCCTAGTTTATTGCGTAACTTGGCATCGCGTAAGCTACCGCGAGCAATGAGGGCGAGCCATCAAGTGTGGACGGCATTATGTGACGGTGGAGTTTTACATCCTGCCGCTATCCCTGCGGCCCCGTTTTTGGTTGAAACTATGATGATTTCCGACCCTGGAGTGCAGGACGGGATCATCGACATTTTGGTGCGTATGGTGACCGAGGGAGGAGATGCAAAAGTGGCTGTTCAGAATCTTTCCTATGCTCTTAAACCTTACCTAAGAAGTAAGGATGAGATTGTTTCGTCGAAAGTGAAAGACCTATTGGCTTCGATTAGCGAATAGAGGGCTTTCTTTACTAGAGAGATCTGGTTTTGAGCTATTTTTTGTAAGTTGTACACACGGAGTGGCATTCGGTGCGGTGCTTGGAGATCCCCGCCTACTTAGGGCGAAGATTTGCTCATTTTTCTTGTGGATAGTTGGCTAACTGCCTAGTTTGTCGGCAACTTCAAATCATTTTATGTTCAGTACTTCCTCATTAACCGACGACCAAAAGGTATCCATTCACCAATGGGCTGCTGACGGTGCCCAAATCAACGATATTCAGGAGAAGGTCGGAGAAGAGTTTGGAATCTCAATCACCTACATGGAGGCTCGCTTTGCCGTGCTTGATCTAGATGTACAGATTTTGTCAGCCAAAGAGGAGGAACCGGAAGAAGAAAAACCTGAGAAGGTGGCGACTGGTGAAGTGCATGTGACGGTTGATACCATCGTGCGTGCAGGTGCATCGGTTTCGGGTAGCGTGGAATTTAGTGATGGCGAGAAGGCCTCGTGGGCTATCGACCAGATGGGGCAGTTAAGCCTCGATGCAGATGAGGCGGACTATCGTCCTAGCGAAACCGATGTCCAAATGTTCCAGGATAAGCTCCGTGAGCATCTTCAGGGCATGGAGTAAACTGCTCTAGTATTATGGAATTGGACGCCTTAGGTTGGTGCTTGTTGATGGTCGCGGCGATGAGCATCGGACTGTCAAAGGCTGGCTTTTCTGGCGTCTCTCTTATTTCCGTCTATATCTTAACGGAGCTTTTTGGTGGCGTGAAACAAGTGGGCGTAGCCTTACCTATGCTATTGTTGGCAGATATCATCGTTTTTCCAGCATTCCGTAAATATGGCAATTGGAAGGAAGTGTGGTTTTTACTCCCTCCTACCATTGTCGGAGGTGCTGCTGCAGTATGGGTGCTGACACACTTTAAGGATAACGAGGCTTCGATGCGTCCAGTTGTCGGCGTCGTGATATTGCTGATGGTGATTCTCCAGGTGGTGCGAATGTGGAAGCCTGAGCAGGTGCACAAGTTGGCGATGACGAAGTCGTTTGGCATGTTCGCAGGACTGGCTGGGGGTTTGGCAACTGTGTTGGCGAATATGGCAGGGCCGATCCAGCAGTTGTATCTCTTGTCAAAGAAGATGGAGAAGATGGATTTGATTGGCGTGGGGGCGAGGTTCTTTCTATTAGTCAACTTTTTGAAGATACCGCTCTATGTTGAGATGGATGTGATGTCGCGCGAGACCTTGATGATGAATGCGGTCGCTATCCCGGCGATTATATTAGGGGTTTGGAGCGGAAAGACCTTGTTGCAGAAGGTTCCACAACGATTGTTTGAGAATTTGATAGTGGTCTTTGCTTTATTGGCCTCGGTGAGACTTTTGTTTTTCTAGCGCATTGATGCGGGGTAAAAATAGCATTGCATCCTGAAGTGAGCTACGTATTCTGCCGACGTTATGGCACTTGTTCCTTCTACTTTTATTTTGTCGGCTGGAGTTAAGGCTCCGGATTTTACTCTACCTGACCCAAGGTCGGGTAAAGAAGTCGCTCTCGCAGACCTGCGTGGCTCTAAAGGCACATTGCTTGTGTTCGCTTGTAACCATTGCCCATACGTGGTGCATTTGGCTGAGCAAATGGGTGTATTGGCTGATGAAATTGCGGTACAAGGAATCAATACCGTGGCGATTTCTGCTAATGATGTGGAGAACTATCCACAGGACGGTCCTATAAAAATGCTTGAGTTTGCCGATGCTTCAGCTTGGAAATTCCCTTACCTTTATGATGCGAGCCAAGAAGTGGCTAAGGCATACTCCGCTGCTTGCACACCAGACTTCTTCCTGTTCGATTCGGCTGAAAGACTTTACTATGCTGGGCAATTTGACGATTCCCGTCCAAATTCTGGCGCCGCCACAGGGGATTGCCTCAAGGATGCTGTCGCTCAAATGCTTAAAGGTGAAGCCTATTCTGGAGATGTGAAACCGGCCACTGGCTGTAATATCAAATGGAAGTCTGGCAATGAACCTGAATACTTCGGGTAAATTGCCCCCTGTGCCATTTTCAAGTTTTTATCATGACGATTTTTGCTCCTTAGGCTCAGCGAGACCCACGCTCACACAAACACTTGTAATATGT
>CAXMOB010000275.1:0-2807 GCA_964194815.1 Vicinamibacteria bacterium | reverse complement strand
ACACTTTCTGGGGGCGAAATCGAACGCGTCAACTTGACCACTTGCCTTGGTGCAGCTCTCACCAACACTCTCTTTGTGCTAGACGAACCTACTGTTGGTCTGCACGCACGCGACGTCAAACGCCTCGTCAACATCATGCACAACCTACGCGACAAAGGAAACACTGTCGTCGTTGTCGAGCACGAGGAAGCTGTCATGCACGCAGCTGACAACATTATCGACATGGGACCGCATGCTGGGGAAAATGGTGGGGAGATTGTCGCCATCATGAACAAGAAGCAATTGGGACTTAAGAAAAGTCTCAAGGACTTCGCAGCTTCCTCCACCCTACCCTATTTACAAGGCGTCAAGTCTATCCCTGTGCCAAAGAAAAAACGTAAGCCTAAAAAATGGCTCAGTTTCACTGGTGCCCACCAACACAACATCAATAACCTCACTTGTAAAATACCCCTCAACACCTTCATCGCTCTAACTGGTGTATCCGGATCAGGTAAATCGACGCTCGCACACGACGTCATTTTCCTCAACCTAGTGAAACATTTTCACATCCCTAACGAGCATCAACCGGCACCGATAAAATCGCTGAAAGGGGTAGAACAACTCAAAGGGGTAGAATTAGTTGACCAATCACCTCTCACGCGAACCCCACGTTCAACTCCAGCAGTATACACCGGTGCATTCGACGCAATCCGCGAGCTATTCGCTGCAACTGACGAGGCCAAGGAAAAAGAACTTAAGCCTGGTTATTTTTCTTTCAATGCTGGTGCCGGACGCTGCCAACGCTGCTTCGGTAACGGTTATGAGAAAGTCGAGATGCAGTTCCTTTCTGACCTCTACATCACTTGCCCAGAATGCGAAGGTAGCCGTTACCACAAGACAGCACTTTCCTACACCTACGACGGTAAGAACATCGCAGAGGTGTTAGAAATGACCATCACTGAAGCGATCGCAGCATTCGCCCCGACTGACACAACAAAGAATAAGGCGAACACCCAAAAGAACAAACTGATTAAAGCCTTAGCTCCGCTCCAGCGAGTTGGTCTTGGATACTTACGCCTTGGACAACCACTCAACACGCTCAGTGGCGGTGAGTCACAACGTCTCAAGCTCTGTCAACTGCTCACCCGTGCGGGTGGATCTGGAAAACTTCTCATTCTGGATGAACCAACCACTGGGCTTCACTTCACAGACATCGAAAAGCTCCTCATTGTCTTCCAAGACCTTGTCGAAGCTGGCCATACATTACTAGTTATCGAACACCAACTCGATGTCATCAAATCCGCAGACCACGTCATCGACATGGGGCCAGGTGCAGGAGTAGATGGTGGCCAAATCACTTTCGCCGGCACACCTGAGGCATTGCTAAAACTAGACACCGAAACTTCTATTGCTCTACGTGGCGAGGACTCGACCTCGGTAAAAGCACTTACCAAAACCACGAAAGACACTGGCATGATCAGTATCCGAGGGGCTCGCGAGCACAACCTGAAGAATATCGACATTGACATTCCACGCAATGAACTTGTCGTGGTGACTGGTCTCAGTGGCTCTGGTAAATCAACACTCAGTTTCGATATCATCTTTGCCGAAGGTCAACGACGCTTCCTGGACTCGATGTCTCCCTACGCCCGTCAATTTGCAGGCCAGTTAGAAAAGCCTGATATCGACAAAATCGAAGGACTACCACCAACAGTGGCGATCGAACAACGCGTTTCTCGTGGCGGCGGCAAGTCAACCGTCGGGACAGTCACTGAGATCTACCACTTTATGCGTTTGTTGTATGCCAAGTTAGGCATTCAACACTGTCCTGTTTCAGGCGAAGCAGTAGTCACACAGACTATCGACTCAGTCGTTCAACAAGTGACCCAGAAGCAAAAAAACAAAGGCAGGTGGTTGCTGCTTGCTCAATTGATCAAAGCACGAAAAGGTTTCCACACCGACATTGCAGGAGCCGCTGGTAAAAAGGGGCTCAAGCAACTCTTGGTCGATGGCATCCTGATCAACACCGAAGACTTTGAACCACTCGCTCGCTACAAGGAGCACGATATCTACGCGGTCATTCCTACAGAGGATACAAACCTCACTGCATCGGTTGAACAAGGACTCAAAATCGGCAAAGGAATTGTAGCACTCGCCAAGATCGCATTGGACAACCGGAAGCTCGGCCGCAAGATGCTCGAAGTTGATGCAGCAGTAGAACTACTGAGTTTCTCAACTCAACGGGTTAGCCCAGTCACTGGTAAATCCTTTGAAGAACCTGACCCACACCATTTTTCCTTCAACTCCCACCGTGGCTGGTGTCCAGAATGTCGAGGCTATGGTAAGGTGGCAACAATAGCTAATCCGAAGAAAAAGAAACGCAGGAACAAAGCCAACGAATACAATTCAGAGTCTGAAGCCGAACTCGCTGAAGAAGTTGCGATGGGTAAAGCGGACGACCAAGTCTTCACCGCCTGCCCAGAATGCGAAGGCGATCGGCTCCGGGAAGATTCACGTCACGTCATCATCCATCAACATAGTATTGGTAAAGTTGGCAGACTCGCTGTTAAAGATCTAACTGACGTGCTAACTAAGTGGAGATTTAAAGATCGTGACGCTTTGATTGCACGCGACATCATCCCTGAAATCATTCAACGCCTTAAGTTCTTACAGGAAGTTGGCTTGGGTTATTTATCCTTAGACCGTTCAGCCGACACCTTATCGGGTGGTGAATCACAACGTATTCGTTTAGCTGCTCAGTTAGGATCAAACCTACAAGGAGTTCTATACGTGTTAGACGAACCGACTATTGGCCTTCACCCACGTGA
>CAXMOB010000274.1:0-4242 GCA_964194815.1 Vicinamibacteria bacterium | reverse complement strand
TTCATCGATCTGGCTATTGAGTTGGTCGCGACCAATGGAGGGAGCATTGGAGAAGCAAGCGAAGAAGGCGTCGATGTTGTCGTCGGCGAGGCGTTTGAGCACCGTGTGGACGGCGTGTTGGACTTCGCGTTGGAAGGCTTTTTTGTTACGAGTGAATGGGATGCCCGCGTTGTCTTGAGTTTTTTTCTCCGCAGGTTTGTAGTCAGGATCTTGTAGCGTCTTCCATTCGTCGAGCAGGCTGGAGTCGATGTTTTCGAGCATCTCGGTGAAGTAGGTCTCAACTTCAATGAGGTCTTCTGTTTTAGCAGCAGGAGGCACTGTTTGGTTGAGCACCTTGTAGACTTCAGAGAGGTGGCGTAAGAGAACCGCTTCGCTGCGTTCGAGTTTGTAGCCTGTGATGTAGTCTTCGAAACTTTGGTAGTTTTCGAACATCTCGCGAGCAATAGATTTCGGACGGATGTTTTCAGCTCCAACCCATGGGTGCTTTGCTGAGAAGGCATTGAAGGTGTTGTAAATGAACTCGACGCCAGGTTTTGGCCATTCTACATCTTCGAGTCGTTCCATGCGTTCTTCGTAGCTAACTCCTTCGTTTTTGAGATCCGCGATGAGGTCGCCTTTGGCTTTTTGTACCTGAGCTTTGAGCAGTGCTTGAGGGTTCTCGATGATGGATTCTATCAATGAGATGACATTGAGTGCGTGTTTTGGATCGTTGGCATCAAGCTGGGGAATGGCTTCTAAGAGGTAGAGGGCGAGTGCTTGGTTCATGGTGAAATCATCTTGCAGGTCGACATGTAATTTCACTTTGATATTTGAATCACGCTCCGCTGGTGGGATGATGTGGAGCACGTTGCCTCTCACCAATGCGGTGAACATCGAGCGAGCTTGCTTGTTGAGAGCTCTCTTCTTATTTGGCGTTTCGTGGCTATCCTTGATGATGCGTTTGAGTTCTGCACAGCCGTCCATGTGGGGTCTGCCAAGCACATTGAGAATCATGTTGTGACGCATGCGTAGGCTAGATGAGAGTTTCTCAGGCTCACCGTGAATGAGCTTTTCGAAAGTAGCCTTGTCCCAAGCGACGTAGCCGAACTCGGGTGGTTTCTTTTTGACAACTTTCTTTTTCTTGGTGCTGGCGGCAGCTTTGGCTTCGAGCTTGATGTTCTCGATGACGTGTTCTGGTGCTTGGCAAATGACGTATCCGACGTCATCGAATCCGCGACGTCCGGCACGTCCTGCGATTTGCTTAAAATCTCGGACCTGAAGAATCCCCATGGATTTGCCATCGAACTTGGCCAGCTGAGTGAACATGACGGTTCTGATCGGCACGTTGATGCCAACTCCGAGGGTGTCGGTGCCACAGACTACTTTGAGTAATCCTTGTTGCGTGAGCTTTTCTACTAGCACACGGTATTTAGGGAGCAGTCCAGCGTGGTGGATGCCGATGCCGTTGCGTAGCAGTTTTGAAACTTCTTTGCCGTAGGGGCTTTTGAAATCGGCTTCATAAAGATGTTCCGCAATGGCACGTTTCTCTTCCTTGGTGCACAAGTTGTTGGAGAGCAGGCTTTGCGCTGTTTTGGCGGCAGCTAACTGGCCAAAGTGCACAAGGTAGACGGGGGATTTGCCTTGCTCGACCAATTCGTCGATTTTGTCGCCCAGGGTTACTTCGCTGTATTGAAATTCTAGTGGTACCGGGCGTTGGTCTGACTTTACGAGAACTGTTTCAACTCCGGTTAGGTTATTAAGTTCGTCGATGAAAAATTGAGTGTCGCCAATGGTCGCCGACATGAGAAGGAAGCGAGTTTGTGGCATGGTGAGGAGAGGGATTTGCCAAGCTGCGCCACGTTCCTCGTCAGAGTAGTAATGGAACTCATCCATGATGACGTCGTGCACCTTTGCTTGGTCGCCTTCACGGAGTGCGATGTTGGCGAGGATTTCAGCGGTGCAGCAGATGATGGGAGCGGTGGAGTTGATCGAGGCGTCACCAGTGATCATTCCTACATTGTCTGGGCCGAAGGTTTTGCACAGGGCAAGGAATTTTTCGTTAGCTAGGGCCTTGATTGGCACCGTGTAGTAAGAAATGTGACCTTGGCAGAGCGAGCGGTAATGCATTGCAGTGGCGACCAGTGATTTACCAGATCCTGTCGGTGTGTTGAGGATGACATTTTTGCCATCATAGAGTTCAAGGATTGCTTCCTCTTGATGGTCATAGAGCTCGACCCCCATTTCATGAGCGTAATGAAGGTAGTTGGTGAGGAGTTCCTCAGGGTCAGAGTAGGCAGTTTTTGGAAGTGGATAGTTCACGCTAAAATGGGTCGTCGAATGGTTATGGATGGAGGATTAGCAGGCTGCGGTAAGTTTACAATTTTATTAGGTGCTGTTACGCTACCTCGTAGAAATGTTGTGGAGAGGTTCCACTAAAAGGTGCAGAAGGTGCAATAAACGGCTGGGGCGACCACAGAATGAAAGGAAGGCACGGAATGCACAGAATCTTGGACGATGAAGGGGGATGATGAACCACGAAATAGACGAAAGGACACGAAAAGCATCGAGGGTGAAATAGAGAGAAACCGTAAATTAATGGAATCCGTGCGAATATTTAGGACAGTGAGGTGCTGGAAGTTTTGAGATGCTAGATTAAAATAAAGAGCTGATATTTTTTGACAGAATTAACAAAATTTGCAGAATTAATAGAGATGTGAGATGTGAGATTTAGGCCAAAGGTGCTGAGGTTCCAAGACTGTGTGGGCCTCAGAAGGAATGGAAAGTAGAGGGTTGGCGATGTAGATATCTAAAGTCACATTGTGAAAATCACTCGGGAATTGATGATTGGTTACTTTTGTTTAGTTGGAGTCATCCAGCTCTTTAAATCGATGGCATGCATGGTGCCATCGATAGTTCCGCAGTATAACACATCATTATGAATTTGAGGGACGCTGTATACAGCATCAGACAATTTTATCTGTTTGTTCTGTAACCCTGTTTTCAGATTTGTAGCATTGATGCTGTAAATATTTCCATCTCCATCTCCACAAAATACAGAATCTTTATAAATCATTGGAGCATACATCACTTCACTATAGGTAGGGAAAATCCAGACTTGATCCCCAGTTTTCTTACCTAATGAGATAACAGCATTACTAGAACAGCCAAAGACTATCGTGTCTTTATTTGAAACACAACTAGTTAAGCCACGTTCGTTAATTTTTTGCTTCCATAACAAATTACCATTTTTATTAACGGCATGAACTACATCATTTTCATCTGGCCAAAAAATAGTTTGGTCACATACAAGTGGTTTTCTAGAATTATCAGCATTAACATTATACTTCCATAGTTCTTTCCCTGTTGTTGCATTGACGGTATATAAAAAATTATCACCTCCTGTAACATAAACAACTTTATCACCTATTTCAGGAATCCCGACAGGGAATGGCATATCAAATTTCCATAATAATTTTCCACTATTTGCCTTTAACCCCAATAAGCTGCTATTACGGTCAATAATAATAAGTTTGTCGCCGCAAATTAAAGGCGTTGATCCTGTAGCCAATTTAGTTTGATGACTCCATACTTTTTTGCCGGTCTCACAGCTTATTGCATAGGTATTGCAATCGCTACTCGTAAAAAAAACAATACCGTCATGAAATGCACATGAAGAAGAAACGGGACCACCCGTTTTAAACTCCCACTTTAACTTTCCCGTTAACTTGTTTAAGCAATAGAAAGAATCATCATTTGAACCAAAGTAGATATGGTCGCCAAGGATTTGAGGAGTCGAGCATATCGCAGAATCAGTTTTAAAAGTCCAAAGTGACAACTCTACATTAGGAACGTCGGCTTGCTTCTTACTGGTTGAACAAGCAACTAGTAGTAAACTCACAAAGGTTAAAAATGTTTTTTTCATAATTATTCTAAATTGTATGGCACTTAAATTTCTAGAGGTAATTCCTCCAAGTTAGCAGCAGAGATTGCAAATCTATGCGGAATAGTAAAAATTGGCAAGTTGTGAAATATGCATTCTAAAAAACACCTTATTCGAAATGTCTTAAATATCACTGAGAGGTTGTCGCCCGCTCAATGTCATATAGCGTGCCCACAGTATCATGATAAATCCACCATTTTACTACGTATTGTTGAGCGATAGCTTATCACACAAGCTCGCTGGAATCGTCTGAAATAGCCCTTCTAGGCTGGACATCCTGCGGTCTGCAACTATATTTCGCCCGTCAATATGAATAGTAGAGA
>CAXMOB010000273.1:0-6269 GCA_964194815.1 Vicinamibacteria bacterium | reverse complement strand
AAAAGTTGTCTCTAGCGATAAGTTTGCTTCATTCATTGCGGTAGAAAAGCGGGAAATCGAAAAGCCTGCGAACTACGCTCTCCTTGAGAAAGTGCAAAGCAGAAAAATATCTGAGCACTTTGCGACAAGCGGCATGGATTTTACCACTGATATAGGCTTACTCCAGTCGATCGGACAGGGAGACTTTTTCCAAAACCGTGACCTTGGTTACCATGAGTGGCTGCTCAATGCCAAAGCAAAGGCCACTATTAAGATTCCTAGCGAAGACGCTAAATAATTAAGCGTAGCAAATAGCTCAAAACCACAACCCGCCCTGGAGTTCCGCGGCGGGTTTTCTTATCATGACTGACGAAATTCAAGACATCTTCGACGACGCCACTGGGGATCTAGCCATTGGAGAACTAGCCAACGCTATTATCGGCTATCGTAAATGTGTCGAAATCGACCCGACCTTTTTCGATGGCTGGCAAGCACTTGGACTAGCCCTCATGAAGACGCAGCAAAATAAAGAAGCCATCGGCTGTGGGCTGCAAGCAGTGACACTCCAGCCAAATGATCAACTCGCTTGGACGGCTCTTTCTCAAATGTATGTTCAGGACGAGCAAATTGCTGAAGCTGAAAACGCCAAACAAAACGCCACCATCCTAGGGATCGGTGGCAAAGTCGACAGAAACGCTGACTAACTCCCCTAGCCTCACTGCATTTATCCATTTTTACACCCATCCAATTCTCATGTCCTTCTATATCACCACAGCAATCGATTACACAAACGGTCAGCCACACATCGGCCACGCCTATGAAAAAGTGCTCGCTGATGTCATTACTCGCTACCAACGACTCAAAGGGAATGAGGCGTATTTTCTCACTGGTGTTGACCAACATGGTCAAAAAGTGCAGCAGACAGCGGAAAAAGAAGACACTCATCCTGCCACCTATGTTCGCAAAGTCACCAAAGGCTTCACCCAAGCTTGGGAAGCTCTCGGTGTGCAGTATGATGGTTGGGCTGAAACCACTAACGAAAACCACAAGGCTTGTGTGCAGGACATCCTGCAAAAACTTTTTGACCAAGGTCAGATCTACAAGAAGCAATATCAAGGTTGGTATTCTATCAAACAGGAGCAATTCCTCACGGACAAAGAACGTGATGAGGAAACTGGAGAATTTGGGCCTCAATGGCAGCCAGTTGAAGAACGTAATGAAGAAAATTACTATTTCAAGCTCAGCGAACACGTAACCTGGCTCCGTGAGTTTGCTGCGAAACGTGAAGACTTCATCATCCCAGCCAACCGCCGCAATGAGTTCATCAATGCCATTGATAACACCGAAGGCAATGATCTCTGTATCTCTAGACCAAAGGAAAGACTTCGTTGGGGTATTGAGCTCCCATTCGATGAAGATTTCGTCACCTTCGTTTGGTTCGATGCCCTCATCAACTACATCTCATTCGCCGGCTACAACAAGCTTGAAGGCTCAAACCTTCCGGACTTTGACAAACTTTGGCCAGCAAACGTTCATGTGATAGGCAAAGATATTATGGTGCCGTCGCACTCTATCTATTGGCCAATCATGTTACACGCCATCGGCTTCGATGACTCCCAAATCCCATCACTTCTCGTGCATGGATGGTGGAACATCGGTAATAAAAAGATGGGGAAATCAGAAGGTAATTCGATAAGCCCTATAAACCTCACTGAAAAATTTGGCGTAGATGCAGTCCGCTACTATCTCATGCGCGACATCAACATCACTCGCGATGCGAACTTCGACATCGAGCGACTTGTTGGCACCTTCAACGTCGAGCTTGCCAACAACCTAGGGAACCTCTGTAACCGTACACTGACGATGCTACGTAAGAACTGTGGCGAAACTCAGCTCAGTGACTACGACGACGAACTTTCACAAAATCTTCGTGTGAAGTTTGAGACTACGCTCGCCGCATACACTGAGCAGATGGACAAATTTAATATCGACGAGGCACTTCGCCACGTCATTGAATTCCTCACAGAAGCAAACATCTATGCTGAAAAGCAGGCACCTTGGACACTAGCCAAAGAGGAAGAGAATAAGCCTCAGCTCATCACAGTGCTCAACCACATGCTAGAAGCTGCCATACTCGGCTCAATTCTGCTCAAGCCAGTTGTGCCACAAGCCATTGAACGTCTCCACACACAGTTCAAGCTCGATGAGATCGACACATCTTTCACCTTAGACAATCTCAAATGGGGTATCATCCCGCAAGGCCACAGCACTGCAAAACCAAAGCCAGTGTTCCCTCGTCTCAGCCTAGAGGAAGAATAAATCTTCAGCGAAGTAAAATCACATCCATAAAAAACGGTCACTCATGACGAGCGACCGTATCAAAATTAAATTTGGGAGCCTAGTGCTTACCAAGTGGCATTGTCGCCACGTGTGTCAATGTGCAAGAAGCTGGAATACGTTCCTACACCACCTTTGAACATGCCTTTATCTCGCATTTGCTTCACCTTACGTGCTGCAGTGTATGAAGAAACGCGTGTGAACTTTACGTCAACCGCTCTGTTCTCCATGTGCTGTGAACGACTACGTCCACGGCATGCTCGGTTGTATTGAGGACTACGATAGATAGATAGCAGCTCCTTAACTGGTGAGTTTAACTCAAATGCCAAGCGGTCGATCACTTTGAGTGTGTATCCCAAGCGCTTCCACATATACCTTGGCGGTAATATATTTGTTGTTGAACCACGCTTCTTAAAGTGTGGCTGAAGCACCATCGCGGGGGTGATGTTCTTCAATTTTAAATCTTTGATGTAGTTTGCTAAACGTAATACATCTACGCCCTTTGCTTTGACCCAAGCGTCAGGAATACCTGCCACTGGCTTAGTGCTATAAAATAGTCCCGCATGAGCGCGGTCCACGCCTGTCAATACAGCTGCTGTAGTCAGGGTGATAAGACCTACAAATCCACGGCGCTTCAATAACGGGCGGGTTTGGAAGTCCTGATCAAGCTCAACTTCGCTGTGGAATTGTTGCAAATCAGAATCCATCTGCTTTTACCTGTAATCGAATACAGAAAAAAATTCCAGAAAAAATTACTAACCAAAGGAAAATAAGTGAAATGAAATACGAATAACTCACGTATAAGCCGCTCCCTTCCTATTTCTTACGACAAAAAATTCCCGTAGTCGCCTACGGGAATGAAGTAATCTTCAGACTATCAAAGCCTTATACTGTCATGATGTCAGTTTCTTTCGACGCAGTCAGCGTGTCTACTTCCTTGGTGAACTTATTTGTCAATTCTTGAATCTGTGACTCAAAATCATGCTGAGCGTCTTCAGTCAAAATATTATCCGTCTTCATTTTCTTACCCGCATCCATTCCTGATTTACGAGCACCACGAACACGCACTTTAGCATCTTCGCAGATACCTTTGACACGCTTTACCATTTCCTTACGACGTTCCTCGGTAAGA
The DNA here is from genome assembly GCA_964194815.1 of Vicinamibacteria bacterium. GTDB lineage: Bacteria > Verrucomicrobiota > Verrucomicrobiia > Verrucomicrobiales > Akkermansiaceae > Rubritalea. Next base: position 2,821 of record CAXMOB010000273.1, on the reverse strand, counting down.
TCTGGCACAGGCAAACGAAGCTGCTTGCCTTCATTCACCGGGTTAAATCCAAGCTGAGCCTCGCGGATAGCTCTATCAATGTCATCTGTAGTGCTAGGATCAAATGGGTTCACAATGAGCATACGTGGCTCAGGTGCGCTGATCACAGCCAAGGCCTTGAGCTTCATACGTGATCCATAGCTTTTCACTTCCACATCGATGTTTTCAATCAATGAAGGAGATGCCTTGCCAGTGCGCACTGAGGCATACTCGCCAGTCATCCATTCAACAGCTGCCTGCATGGCAACTTCCACTTCCATTATTCCAGTTTCTGAGTCCATCTTATTTAATAGTTTGTATTAAGAAAATTTATACTGGGGCGTTTGCGTGCACCACTGTGCCAACATCGCCACCTGTTAAGGCCTTAGTGATATTATCAGGCTCACCAAGATCAAATACCACAATCGGGATGTTATTGTCCATGCAAAGGCTGAATGCGGTAGCATCCATCACCTTCAATTGATTTGTAATACATGTTTGAAATTGAACTTCTTCAAATCGGACTGCATCACTATTTTTCTTAGGGTCAGAGTCATAGACACCGTCCACCATTGTTGCTTTAAAAATAGCATCAGCTCCCATCTCGCTTGCACGAAGAGCTGCAGTCGTATCAGTTGAGAAAAAAGGGCTTCCTGTCCCTGCTGCAAAAATCACCACGTTCTTATCAGCAAGAAGGCGCGAGGCCTTTCTGCGGATAAACGGCTCAGCAACATTTTTCATTTCAATCGCGGACTGCACAATCGTTGGAACACCAGATGCTTCCAAAGCTGCTTGCACCGCCAAAGCGTTCATTACTGTAGCCATCATGCCGACATAATCCGCTGTTGGACGATCCATGCCGCGAGCACTTGCAGCAGCACCACGCCAGAAGTTACCACCTCCGACAACAATCGCGATTTCAATCCCAGTCGCATGGGCTGCTTTAATCTCGTTAGCAATACGCTCAACAATCTCAGGAGAGATATTATCTCGGGAACCTTCTTCACGAAGAGCTTCTCCACTCAACTTAAGAACAACGCGTTTAAAACTTCTTGAAATACTCATAGTGCAGGACACCACCAAGGAACACAACCACGGACGAATTGAAAAGAGAAATCTGAGAAACTTTACCCATACTGTAACGATGTGGCATTGACCTCTGCCCCCCTAGCTTACATGACTACTTACATGAAGTTAATCGTATTTGATTGTGACTCTACACTTAGTGCCATCGAAGGCATCGACGAACTCGCTCGCCTTGCTGGCCCAGATGCGTTCAATCAGGTAGAAGCCCTCACCCATGCAGCAATGAATGGAGAAGTTAACATTGACGAAGTATTCGCCAAACGCCTCGCCATCATCAGCCCTTCCACTAGCGATGTCAAAGCTGTCGCTCAACAATACATCGACACCGTCGAACCCACAGCACTTACCACAATCGACACCCTCAGGTCTATGGGCTGGACTCCTGTCATTTTGTCTGGAGGCTTCAAAGTCATCATCGAACCACTTGCTAAACATCTTGGAATTAGAACCATCGAAGCTGTGCCTCTCAACTTTAACGACGACGGTAGTTATCACTCATTCGATGACACCTACCCGACTACCTACAACGGCGGCAAACCTGAAATTATCGAAAAACTTAAGGCCGAACTCCAACCAGAAAAAATCATCATGGTCGGGGATGGCGTATCAGACCTCGAAACCCAAGACGGAGTCGACCACTTTGTTGGCTATGGGAAATACACTCCTCGTGAAAAAGTCAAAGCTAGTGCCGAATTCTTCATCTACCAACTCGATGAACTTTTAAAACTAGGTATAGTCTAGAAACTAACGTGTTTCGCTAACGCAATAAAGTTGCATTAGCGTCTTGACCATTCTTCAACTCTCTCTTACTCCTTTGCGTATGAAATCACTACTCCCTTTTGTCCTAAGCTCTCTTCTTCTTTCTTCTTTTGCGTTAGCTGCAGAGCCAAGTCTGCATTTTTCAGCACATACCGATCTTAGTGTTGGTTCTTCAGACCTCAATGAAGCTTTAATAGCAAACCATGCACACGACCCTAACGATGAATTCACTCTTCAAAGCATCGAACTAGCAATAGCGGCACGCTATAATGAGTATTTAGCTGTAAATGCCTCCTACAGCTTCTTTTTAGATGATGAAGACAGCATCGATGGAGAATGGGAAGATGCTTACCTTTCGATCGATGCACTACCTGCTGGCTTGAGCATTAAGGCCGGCCGCCTCTTCAATGAGACCACAGCAGAGAATAACCGCCACCTTCATGCATGGAAATATGCTAACAGCTCATTACTCACCTCTCGATTTAACGGCGAAGAAGGCCTCCTCAGTGAGAGTATTCAACTTAGTTGGACATTACCGGCCATAGATCAAGCTTCTATCAGTCTCAGTTATGGTGACGCTGTCGAACACTCTCACGAAGAAGAGGCTGGTGCTCTACCAACTGAAGTCCACGGTGAAGAGTCATACCTAAGCACTGACATTTGGACCATCGCATTTGACGGACGGTTTCTTAAAGACGACTTCAACCAATTCTTCTACCGCCTCCACCACAGCCAAGGCACAAACGGATACGGACTTGATGGTGAACTATCTGGTCTATCCATACGCTATTTATGGAGAGAAAATGGCCCACAGTCACGCGGCCGCTATTTTGAAATCGGAGCCGAGTACGCTCAACGCGACTACGACTACAGTTCAGAAGATAATTCCGTGACAGGAAATGAAACTGAAGATGGTTTCGCTCTACACACCCAATATGGATTCAATGAGCACTGGGAA
>CAXMOB010000272.1:0-4477 GCA_964194815.1 Vicinamibacteria bacterium | reverse complement strand
ACTCCAACAAGTTGCTCCCCCAATGGTGAAATCGGTGTGATCACTAAAAAACTTTCGCCCTCATGCTCGATCGTCATTCCAGCCCCTGCTGGTAAAATGAGATAATTCATCTCATCGTCGTCCGCTGTGACAACAACTAATGACCCAACCAAGACATTGTCTGGTTCGTCTTCAAATTCTAACTTCTGGAACTTTGCAAAATTCTCCTCCATGATGGAAAGTTGTTCCGCCTGCCCCTCCGCTAAGTAGGAGGCTTCCACTCCACGAGTGTCATACTTCCCTTCTTGCTTACTCTCCCCACTTGTTGAGTTTGCATGCGCTGCCGCCACGGCACGCCGAAGCGTCTCCATGCTCTCATCGATCAAGATTTTAGCCTTTTTTAAAACTGCGTATTTAACCTCTAACATAACAAAATATTCTTATCTCATCTTTCCTGTAGACTTATCACGGAAGGCACCTAGCTGTCATCCCGCCGATCACCTTGAATCGCCCTGTAAATCTTGAGCCACATCGGAAGTTTAAAGCAACAAACAGAATAAAGTCGATACTATTGTCATGCTAGGTGCGAATAAAAAACCTGCACTCCCAGTTGAGAGGCAGGCATTAACGAGCAGAAAGCTGCTACCAAGAGTATTTCACGCCGAGTCCGATGTTAATCCCCTGACCATTGACACCAGATCCATGCACTCGATAGTCTTCGTCAGTTAAATTCTCAATAGACGCTGTCAGTTCTAGGCTATCAGAAATCTGCCAACCTGAGTAAAGCGAAGCAATCACGTAACTTGGGGTTCCAACTCTACTTCCTGAAACTGGTATGCGTTGTCCGTCACCAAAATCACCAGCACCAAGGTTATCCTGAGTCGCTGCGGCAATGATCTTACCCTGCACCCAGTATTTTTGACTAGGAGCCGTCCACTTCAATGCTACAGCGCCAGATAAAGGTGCGAGTCGACGAATCGTATCTTCGGTAATAGTACCACCCACTTCATCGAGCGACTTTTGCTTACCATCCTGATAGGTAATGTGACCACTGAGTTCCCAATCGTCAGCAAACAACCAAGCACCTTCGAATTCAGCACCCATAACATAGCCATCTTCACCATTATCAATACGCACCAATGGATCAATGCCGGTGTTGTCATCCACACGCACGATTGGATCATCAATCAAGGTGTAAAATGCCGCAACATTCCATCGCACGCTGTCAGTGACACGACGGTGGCCAAGCTCGAAACTCAACACCGTCTCCGCATCTACGTCAGAACTACCCACCACTTCATCTGATGAGTTAGAAACATTCGAACCGCTGAGGTCATCCAAGTTTGGAGCTCTGAAACCTTGAGCGATGCTAGCATAGACCGCATCTTCTGAACTGATCTTGTAGAGAGCTTGTGCACTTAGAGAAATATCACTCCAGTCACCTGAACCAGATTCATCTAGCATAGTGGTGCGATTGTAGAGCTTGCCCCACCTTGCTTTAAAATAGCTTGCACGTGCTCCCGCTGTCAACTCAAGTTGCTCAGTGACGTCCCAAGTGTAACTAGCAAATGCTCCTAATGAATCATAGCTGCTGTCATCGGCAATCGGACGACGTCGAGGCTCGCTCGCGTCGGAATTCACTTCGTCTCGATAGTAATCGAGGCCCCAGTTGATTGTCCCCACACCGAGATCACCACCTGCTTGGAAGGTCAGCCCGAAAGTATCAACATCGGCAACGGCGAAACGCCCTGGACGAATTTCTGAATCCTGTGATTTCTGATAAGATAATGTTGTTTGCCAATAGCTCATCCACGGCTTATCTGACTCCCCATCGAGACGAATATAGGAAAGCGAACGCTCTTGGTCATAGATCCGATACGGCAAGGTTCCTGCATCCGTCGCATAGTTACCATGCGTCCACCCTTGGTTAAATGTGGTGCTGTGCCATCTCCAAACATCGTCTTGGTTGAGGTATTGGTGAGCCACTGTTAGTGTCGTGGTATCACTCAAAGCATACTCAAACTTTGCGTCCAAATTCTCTTCTCCATAACCTGTATTCTGCATCACCCCTAGGGCACTGTCGCGAATATCTCCGAAATCTTTTTTGCCCACTCCTAAGAGAAGTCCCCACTTGCCACCTTCGCCCATTTCAACCTCTAAGCGACCTTGGTGGCTCTCACTATTACTATCCCAACGATACCAAGTCGTTCCGCCACTATAGCTTCCCTCACGGTCTCTGAAGCCCGTTGACTTGCTAAGTACATTCAATGTGCCACCAAGTGCGTCTGAGCCATACATCACAGACCCAGGACCACGTAGTAATTCCATACGCTCGATCGCCTTACTATCCAAAGTATTCCAATACTGAATCGGCCCACCACGGTAGCTCGAGTTATTCATGCGAACGCCATCGACCATTAAGAGGTTCTGACGACCTGTAAACCCACGAATGAAAGGAGATCCATGGCCATGTGTCGTTTTCTGAACATGCACTCCTGGTAACTCCTCTAGTGCTTCTGGCACCGTCCGCTGTAGCAGCATGCGCTCAGCTCCGATCACTGCCACGCTACGTGGAGTATCGAGTAACAACATCTCGCTCTTGGTGCCGACCACTGCCGACTCACCCAAGTCTTCAAAAACATCCTGCGCGCACACGCTTCCCGAAGCCGCAAACAGGGCTATCAACTTTACGATAAAGGTATTCTTATGCATCTTATTGTATTTATTGTATTTCTTATATTTATCACTGAAGGGTATTTAGGGAACTTTTTTCAATGCATTAAATAGCTAGTAAAGCTAGTAAGGTGAAGCATAAAAAAATCTTAGAGGAAAAAGTGACACGATCGACTCATTTTTCGATTTCAACCACGCGACCCAGCTCTCTGGTTGATGCTTCGCAATCATTCCTTGAGGCGATCAAATAATTCGCCAGCTTTACTCCGCTATCACTTTACCATCAGTCGGCGTTTGCCACTCCATTCGGCGGCTTCTTTGTTTTCTTGCTTCTGGTAAAAGTCCTGTAGCTTTTGGTAGCGATCCGAGATATCAAAACCAACCGCATCGTGTACTTTGCGTAAACATACAGGACATAAATGCGGCGGGGTGCTGTCCACCTCCACCAAGTGGTTCGCTCCGTTCATGTTGCATTGGTAATAGATGCAATGCTTGATCCCAAACATGTGCCCCATCTCGTGGGTCAGCACCTTGCCAGCACGTAGCAGAGCCAACTTCTTATCCTTCGAGCCGTATCGAGCAAAACTAAACACCCCGACGCGATCCTGTAACGACGCCTGCCCAAACACAAAGTTCCACTTTTCCCCAGGGTAGAGGTCGGTCATCGTAATCGCCAGCATCGCGTAAGCATCCTCTGGTAGCTTCGGCTTCATCCACTTGATAATATCGGTCGACTTCCATTGCTGCGACCCGTGATTCATGCGTTTCTTACACACCACCTCATTCACTGCGACCGGATCCATCACCTTAATCGCTAAAGGACCATAATAGGCCTCCATGTATTCCTTTAAAACGTTCAGGGAGGGAGCTTTCTCACCGAACTCCCCCAAGGGCATCACATACAAAACGCGACGTTTCTTATCTGGCTTGTTGGCTCCCGACTCCAAATACTGCCCAAAGGTCTGCCCAGCTTCCTTATGGCTAGCCAACCAATCATACGGCCCAGGAGCTGTTTTTTTCTTAAAGTAGTCAGTATCTTCCTTAAAATACACCTGTTCCTCCTTCGGACTGCTAGCCAGATCTCCCACCTTGCCAGCACGATCATGCTTGCCCTCAGCATGCACCAAATACGCAATTGCCAAGCAAGATGATGCCAAACAGCCAATAAGAACCACGTGTTTTTTCATTCTGAACATAATAAGGAAACGCTTTAGGATGGATAATATTAGAGAAAGCTTAGTATCAACAATCTCACCCGACATATACTGAACGAATCTAATCTACAAGTAAACCTTGCTCTTAGGTTTGTGGCGATGTCCCATGGTGAAAAAAACTTGCAAACCCTCAATTCCTATGCGATCAGTTCTGTACGCCACAATGCTTAACAGTTTTTGTGGGGGTGCCTTGGTTTCGACTGGATGTTGGAAACGAGGGCTGCATGTAGAGGTTAATCGGTTGGCCTCTTAAAAAGCCGATTAAAAAAATAAATGCAAACTCAAATAACGAGCTCGCACTCGCTGCTTAATTGACAGTGATGCGTGAACCCAGACGCCTACTATGGGGGATCGCAAAAACTACAGAAGGCTGGTCATGACATCGGATATCCGGGTTGATTGACGAGAACCAAACAGGGTAATCGAATGAAGCAAGTTGTCAGTTGGCGAGCTAGTTCTAAAATCAGCAATTGACTAAACATGTAGAAGCTTTCGAGGAAATCATCTAGGACAGGGGTTCGACTCCCCTCACCTCCACCATTTTATAAAGGCTCAGGTTAACCCCTGAGCCTTTATTTTTTAAGGTATTTACCACCTATAGCCATCAAGCC
>CAXMOB010000271.1:0-7561 GCA_964194815.1 Vicinamibacteria bacterium | reverse complement strand
GATTATTCGTGCCAATTCGTGTAGATTTGTGGTTAGTTTTCTTTGGACTTGGCGGCAGGATGCTATAGCCACGTTTCGTTTATTCTATGGTTGAATGATGTTCGACATCAACTCAGCCGCGGTGCTCGGAGATCCCTGCCTAGCTCTATCCAATAGCGTTATAAAATAGTGGATCCATTGTCATTGCGACATTGGATGCTTGATGCTTTTATGAGGATGAAATGGATGCCGAAATTTTTATAAGCAGCGGAGTTTGGATTGTTACTGCATTGCTGATGCTCTGTGGACTCGCTGCCAGCGTGATCCCTGGGATTCCGGGATCGAGCCTTATTCTAGTGGCTTATATTTGGCATTACTTTGCGATGGGGGATGAGGCGGGTGCTGGCTTGATTGGGTTAGCGTTTTTCTTGGTGTTCTACATCCTCACACTAGTGATCGACTACGTGGCGGGGATTTTTGGTGCGAAGCTATTTGGTGGCACCAAGTGGGGAATGCTAGGGGCATTCATTGGAGCGATCATCGGAGTGATCTTTTTTAATATCCCCGGGCTGATTCTTGGGCCTTTTGTTGGGACGGCGACCTTTGAGTATTGCTTTGCTAAGCAGGAATTAGAGAAAAGTTTGAAGAGTGGCACTGGCTCGATGATTGGAGCTCTTTGTAGTATGTTGATCAACCTTGTGTTCTCCACAGGAATGATTGTGATCTTCCTCGTGGATGAACTTTGGTAGGGGGTGGATTAATACCATTCTTTTGAAACTCAGAGTGGTATAAGGCCGCCCTTTCAGGGCTGAGGCATATTGGTGGAGCTTACCTAGGGTGTTGCCCTAGGCTATGAAAGGTCGCACCTTTGGTGCTTGGGGGGATATGCGTTGGGATTTTTATCTAAAGGTTTTGACGACGGCTTATATAGTGTTTGGCATAGCCTTAAGTTGAAAAAGGCTAATAGTTCAGAGTAAACTGTCAGGATAGTGGAGATAGCGGGCTAAGGAAAAACCTCGGGTCAAAAGACGCCGAGGTTATATTTATAGCACTTTAGCTTGGTGCAAGATTGAAGTGGGATGGCCTGCTTGCTCATTCAGCTAAACCTTCTTCAGTTTCTGGAGCTTTGCCTCTGCCGCCGCCTTTGGCTCCACCTTTTGTTCTGTTACGAGAACGAATGGAGAACACGATTGGGACACCTGGAGCATGGTGTTTTTCACGAATTCTGTTGGAGAGATACTGTTCGTAATGCTCATGCATGAGGCGCTTGTCATTGACGAAAAGAATGTACTCAGGCACAGGAACGGTAGTGTATTTGTCGTTCACTACAGCAGTCGCGTAGAGTAGCTTTACGCGCTTCTTGTAGATCTTGTGCTGTGATGGTGGCTTAGCATTGATTGCGTTAGCCAGTAATCTGTTGAGTTGACCAGTGGTGATCGGAGATTGAGCTGCCTTTCTGATCTTAGTGAGCTGACTAAAGACTTGAGCGATGTGCTGGCCTTCTTTTGCAGATACACAGGCGAATGGTGCGTAGCTAAGGAAGAATAAATCTTTATCGATGAGCTTCTGAGCTTTCTCGATACGCATTGAGCGTGACTCACCTGGATTGAAGAGGTCCCATTTATTGAGAACGATGAGACAAGGCTTTTGTTCCTTCTGCACCATTTTGGCAATCTTACGGTCCATGGCTGAGATGCCAGCTTCAAGGTCAATCACGAGAATACAGATGTCAGAGCGACGAACTGCACGTTCGGAGCGCATGGCAGAGAAGACTTCGACAGATGTGTCCATTTGCTGACGCTTACGAAGACCTGCTGTATCAATGAGAGTGTGTTTTTCTTCAGCGAAGAAGTAAGGGACGTCCACTGCGTCGCGTGTGGTTCCTGCGATTTCAGAAACGATGGTGCGTTCGTCTTCTAGAATGGCATTGATCAGTGAAGATTTACCTGCGTTAGGCTTTCCAACGATCGCAATTTTAAGTCCGTCACGAACGTGTTGGGCAGCAGCTTTTTCTTTTATAGCTTCTTCAGCTTCCACAAGGGGTGCGAGGAAGTCGTCAACGAGGTCAGCGAGATGGCCAAATCCTTTTCCGTGAGCTGCTGAACATGGCAGAGCGTCACCGAAGCCGAGACGAGCAAAATCACCAGCCATGCTGTCGTGTTTGTCGTGGTCTGCTTTATTGAGTAGAAGGCGAACCTTCTTAGATGCTTTACGTAGCTTCAGGGCGACGGCTTCGTCAACCACTGTGACACCTTCACGAGCATCGACTACGAAAAGGATCATGTCGGCGGTTGCAATAGCGATATCTGCTTCAACGGTTACCTGATCGAGAAATCCATCATCGAGGCTCATTCCGATACCCCCGGTATCGATGAGTTCACATGGGACATCAGTGACGACACAAGGTGCTGCAATTCGATCGCGTGTTACTCCTGGTTGATCATGCACAATGGCAATGGTTCTTCCGGCTAAGCGATTGAATATAGCTGACTTCCCAACATTGGGACGTCCGACGATGGCGACAGTAGGCATGGCGGAACTATGTGTCAAAGATTTGAAAAAATGCGATGAAAATGTGTAATAAAATTTAAGGAGGGAATGAGATGTGGTCAAAGAGTCCAAAGATAGAGGTGTTTGGCAGACCTTGCAGAGTTCAAATGTGGAGCTGTGCGTTCATAACCAAGGGATTAGGGGGTGATTGTGGTGTTCTGAGTGGGTGCTCTAAGGAAATCTGGAGAAGTCGGTGAAAAAGCCTAAATCCTTCTTGGAATATTGGGGGTTCTCTGCCATATCGCTGGCGGATGGCTGACAAAGAAACTGCAGAAAAAGGGGCGAGCCTTAAAGATGACCTCATGGTGTTGACTAAGGTGCGACTTAATGTGTTCGTGTTGGTCACCACCTTATTTGGTTTCTTGTTGGCGTCTCGATTTTATCACAACGAGTGGGTTTTCGATTGGATGATCCTTGTGCATACTATTTTGGGCACCGCTGCTGCAGCGTTTGGATCGGCTACCTTCAATCAGTTGATGGAGATCGACCACGATAAGAAGATGAAGCGGACAGAGAATCGACCGTTGCCATCAAATCGTATTCCTGCTGGAGCTGCGTTTTTACTTGGTTGGCTGCTGGCAGGATTCGGTATTGTTCACTTGGGCAAGATGGTGAATGCCTCATCTTCGATGTTGGCCGCTGCCACATTGATTACCTATGTGTTTATTTACACACCGATGAAGCGGCGTAGCTCAGCAAACACTTTGGTGGGAGCTATTCCAGGAGCATTGCCACCGATGATTGGTTGGGCCGCTGTAGCTGGGGATAAGAACTGGTCGGATCCAGCAGCTTGGTATTTATTTGCGATCTTGTTTTTCTGGCAGTTACCTCACTTCGTCGCGATCAACTGGATGTGCCGCGAAGATTATGAAGAGGCTGGGTATGTGATGTGGAGTGATGGTGATGTAAGCGGCAAGAAGACGGCTCGTATTGCATTAGGATTTAGTTTTTGTTTAGTTGCTCTGTGCATTGGAGCTGGTGTTTTATCGATCGTTTTACCTGGAGATAACGCCACTGACACATGGTTCCCTGGAATTGGTTATGTTGTGGCCATTGGTGGCACTTTGGCTTCCTTACAAATGTGTAGATTGAGTGTGAAATTTGGGAAACAAGGGACACGAGATAGTGCACGTAAGCTATTCCTCTACACTTTACTTTACTTGCCGATTATTTTGCTGTTACTGGCGATCGACTGGATCTAGGCAATCAAATAAATTTTTAAAAACTAAACCATGGATGTTTCAAAATTAGAGCCAGCTGAGAATAACCCGAAGAAGAATGCTATTACCATGATTGTGCTCTTGGTGGTCGCGTTTACTGCTGGTGGAATCATTATAAACAACTACATGGCCACGCGAAAACGTCAGGCTGAGGAGGTGGCCGCTGGTCGCTCGCCTGAGATTGGCGAGTTGGTGAAAAACTATTCTTATAAGAATAGAGAAAACAAGAATGCTTCGTTCTTTGATTGCACTGGTCAAGTGACCTTGATGGCGTGCTTTTCTATCCACCAGATGGAGGACAGCAAGGTGGTGTTCGATACTTTGAAGCAGTTTGAAGAACGTTACAAAGACAACGACAAGGTTAAGATATTATTGTTGTCGATGGATTCTGAGGCGGATGTGCCAATGTCTCAGGTGATTCCAGTCCTTGAAAAGCATGACTTAGCCGGAGAAAAGTTTGACGTAGTAGCCTCGAATGGCGAGCAGTTTTTGGCGTATTTGAAGAACCAGGTGAAGTTCATCTACCTGTCAAAACATAAGAAAGACGGCAAATGGATCGTGCCACAGCAAATTCGTATTGTCGCACCGGATCTTCAGCTGCGTGGTAAGGAAGACGAGTATGACTTTAGCAAATATCTTAAGATCGAGGCTAAGGCGAAAGAGGAGATTGCTCAGCGTATTGCAGATGGCGATAGCAATGCAAAAGCAGTGCTCGATGAGAAATACGAAGGAAATATCAATAAACTGGACGGCACCATCGTGGAGCATGCACGTGCAGTGATGGTGAATAGCGTTGATTGGATGCTCGCCAACGAGAAATTTGACAAAGTGAAGATCGATGCGAGTAAGAAAGAGAATATCTACAAACCCTACCTCTTTTTGTTCGGCGGGTTCATCTTGTTCCTTATCGTGCTAGGTCTGAAGGTGAAAAGAAAAGCACTAGTGAAGAAGTAAATTGATGAAAAAAAATAAATCGAGCATTATCTGGTTTTACGCCCTCATTGCAGCATTTTCTGCAGTGGTGATCTTCGGCATGAAGTATCTAGGTCAGTTGTCGAAAGAAAGACAGCAAGAGCAATATTATGGCTTCACCCATGCTGACTTTGAGCAACGTCGTTTGGCCGAACTGACCAAGTTTGCTGCATTTGGTATCAAAGAAGACCTGATGGTGACCCTGCAGGATGGTAAGGAAGTGAATTTGAAAGAGGCACTCAAGGGTAAGGTGACGGTGTTGGCTCAATTTTTTAGCGATTGTCCACAATGCGAAAATATTAATTTCGAGGTGGTGAAGAAGGTGTTGGATAATTTCAAAGAAGAAGACCTTCAAGTGATCACAGTGAATGTGAATGCTGACGCTAAAGATATTGAGCAAATGAGGGATTACTCTGTGAAGTGGGGTGAAGGTTCACCACGCTGGTGGTTTGCCAATACTAATGTTGAAGCTTTCAATGGTTGGGCTCAGAAAAACTTAGGATTTGCTGAGTTTGAGCGGACAACAGGTCCTGAGGCAGAGGTGATGCCAGTTAAGCATGACATGGGGATTGTGGTGATTGATCGCACTCTCACCATGGTGAATAAAGAGGATGTTTTTTCTGCTAAAGTTCAAAGAGAAGGAGAAAGTGAAGAGCAAACATTAGCGTACGCTCAGACAATTCAACAACAATTGATGAGCTCTATTCGAGTGGCTCTCACTGGAGAGGATGTTAAAGTGAAAGAGAAGTCTTACACGCACATTTATCTAGCCATTGCAGCAGGATTATTTGTGGCACTGATTAGTGCTTATTTTGTTTCTAAAAAAATGAAAGGAGTGAACTAATGAGCGAGTTTCAACGTTATTTAGAGAAGGAGCCTAATGTAAAGTTGGCGAAGACACTGAAGTGGATTATTTGGACTTTAACGCTCGTTGTGTTTGGATTGGTTGGGATGATGCGTCGTCCTGAAAAGATAGATCTCGGCATTGATTTCTCGTTTCTTCCGCCAGTTCATGCAGCTCTAAATACTGGGGTTTCTATTTTACTGGTGGTCGCAATCATTACGGTGAAGCGAAAGAATATTAAGCTGCATAAACTCGCTATCAATATAGCGATGCTATTGTCTGTGGCCTTTTTGCTTTGCTACGTGACGTATCATTTTACCACAGATGAGGTGAAATTTGAGGGAGTGGGCACGATACGTTCGGTGTATTTCTTTTTGTTGATCACACACATTGTACTAGCTGGTGTTAGCCTTCCTTTAATTTTACTCACTTGGATGTATGGAGTGACCAATCAGTTTAAGAAGCATAGAAAGTTTGCAAAAATAACCTTCCCGATGTGGCTTTACGTTGCTGTCACAGGGCCTATTTGCTATTTGCTACTGCAACCTTATTACTAAGCTTATGGAACTTGTAACACGTGTTAAAGATAGATGCATCCACTGGAATAGCTGGCAACAAGGCTTGGATGCTACTTTGATGTTCGTTGTTCGCGACGGCAAGGTGTTGTTGATCGAGAAACTCACAGGTATTGGTAAAGGTAAGATCAATGGCCCAGGTGGTAAGATTGATCCAGGCGAGACCGCCATAGAAGGGGTGATCCGTGAATGCCAAGAGGAACTGCACATCACTGTCAAAGGTGCAGTTAAGATGGGCGAGTTATGGTTCGATATGACCGATATTCCTGATATTCACTGTCACGTTTATATGGCCGAAGAGTTTGATGGTGAGCCTACGTCAACACGAGAGGCCAATCCAGTATGGACGGATCTCGCAAATATCCCATACGACAAAATGTGGGCGGACGATTCATATTGGCTTCCTCACATGCTTTCAGGTCAGAAATTCAATGCGCGTTTTATCTTTGAAGAAGAAACAATCCTATGGGACCAAGTGCTTCTCGGTGAGGAGGGAGTAGAGCAATGGCGAGGCTATGAAGTGAAATGAGCGGGTTCGCTTAGGTGAGTTTTTCTAGAACGCAGCTGTGGGCAGAAAAGCCCGCGCCAAATCCACAGAGCCAGAGTGAGTCGTCGTCTGTTTGTTGTGCCAGCTGATGCTCTAGGGCTACGAGAACAGAGGGGCTGCTGAGGTTTCCGTAGTTTTCTAAGACATGACGAGTTGAACCGAGGTGATCGACTTCGAGTGAGGTCTCTAGCTTTTCGATCACATCGCGACCGCCACCATGGGTGAGAAGAACATCAGGTCGTACTGGATAGAGATCGAGTAGTTGCTTTGCTGCCTTGGCTGTAAGTGCGGGAACTGATTTGTGCAGTTGATTCTTTAGTTTGCCGTTTGCATTCTTGAAGCGTACTTTTTCCCGTTCATTGGGTAGGAGTAAGGAGTGAAAGTTACTCACAGAATGTGAGCCTCCAGTTGATTTCCAAACGGCCGCGGATGCTCCATCGCCAAATAAGCAGGTGCTGATGAGCACATCTACTTCATTTGATATGTAAAATGCAGAGGAGCACACCTCGACAGTTAGTGTCACAACAGTGGCATGAGGGTGTAATGTTAAGTATCCCGCCGCCGTGTGCATTAGTGGCACTGCGGCTCCACAGCCATGGCCAGTGATGTCTTGTGTATGAACTTGCTGGTCACAGCCTAGACCTTCGGCAATATAGCTGGAAAGTCCTGGGCACAGTTGGCCAGTGCAGGTGGCGACGAGTAGAATATCTATTTCTGAAGCCAATAGTTCCGCTTTGTCCAGAGCTTTTTGGACTGTGCTAATGCCGAGTGGCGGTGCGTGATGCTCAAAGGACTCGCTTAGTTCTTGTGCATTGCGGTCCCAAGCGGAAGGGAGGTCCTGTAGTACAAAGTGGCGCTTGTTGATGCCCGTTGG
>CAXMOB010000270.1:0-2293 GCA_964194815.1 Vicinamibacteria bacterium | reverse complement strand
GCGTGGCTGAGTGCATCGCGGTGGCGTCATAGCCAGACTGATTGAGCAGCTCTTGTAGGCGTTTAGCTGTGACGCTATTACCTTTAGGGCTTTCTAGCGGGTAACCAGAGCAGATGTTGACGCGAGGTGAACTCATACAGTTGGTGGGCTATGCTATCGCTAAGAATGGGGGGAGTGACTTCGGCTGGGATTATTTTGCAGCTTTCGCAGCGTCGATAAGAGGTTTTGTGAAGGCCGCTACTTTGCTAGCGACTTCGTCACAGTCCACATTTTCGGCAACGACGTTGACGATGGCTGAGCCGACAACGACACCGTCTGAAACGCTGGCAACCATGGCAGATTGCTCCGCAGTGGTGATGCCGAATCCAACGCATACTGGGGTGTTGGTGTGCGCTTTGATTTTACTGACGATCTCACCAATACTGGCGGATGGAGCAGCTTGTGCACCAGTGACACCGGAGCGAGAAAGAGCGTAGATGAAGCCTTCAGATTGCTTCGCCAATGCTGCAATTCGCTCATCAGGTGAAGTTGGAGCAATCAAGGTGATGTGCTTCAACCCTTGATGCGTAGCTAGTTCAACATTGAGCTTTGCTTCATCTGGTGGAAGGTCGAGTAAGAGAACGCCATCGGCACCTGCTGCTGAGGCGTCGGTGTGGAATGTCTCGAAGCCGTATGCGTAGATAGGATTGAGGTAAGTGAAAAGAACGATTGGAGTGTCGTGTGATTTACGGAAGTCTTTGATGAGGTCGAGCACCTTGTGCATGTTAGCACCAGCCTTGAGTGCTCGTTCAGCTGCGAGTTGGTTGACTATACCATCAGCGAGCGGATCTGAAAATGGCACGCCAAGTTCAATGATGTCAGCTCCAGCATCAGCCAGACCTTTGATAATCTCGAGAGATTTTGCCATGTTGGGGTCACCTGCGCAAACGTAAGCCACGAATGCTGGGGTGCCTGCAAGTTGCTGAAAGCGTTGATCGATACGGTTAGTCATCGAGAAATGTTGTAGAGGAGAATAGGGGAAATGCAAATCCTACTTTGTGTCTGTAGGGAGTGTTTTATAGGAGGTAAAGTTGATTTTGGTAATTCCGTGTCGTGCGGCAACTTGCTGGACTTTTTGGATGTCTTTCCATGGCAGTGCATTATCACAACGCAAGTGGAGTGCAGGGACCCCGTCGATGCTGGTAAATGCAGCTGTGCGTTGTTTGATGTATTGGTCGAGCATGTCTGTGATTCTTAGCATAGTGGGACTGTGGCTCATGTTAAGCAGCGTAGGGGATGAGATTTGTGTTGCGTCCTGCTTGGGGAGTTTTCATACCTATGGCATGCAGTGGAAGCTTCGTGACAAAATATATGACTTAGAGAATCGCGCAATGGTGATGGCCATTCTCAATGTCACGCCCGATTCATTCTCAGATGGTGGACTGCATGTCGATGTCGACCTCTCAGTCGAGCGGGCACTGGAAATGGTGGAAGAGGGAGCGGATATTATTGATATTGGAGGGGAATCGACCCGTCCAGGTGCGGAGCCAGTGACTGAGGCTGAGGAAATAAAGCGGACGGTGCCAGTGATTGAAGCGATCAGGGCGAAAAGTGAGGTGTTGATTTCAATCGATACCTCAAAGGGCGAGGTGGCGAGGCAAGCACTTTTGGCGGGGGCTGATATTGTCAATGACGTGACAGGCTTACTCGGAGACAGGGCGATGGTAGAAGTGTGTGCTCAAGCCGACTGTGCGGTGGTGGTGATGCACATGCAGGGGAATCCGAAAACGATGCAGGATGAGCCAAAGTATGACGATGTGGTAGGCCAAGTCAGAGAATTTTTCGAGGAGCGGTATGCTAGTTTAACTGGAGCTGGGATTGCAGCGGAGAGGATTTGTTTTGATCCCGGGATTGGTTTTGGAAAGACATTGGAACACAATAAGACCTTGATTCGAGAGTTAGGTCAATTAGTGGTGGAGGGTCGTCCTTTGCTGTTGGGCGTTTCACGCAAGTCGATGATCGGAGTTATTTTGGATGAGCCAGATCCGCAGAAGCGTGACTGGGGCACGGTGGCACTGACCGCGATTGGCTGGAAGTTAGGAGCCCAGGTGCATCGGGTGCACGAGGTGAAGATGAACGCCGATGCGTTAAGGATGGTGGAGGCTATTTTGGTTGTAAGTTAAGAAGCGGGGCTGATGATTTTTTGACAGAATTAACAATATTTACAGAATTCGAATAGGAACCTAGAATTATGCAGAATGCCAAAAGGCATTGCCAAGTGAGGGGAATTCTTTCACAGTGAAGTTATGTCTGA
>CAXMOB010000269.1:0-3239 GCA_964194815.1 Vicinamibacteria bacterium | reverse complement strand
TGTTAAAAAATGGATCGCCATGCACGGTTTTGCCATCAACGTCACCAAACAAAGCCTGACCGGCTTCCTCGCCATCACCCCTTGCGGTATCGACGACGTCACCATGACCACCGTCTCGTCCGAACTCGGCAAGGACATCTCGGTGCGCGAATTTGCCACAGCTTCCGAGAAGCACCTCGAAGCATGCATCTACGCAATGGCTAAGTAACCCCCTTTGGGGAGTTTTCAGTGGTTCCATTCTTCGCCTTGAGAGTATTCGTGCCAATTCGTGAATATTCGTGGTTCAACCCCACAGCAGTTTTCTGAGTTCAGTGGCGGCTCTCAGCATCATTCATTCCTGTGCTTTCTGTGCCTTCCTTTCATTCTGTGGTAAGTCGCTACGCTCCAGTTTTACAGTTTTCAGTCGGTACTTTTCAGTGGATCGCTACTTCACCT
This sequence comes from Vicinamibacteria bacterium, assembly GCA_964194815.1. GTDB lineage: Bacteria > Verrucomicrobiota > Verrucomicrobiia > Verrucomicrobiales > Akkermansiaceae > Rubritalea. The sequence goes on along the minus strand of CAXMOB010000269.1, from coordinate 2,804 downwards.
GCATAGGTAGTCAAATCCAAATCCCCCTTCATCTTGTCCGGATTGTGGCAATTATTACATGATTGCGAAAAAATAGGTTCTATGTGATTTCTAAACGTCACCTTCTGAGCACATATCGAGGCCATCTGAATGATGCTTACGACTGCGGTGATAATGGGAACCTTGATAAACATGCTCTCTATTGAAACGCTATACATTTACAGATTCTGTCAGCCTTAGTGCGAGAAAAATCTTACATTTCCTGCCGTTTGAGGTTTGCATCCTTCCCAACTCAGGGCTACATAAAGGTATCAACAAGATGAGCGATTCTTCCAAAGCTACTAAATCAAAACGCAAGCGTGTCAATGTCCGCCGTCCGGATGTGATGGAACTTGTAGAAAAAGAAGTCACCAACCACTACAACTCATCGCTTGTAGAAAAGGTTAAATCTCTTAACGGCGGCATCACCATTGGTAACACCACAGTCATCCTAGCTCAGCAATTTGGTTTTTGCTACGGCGTTGAACGTGCCATCGATCTGGCCTACGCGACACGTCGCGTATTCCCAGAAAGTAACATCTACCTTATCGGTGAAATTATCCACAATCCTGAGGTCAACGAGCAACTCGAACAAATGGGCATCGTCTCCTTGCCGTGGCAACAAATCAGCGATGACTACGACCGCCTAGAAGAAGATGATGTCGTCATCGTCCCCGCCTTTGGTGCCCCGGTTTCGTTCATGGAAAAACTCCAAGAACAGGGAGTCCACGTCATTGATACCACTTGTGGCGATGTCATGAAGGTCTGGAGACGTGTGCGGGGTTATGCCAAAGAAGGCGTCACTTCGATCATCCACGGTAAAGCCATTCACGAAGAAACCCTCGCCACTGCATCACGTGCCCTAGGCGATGCCAAGAACGGCCACTATGTCGTCATCCTTACCCTAGCTGACACCGAATACCTCATCAACTACATGATCCATGGTGGTGATAGAGAAGAATTTCTCAAGCGTTTTGAAAATGGCACCTCGCCCGGTTTCGATCCTGACCTTCATCTCACCAAGATTGGAGTCGCTAACCAAACCACCATGCTTAAGAGCGAAACCGAAACGATCCAGAAGCAACTTCGCGAAGCAATCATCGAACGCGATGGCAAGGAAACCAACTTCCAGATGTTCGATACCATTTGCGGAGCCACTCAGGAACGTCAGGACGCCCTCTTCCAGCTCCTAAAGAGCGACATGAATGCATTGATGGTTGTTGGGGGATACAATTCTTCAAACACCACCCACTTAGTCGAAATTGGCCAAGAACAGCTCCCGACTTTCTTCATTCGTAATGCCTCAAACATTGAGTCGCTCGAGCGCATTATCCACTTTGACATTGAGCAAAAAACGCTCATTCCGCGAAGCTACAAAGAATTGCTCGATCTCGACCGCAAGATCATCATTGGCATCACCGCTGGTGCTTCATGCCCAAGTAACCTCATAGAGGATACCATGATCCGCATCTTCGAACTTCGTGGCATCGACAAAGCTCAAGTGCTAGCTCATTAACCCACATCTCACTTACTTATCTTATGAAACTCGGAATAATCGGCTGCGGCAATATGGGTAAAGCCATCGCTGGCGGTGCCCTAAAAAATAATGCCATTGCTGCTGGTGAAATCTACGTTCGCAATAGCTCTGACTCCAGCACACAATCTGCCGCCATCGAACTCGGCGTCAACGCCTGTGGCTCACTCAAGGAGTTGCTCTCAATCGCTGACGTCGTCATACTTGGTGTAAAACCACACATGATTGCTGACTTGCTCCATGAAATCACCGATTTAGGCACTGAGGTCGACAACATCCTGTTCATTTCCATCGCCGCCGGTGTTTCCATTGCAGCGATGGAAGACGCATTACTAGCTGGAGCTAGAATCATTCGCACCATGCCAAACACGCCAACATTGGTCGGCGAAGGCGTCATTGCCTACACTCTAAATGACCATTGCGGTGACTCAGATGAGCAAATAATCACCCAATTACTGCAAAATTCTGCAAAATTGACCCGAATTCCTGAAAAACTCATGAATCCGATCACTGGATTGTCAGGAAGTGGCCCAGCTTACGTATATATGTTTATCGAAGCCTTAGCTGATGGTGCGGTGCTTGAGGGACTCCCTCGTGCTCAAGCCCTCAAACTAGCGTCACAGACAGTCTTGGGCTCTGCCAAGATGGTAATAGAAACCGGCGAACACCCAGCGACTCTCAGAGATCGCGTGGCATCACCAGGCGGAACTACCATCGCTGGCATCACTGCACTCGAAGAAAATGGCTTTAGAAATGCCACGATCAAAGCTGTTCAAGCTGCTACCCAACGCTCAAAAGAGCTTAGCTAGGCCGATTGAACTCTTGGCAGGCGGGGACCTCAGAGCACCGCGACTGAGAGGATAAACGCTCATCGGCCAAACCAATATCACATTTTCAATCAGAACAATTTTATGAAATAAGTCAGTTGCCAATCCCAGCTAAACTACTTCATACAGCAGAGGCCAACACCTCACTTAACATCACATCATCCCAAAAGACCGCAGAAACATCTACCTCACTTCACTCATTGAGTGAAAGCGACAACAAGCGAATTTGCCACAGCAACAGTCATAAACTAAAAACTTTAGACTAAAACTGGCATCTTACGAGGTAATGCATCTGCGGAACCAAGGATTATTAACATTGCAAATTAACAAAAAACACAGTATACTATCCCTATTATGAACGCAGAACTTTTAGCAATGGGCATGCCCGGTGGATCAGAATGGATCATCATCATGGTCATCGTACT
>CAXMOB010000268.1:0-4183 GCA_964194815.1 Vicinamibacteria bacterium | reverse complement strand
GCCTCCATGAGCTCGACCCAGCATCGTGACCGGAGTCGGATTACCAAACATGTATTTCATCGGCATCGCGTAAGCCATCAGAGCCACATAGGACAGAGCTTCAAGAATACAGACGATACGAAAAAAGAGAATGGCTTTCATAAGTTCGCCGCAGCATTCCCTCGTTTTCTCAATTGTGCACGGAGAAATTTACGCAAATCCTACCAGCAACAGAAAGCCCAACCATTTTTCGCAAAATTCGTGGTTAAAATGTTCCGTCATTCTGTCAGTTCTCAGCATCATCCCAAGCCTCAGAGTTCCTTCATCATCTCTAGCCATTCGCCAGATTCGCATAGATTCGCGGTTTCTCTCTTCCCATCGTGCTGGCACTTTCCATTCGTGTCCATTCGTGGTTAAAACATTTCTTCTTACTAACCGTTCATAGCCCCCCTTTTTCTAGAAGAGCTTTTCGTGCCCTTTCGTGTATTTCGTGGTTCATCTCAACATCATCCCAAGCCACTGAGCTCCTTCATCATGCTTAGCCATTCGCCAAATTCGCACAGATTCGCGGTTTTTCCCTCCAATCGTGCTGGTACTTTCCATTCGTGCCCTTTCACCTTTCACCTTTCACCTTTCACCTTTCACCTTTCACCTTTCACCTTTTTCCTTTTTCCTTTTTCCTTTTTCCCACTAACCCCGCTCGCCTACCTATCGCCACCCATCACTAGGAACAACAACTGACGCAATCCTTTCGCGGCAGATTCAACTCGAATCACATCAGTCTCCGTATACTCTACCCCTTCAGCCAACACTCCATGGTGGAGAGCCGCTGCACCAAAGTTCATCACCCGTGTGCCTTTTAAAATTTCCTGAGCCCAGCTGACATCGCCATCAGTCACCTTCCAAGAATCCTCACGCACGGCGTCGGCTTCTACCTTTTTGCCATGCGCCAAGAAGAACATTCCTTTATTCTCTTCGCTTGTCTTCAAACAATACTTCTCCACCCACGCTCGCTGCTCGCCGAGCGAACGCTCCACCGGCACAAAGACAAAGCGTAGAGTGTAATCCAGATTTGCCGCTGCCAATGACTTAGCCACGGTAATCATCAAGGCCATCTTGGCTGAATGCCTCAGCCCCTGTCGGCCATCATAGCTAGTCACCACAAAGAACACCTCATCTGAGTTCGTGCCTCGGGCGTCCGCCCAAAATGTCTTCCATTGCACTCCCTCAGCCTCGTATTGACCACGATCATTGTAACTGAGCAAACTCGAATTGTTCGACTGCAGTTCGCCCGCTAAATTCTTTGCCACCAGGCTCAATGCCTTTCGCCCATCAGGCCTTGCGTAGTCACGGTCACCAAAGAAACTGCCGTAGTTGTTTAAAATTTGCTTAACTTCCTGTTGGTTGATCTGCTTAGAAGCACGGTTAGCCAAAACCTCTTCTTGGTTCCAATATCGATAGACTCCCACCACTGTGCCGGCTATCAGCCCTAGCGGTAACAACAACAACATCCACACCACTATGCCGTTGAACTTTGGCTTCGCCACTTTTGGAAGCCCATCTTTGAAATCATATTCCTCAGCCATTAGCTTAATACATTCAACAATTCTTTCGCAGCTCGGACATGCACACCAGGTTTCCCCATCGTCGCCGCCGTTTCCAATAAGCGTTCTTGTAACTTACTACGATGCTCAGGATCCTTGATAAATAACTCCAAAGCACGCTCGATGTGACATGGATCAGCATCTCCCTGAATAAATTCTTCGACTATCCCCTCGCCAGCCAAAATATTCACCAAGCCAATGTGTTCGATCTTCACCAGCAACTTACCAATCATATACGTCGGCAGTGCTACCTTGTAGACCAAGCAATACGGCAAACCCTGCCAGGCTGCTTCTAGCGTCGCGGTGCCACTGGCAATCACTCCACAATACGCCTTCTTCATCAACTCGTGACTGCCACCTTGCTGGATGGTGATCAATCCCTCAACCGGCATACTGGTCGCTTCCAAAATCTTCTCCATTTGCTCCGCCAACTTCTCAGAGGCTGCGGGAACCGCAAAACGTAATTCCTCATTGCGATGATACAATCGTGCTGCCGCATCCACCATAATAGGGAAAAGCTTCGCCACCTCACGTTCACGACTCCCCGGAAACAAACCAATTAAATTCGGATCGCGTCCTTCGTCTGAGCCAATTGGTCCCAATTCATCGACCAATGGGTTGCCCACATAAGTAACGGGTAGCCCATATTCTTCATAAATTTCGACCTCGAACGGAAAAATACAGATCATTTTATCAAGCAACTTCGCCATCTTTGGCACCCGTCCCTTGTTCCACGCCCAGACCTTCGGGCTAATGTAATAGACAATCTTAATGTCGACCCCAGCCTCACGCACCATCTTGGCCAGCGTCAGGTTGAACTTAGGGTAATCGATCAGCACCAACACGTCTGGTTGCTTCTCAATGATTTCTTCCAACATCTCTTTGAGCTTCATCTTGAACCACTTGTATTGCTTCAAGACCTCAACTATCCCCATCACCGCCGACTTATCAAGCCAGTTTTCGGTACCTCCAACAGCCGTCATCTTGGGACCGCCATGGCCCAGAAAATTAGTGTCTGGTGCGGCGTCCAGCACAGCTTGCATCAGCCCGTCACCGTGCATGTCGCCGCTTAGCTCACCCGCAATAATGTAGATCGATTTACTCAACGCTCAAGGCATTACAGAATTCTACGTCAATGGTCAATGGTCAATGCCCCTTGACCCACCCCTACAACCTCCCCTAATCTACCGTCAAGCGTGAAACAAAAAGCTCTCCACTACCTGCAATGCCTACTGCCTGCTGCCAAAAAATGGTGGAAAGACAAGCATGCCGACGACGCTGCCGCTCTCGCGTTTTATTCACTTATTTCACTCGTTCCCCTTCTTTTTGTCAGTATCTACCTCGCCTCAATGGTGGTCGACGAAGAAACCGCGAAGCGAATTCTCATCTCCGAAACCGACCGCGTCGCGGGTAAATCGATCGGTAAATACATCGCCACCATTCTCCATAATGACATCAAGTGGACCGGCTCATCCCTCTCCCCCATCATTGGTGGTTTGCTCGTTCTTTTCTCTGCTACTAAAATGGTCAGCGAGCTACGTAACTCACTCGGCAAGGTCTTTGGCCGTAGTAAAAAACCTAAAAAGGTATACGCAGGTGTCATCTCACGCCTCGTTTCCATCGCGGTCGTGCTCACCCTCGGTGGCGTCATTGTTTCCGCTGTAGCGGTCGAAACCATTCTCAACCTGTTGATGAAAAACCTGCCCGATCAATCCGTCTGGCTCAGAATTGCTTCTGGACTCACTCCTATCACTAGTATTGTAGGAGTCGTTATTCTCGCCACTCTCACCATGCGATGGCTACCAGAGCGGCGTCCTAAACTCAAAGAAGCCTGTGCTGGCGGAGTCGTCTGTGCCCTCCTCCTCGTCATCCTCAAAGTCGGCATCACCCAAACCCTGAAACACACCGACATCGGCGGCTACTACGGCAGTGCCTTCACCCTCGTTCTCGTTCTCTTCTGGGTCTACTTCACCATGCAGGTCTTCCTCTACGGTGCCGAATACGCCGCCGAACTCACCCGCCGCCAAAGCCTCATCAACGAACAAAAGGACGAAGAATCCGACAACAACAAGTCCAAATCTGATCCTAAACTAGAGCGTAAGGAAAAGACCAAAGCCAAAGCCAAACTTGAGCAAGCAACCAAACCCAAAGACAAAGACCCTAAACAGGAACCCAAAAAAGAAGTCCCTCAAAAACGCGACCCCTTCTTAAGCTAGTTAGCTAGGTGGCGATCGCATAACCGCGGCGGACTCCACCTCCACCTCACTTTCACCTTTTTCCGTTGCCCCTTTTACCACAGTTCATCCTCCCCTTCTTTTTCGTGTCCTTTCGTGTGATTCGTGGTTCCATACCTACATCATGCCGTGCCATTTCAAGGATGCCCCAACTCCCCATCATATCATCCCAAGCCCAAAAAGCTGTATCATCTAAGCAATAACAATTAGACTTGTCTGACGCCCTCATCCTCGTTACACCAGCATCGTTATGGCGAAACAAGCAAAGACAGCAATCATCCCGACTCGTGAACAAGATTTTCCTGAATGGTATCAGCAAGTAATCAAGGAAGCTGACCTTGCAGAAAACTCAGAAACGCGTGGCTG
>CAXMOB010000267.1:0-7152 GCA_964194815.1 Vicinamibacteria bacterium | reverse complement strand
ATCACAAAAGTGCTGGTAGAACAATGGTGCACGCCAATTTTTAACGATAATTCAGAGTAAATATGAAGATTATAAAGACATTAATATGCTTAACTATTACCGGGATGTTCGCATTGCCGGTTATGGCAGCCCCACCCGTTGAGCCAAAGTCAGAAGACTTTCAAAGCCTGCGTTCTACCAACATGTTCACTCCGCTTACGGTGATCAAACCCAATGTGAGGACCGCTGTAAAGCCTGTGGAAAAAGTAGAGCCACCATCGGATTGGGCACTGCGCGGCTTGATGAAATTAGAGCAAGGATGGATGGTGGTGATCGTCAACAAAAAGGACGCGAGCCAACGCTATTCACTCTATGAGGGCAAGGAATACAACGGCTTAAAGCTCATTTCTGTGGAGCAGAACGAGACAGATTATTTACAAACCAAAGTGCAAATCGAAGAGGACGGGCGGCCACAAGAGCTGAATTTTTCAGAAAAAGACATGGCGAGCCTGCTTTCACGAGGTCGTTCATCGGGATCTAAAGTGCCGATTAAAAAGCCAAGTTCCAATTCAAAAGGCCCATCCTACCGAGGAAGAAGACCAAGTTCATCTAAAAAAGCAAACTAGAGCTTCTCTATTGAGATTAAATCTACACACTACTCCGTTAACCTGGAGTGAGTTATCACTTACTACATTCACACAGAAACACATCATAACATGATCACAAACACTAAAATGCTCACCTTGAGGTCGCTGGCCATAGGGTCGTTCGGCTTGTCCTTAGTAAGCTCTATTTACGCTCAGGAAAAAGCTCAAGTAGTGAATAAGGTGAAGGACATTAGAGACACTGTGATTGATAAGCCGATCCAGCCACCAGTGCTGGATGGATTAACGATTGCCGCACTTTATCAACTGTGGACAGGAAAGCGTGTGATCGTGAGTAATGCGGCACGTGAAAAAGTGATTACCTTTAACCAGCAGCCGCCGATGACATTCCGTGAAGCTGCTGAATTATTAGAAAAAACCATGTTACTTGAAGGGCTTGTGTTTGTGGCCAGTGGTGACAACTTGGTGAAGTTGATGCTCTCTCAAGATGTTCCTAAAACAGGGGCGACAGTGATCAGTGATGAAGCTTTATTACCGAAAGGTGATCAAGTGGTGACGTATGTGATGAAGCTGGACAACATCAGCCCAGACGAAGCCTTACGCACGTTCTCATCAGTGGTGAAGCAGTTACACCCACACGGATCTATCGTTTCACAGCCGAACACCAATGCTTTGGTGATTACGGAGAACACCGCACTTATTCGTACTTTGATCAAGCTCAAGGCGAGTATCGATATTCCACAAACTGGAGTGTCACGTAAAATGATCCAGCTCGAGCATGCTGATGCAGAGCAAATCGCAGAAAGCATCAAGCTCATAGTTGATTCGCAGATTCAGCAAAATTCCGTACTGGCACCATCAGGACGTGGAGGCGGGGCACAAGGTGGCAAAGGTAACGTTCAAGGTGTCACCGGTGGGGCTCAGCCCAAAGTAGGTTCGGCATTAGTAGCGGGAAAGGTGAGCACGATTAATGTGATTCCTGACACACGCACTAATCGCATTTTTGTGATGGGTCGTCCGATCGACATTCTCTTTGCTGAAGCACTAGTGAAAGATTTTGACCAACCTGCAGCACAGCGTAACTTCAGCAAGTTTGTGCTAAAGTATGTTCCAGTTGGAGAGTTCCTTACCATTGCTCAAAATGGTATCGAAAGAATTCAAGGTGGTGATTCACCGGGAGGAAGAGCCAACAACAATCAAAGAAATAACACGACCCCGCAAAATAATGGGCGTAATGGTAGTAATGGAAGTAATGGAAGTAATTTAGCTGAAACCGGGCGCTCAGAAGTTCCACAGTCAGTGTTGACTGGTAAAACCTTGTTGGTTGCAGATAGCACCAACAATACCTTGTTAGTGCAAGGGCCACCACAGAGTATGGAAATCGTGAAGAACCTTGTTTCTCAAATGGATATTCCATCGAAGCAGGTGCAAATCACTGCTATCTTTGGTCGTTACACCATGGACGGTGAAAAGTCTTTTGGGGTTGATTGGTTAGCGACATACAAGTCTGCAGGAAAAGGCAGCTTCGGTGCTCAGAACCGCACAGGTTTCCCCTTGGTGGTTGACCCAGCAACGATGACGAATCCGGATATTTTCACCAATGCCGCTGCCGCAATTCCTGGCCTCTCGCTCTACGGTCAGATCGGTAATAACTTTTTCCCTTACATCAGAGCTTTACAGGCAACCGGCAAGTTTAAGTTGTTGGCGCGCCCGACGATTTTCACCACCAACAACCGTCGTGCTACCTTGTCTTCTGGTCAACGTATCGCAGTTCCTACCAACACACTGACCTCGGGTCAGGGCAACGGTTCAACGTCTCAGAATACCAACATCGAATTCAGAGATGTGTTGCTCAACTTGGAAGTCATTCCATTGGTCAACTCGAATGATGAAGTGACATTGCAGATTTCCTTCCTTAACGACAACGTGGTCGGCAGTCAGACGATCAATGGTAACGCCATTCCAACAATCGGCACCGAGGAGATCCAAACGACAGTGAGGGTTCCCAATAACGGCACAATTGTGTTGGGTGGATTGATCACTGAGCGTGAGACGAAAAATAAAACAGGGATCCCAATTTTGAGCAGTATCCCAGGGATTGGAACGATCTTTAGTTCTGAAACCAAAGAAACGCTGCGCGAGGAATTGGTGATTTTTATTCAGCCTCGTATCATCGATGGACCAGCGGCACTTGCTGACTTACAGAAATACAATGCAACGCAGTCGCAGGTAACCAGAGACATGCAGAGAGATAATTCATTGTTACCTCCAAAAGACTACCTGGACCCAAAGCAGTTGGAAGAGCACCGCGCTTATCAGCGTAAAACACAGCAAAATCCAATTCAGCAACCTGTGCAGAATCCGAGTTCAAAAACAACACCACGTAATCGCTTCAGAGGCGAACGTCGTTAATAGACACAGCTAGGCGATTGGAGCTCTATGACCTTCGACATAAATGAGCATTGACTACCGGAGTTATCTTTCTATATAAAAAATCAGCAATATGAAAATAATACACACACTAAGAGTTCTCGGTCTAATCTCAGCGTTTACGTTCATGTCATTCCCTCTTTTGTCGTGTGAAGGTGATGATGCAGATTCATCTTTGATAGACGATCCATTTACTGAAGTTCCTAGTTCTGTTGCTGGTAAGTCAATTAGACTATATGTAATTTCAGGTTCAGGCTTGTATGCTAACTCAGGCGTCGCCCTAATCCATATTGAGAACGATGGACAGATATACACTCTAACGGCAGAAGGTGGGGATGTGATTGATTCTGCAGGGACATTGAATTACACAACATCAGGTACCCAAGGTTTCTTGGATTTTAATGATACTGAAAAAGGCTTTAACGGTAGAATTAGTTTAACATATACAACTAGTTCTAGTGGGACTTATGTGTCATCAGCTTCACAGGATTCTACACAGATAGGCACCTTCGCAATATTCTAAACTGTCGCCCCCCAAAGATGGCATTTGGGTTTGCCTCAGATGAAAGCATCCCCACGCCATAGAGCGGGAAGCTAGGTAATACCCGGGCATCGTGACTGAAGAAAAACACTGATTGTAGATGAATACAGCGAGTAAGCTTCGCCCAATACATAGCCTAGTCTCTTCATCCTTACAAAAAATTCATTAGTCTCTTTTGTTTCTCTAAGTGGTATAAAAAGCAGACGACTGATTAAGTGAGCTCGCTAGTCGGATAGTGACTTCACACCTTGGAATTTGACATCCGAGATGTAGTCTCCTATGGCTTGGTTACCTTCTCAATTGGAGTAGCGGCGGGAGACGTTGGAGTGCTCTCTGTTGGCGTCGCATATCGTTTATTGAGAATGGGAATGAGGAGAACTACTGCAACAGCAGTAGATGCCCCTGCAATAAACCATAATGCATTACTACTCTTGTTGGATTTCTGTGGAGAGATTGGGCTTATAGTAGCGGCAACGCGCTCTGCTACAGCTTGTGTTTGAAGTGCTGCTCCTTCCGTAGCAAATTGAAATAATTGTGGTTTAGGTAACCCTTGTGCTTGGGAGGGCTGAGCCTGGAACTGGTGGACACCCTGTTCTGTAGGGATCGCTTGTAGAGCTGGAGATGAACTTAGGTCCGGTGTCACAAAGAACGTGGTCAGTTCAGAAAGTACCTCAGCGAATGATGGCGGTCGTAGGCTAGGCACAGGATTGATCAGGTGGTGGATCCAACTGGCAAAGGCAGGCTCGACAATTGCGTACTCTGAAATGTGCGGTTGCCTATTTTGTAGATAAAATTGCTGTATCAGCGAGGGGTTTTTCTCGATGTTTGGGTTGCCACCAGCTAGTGCTAAATAGCAGATTTGTCCGGTGGCGAAGATATCTGCTATTTCACTAGAATTGTGACCATCGAAAAGCTCTGGAGCCATGATGGAAGGGTCGGCTAGGTCAGAAACAGGAGAGTCGTCGGTATCGAATATATGGTTAATTTCGTTGAGTCCGAGATCGATGAGTTTAAAGGATGGGCCGCGTAGCCCATTGGAGTTCATCAGCACAGAGCGTGCGGAAAGGGCTCCATGAATGACCCCTTTTTGGTGTGCAGCAAGTAAGGCGTCGGTCAGCTGTTGAGCGAGCTGGAAGACCTCATGTTGGTTTAGTGGGCCTCTGCGTTCGATATGTTCTGAAAGAAGCACTCCTTCCTCCATTTCTGAAATGATATAAGGACCGGATTCGTCAGCACTGGCCTCCAGCACTGTGAGGATGTTGGGGTGCAGAAGAGAAGTGAAGCGAAGGGCACATTCTTGGAACCTGACTAGTTGTTCATCGGTCGGAGAATTTGCATTTTGTGTGTAGAAACGGCGTAGGATGACGGATCGCTCTAGGACGGTATCAAATGCTTCGTAAACACCACCAGTTCTTCCTTTTCGAATCTGATGTTTAATTTCGTATCGTTGGTTACTCATGGGGTTAGTGATATGCTAAAACTTAAACAATAAATGAGGAACAAGGGGTCTTGTGCCTTATTGGGAGTTAGTGAGCTTGAGGTTAAAGATGAGACCTTTACTTGGTGTACGGTATTGGTTGAGTATGTTAGTCAGTGCCTGCAAGGGTTTTATTAAGCGATTCTGATTTTCTGATTTTCTGTTAAGCTCCAGTTGCGTGTGGTGGTATACGCATATCCAGTGAGAGCATTTTGAAAGCTGTAGGGTGTTGCAATAATGTCTTCACGGTTTGGTTTGGAGCTCATGCAATATTTGACTGAGTTGGAACCAAGAATGACAGTTTGATAAGGAAGTGTAAATCAATTTGCTTCTCAGAAGGGCATTATACCACTTAAAGAAACAAAAGAGACTAATGATTTTTTTGTAAGGATGAAGAGACTAGGCTTCGCATAAGTCTCTTTTGAAACTCTAAATGGTATTAGTGGTGGTTAGGCGAGCGGTAAATTAAGACTATGGAAGATGTTTTAGCATCGATTTAAATGATGTATTAATTGGATAAATCGATTTCTCAGAGGGTTAATTCGTGCTATTATGAATGACACTATGGAAGTCGAGATTTTTGCATTGAAATGTGGTTGGATTGGAATGCTCCTCGGAGTGTTGAGTGGCGCGTTGATGGGACTCTTTTTCCATAAAGAAAATTGGATGGGTGGCTATGGCAGCCACCAACGACGATTTGTTCGACTGGGGCACATTTCCTTTTTTGGAATTGGCTTGCTCTCCCTGTTTTATGCATTGAGTTTGAAACCACTGGGGCTCAGTGATACCGAAGCTTGGATCGGAGCGTATGGTTTATTGGTCGCTGCGATCGGGATGCCATCCCTGTGCTTTTTAACTGCCTGGAAGAAGGCGTTTAGACACTTTTACTTTATCCCAGTGATTGGAGCGAGCACGGGAATCTTTATGATCTTATGGGGAGGAGGAGCAGCGTGAGAGTAGGTTTAATTGCGATTAGTGGTTTGAGGGTCTGTGACACTGGATTGTTGGAAGCTGGCCTGAGTTTCCCCAGTCTTTCTGGGCGCGCTAGGGAAATCGAAGCTCTACCGTCATTAGGGTTACTGACCTTGGCGGGATTGACGCCTAGTGGGATCGACCTTGAATATTTTGAAGTGAGAGATGTTGATTTCGATGATTTACCTGCACGATTTGATGCTGTGGCTTTATCGACATTGGCGGCAACCTCGAAAGAGGCCTATCGTTTGGCGGCAAGATTTAAAGAAATTGGCACCACGGTCATTTTAGGTGGATTGCATGCAACTTTGTCACCTGAAGAATCTCAAGGGCATGTCGATTGTTTAGCGATAGGAGAGGGTGAGCCGATATGGCCACAAATGATGGAAGATCTATTAGCGGGTCAGTTGAAACCACGTTATGATGCACGTTTGTGCGGACCCTTTGATTTCGCTGAGTCGCCGATGCCACGGTTTGATTTATTGGAGGCCGATCGTTATCCACGTTTCACTGTTCAGACCCAACGTGGTTGTCCGTTGTCGTGTGAGTTCTGTGCAGCATCAATGCGCTTGTCGCCAAAGTTTCGGGTGAAGCCAGTTGAGCGTGTGATTGAGGAAATCCGCATGCTGAAGCACCTGTATCGTAGGCCTTTTATTGAATTTGCTGACGATAATACTTTTGCGAATAAGAAGCATAGCAAACGGCTGATGAAGGCCTTGGAAAAAGAAGATGTGCGATGGTTCACTGAGACCGATGTGTCGGTGGCTGAGGATGAAGATTTGATTAAGATGATGCGGGATGCGGGCTGCCAGCAAGTGCTCATTGGATTGGAGAGCCCAAACTTTGGTGCATTAAATGGTGTGGAGACGAAGTCGAACTGGAAGGCCCGGCGCACCGACCGATACCTAAAGGCGATTGAAACCGTGCAGAAGCATGGGGTCACCGTCAACGGTTGCTTTATTTTAGGTCTCGATGGGGATGGGCCAGAGTGTTTTGACCAAGTGTTCGACTTTGTTGACCGCAGTGGCTTGTATGATGTGCAGGTGACGTATTTGACACCGTTTCCTGGAACTCCATTGTATCAGCGCCTGACTGAAGAGGGCAGGATCTTGGTGGAAGGGGCATCTGAGCTATGCACCTTATTTGAT
>CAXMOB010000266.1:0-2896 GCA_964194815.1 Vicinamibacteria bacterium | reverse complement strand
TTTGACTGTTTATGCTACGCTTTAGATGAACTACCATCAAGTTATAAACGACCAATTGAAGAGATATGCACCCAGCACAAAGAGGCACAAGGTATGAGGATGTGGGCTTTTAATGTGGATCATCCCGATTTTAGACGTCGGTTGTATGTAAAGTTTTGTTTGAAAAAAGGAGAGGATGAATCGAAATATATTCATATAGATTGTCACGCTAAACCCTAATAACTAGAGTAATGGAACCTAAGAAAAGAAATACACGTAAACGTAAAAGAGTCGCTCAACAGCAGACTACATGTCAGTGCTGTGGTATCGGTGCAGGTTGGACGAAGGTTACAAAACTGATTGAATTGGAACGTAGAGGTGTAACTCATGAAGTTGATGCCGAAATGTTGAGTTGTAATCAATGTAAAGAAACGACCTTGGGGGGAGGTCAGTTTGATATACTTAAACGAAAGCTAGAACAAAAGCATAGGGACTTTATTGCCAAAATATGTATTCAGAAACGAGAAATACTAGGGATGAACCAGCTTGAACTAGCTGAATTTCTTCAACTAGGCAGCTCGACAATAAAGCGAGCCGAGTTAGGTAGCACCAATTTAAGCGTGATTAATGAATCAAGTTTGCTTGAGAAGATTCGAGACGCCGAATTTGTAAAGTTTGGCTTAGATGATAATGTCCAGACCTCTCCAAGGGGCTGGGCAGATGGAGGATCAAATGTAGTTGGTATGTGGAATGCAGTAACTGCTTCAAAATTTGGGGCAGGAGCTGTTGCGGCGGGAATCGTATTAACTGCAACTAGTGCAATATCTGAGAATCAAGAGCTAGATACTAATATAGTTCACAACACAGCCTAATAGATTATGTTTAGTTCAATACAGCTAATTAATACTTCTTTCAGCCACATTGAGTTAATTCCATCTGCTGCTGATAAGCCGAACGGTGATGTCAGTGGGGAACATCAACTGGGTGTTCAGAGGAACTCATCGGAAGATGGTGTTTGGCATGCAAAGTTAATCCTTGAGTTGAAACATGCTGACGAAGAAAATCCAACTCCTTACACGGGTAAGTTCGTAGTGATAGGAAAGTTTAAGTTAGACCCAAATTTTCCAGAGGAAACTGCTGAACAAATGGTTCAATTAAATGCTGGGTCATTGCTATATGGCACTATTCGTGAAATGGTTATCAATTTAACTTCTCGCTCTCTGCATGGACCAGCAAGAATACCGACGCTAGATGCAAGAACCTTTCTTCCTCCAAAGACTGAGGATGAAGGCTAGTGCTATACCTTCTAGCGGTATTGTCAACTTAAGCTAGCGTATCACCCAATCTCTGCTAGTTAGCCAATATGTCGACCTATTCTGGCTTTCGTTATCCCGCTGAAATCATTGCTCATGCTGTGTATCTCTACCATCGATTTGCACTGTGCTTTCGAGAAGTTGAAGAGGTTTTAGCATATCGTGGAATTGAGGTTTCGTATGAAACTATTCGTCAATGGTGCATGAAGTTTGGCTCTAATTTTGCAAAGAAGCTAAAGAAAAAGCGAGCTGGCTACGGTGATGAATGGTATCTGGATGAAGTCTTTATCAAGATACGTGGAGTGCTTTACTATCTATGGAGAGCGGTTGATCAAGACGGTGACGAACTTGATATTCTGGTTACTAAGAAGCGTGATCGAAAGGCTGCAAAGCGGTTCTTTAAGAAACTGTTTAAGGCTCAACCCAATATGCCGTATAAGATAACGACTGATAAATTGAGAAGTTACAAAGCTGCTTTGAATGACCTTGGTTGTGAGATTGAACACGATACAGAGCGATACGCTAACAATAAATCGGAAGTCTCGCATCAGAAGACGAGGAATCAACAAGGGCACATGCGGCAGTTCAAATCAATGGGGCAAGCTCAACGGTTTCTGTCGTGTCATGGAGTGGTGAATAACCATTTTCGTCAGCAACGACATTTAATGTCAGCGAGCAGTTATCGGATTTTGAGGGGTAGAGCTTTCGCTGAATACTCAGAGGTGACTTGTGTTCAAAATTCTGGGAAGGCTGCTTAGAGGGGGAGTTTTGAGTGGTAATTTTGACTTGGGTCGATAAGTTGACAATATCTAAAAAAGGTGGCAAGAAACCGAAGAAAAATAAGAAGGCTAATAAAAATAAGTAGAAGCTCCCATATTCCAAATCATAAAAAACGCCTTGAGTTCATGAGAACCTCAAGGCGTTTGTTTTTAAATTTGAAAGGTCGGAGACCTATTGATTACTTGCGATCTCTACCTCTACCCCAGCCTCCACCGAAGCCTTTAGCGGCAGTAGAGAGAACCTTTTCTTGAGCTGCGGCGTCCATGCTGTTGGTTTGCATCCACTGAGTGGCAGCATCTTTGTCTTTAGCAGCCCAGCCCATGAGGATCATTGACTGAGAGCGGTCTCTCCATTCTTCGCTTACTTGGTCGAGATTAGCGAGCGCTACATCTGGGTGGTCACGTCCAGTTGAGAACATGAAAGTGCGAACCACGCGTTCGTAGCCAGGGTCAGCTGACATGGTTTTCATCCAAGTCGCCGCTTTATTGGCATCAGAGGAAACGAACTGACGCATCATCTGGCTAGCTGCATTGGTGCGCGTTTGCCCTTCGAGCGAGTTTGTCCATTCAACAGCTTTGTCGAGATCTTGTTCAGCCCATGCTTTAGCAACTGAACCAGCAGAAGCTTTTAGAGCGTCTGGAGAAAGCGTCTTAAGCCACTCAGCTGTGGCTTGTGGATCTTTTTCAGCGAGTGATGAAGCGAGTGTAGCAGTTGCACCAGCACGAAGTTTTTCGTCCTTGATAGTGGCGAGCCATGCGATGGCTTTTTCTGTGCCAAGCTTGCTGACGTGTGGTAGAATGGCACGGAGTGCTTCACCACGTTCA
>CAXMOB010000265.1:0-3479 GCA_964194815.1 Vicinamibacteria bacterium | reverse complement strand
CGTTGAGAAAAACATGTCAGCAGCATCAGCTGGGCAGTTTTATATTTCGGCTGGAGCCTGTGCTGTGCTCGCTTTCTTTTCTTTCTTCCTTCCTAAAACTCCCGCCCCGAAAAAGGGAGAGAAGGCGAATTTTTCAGATCTCCTTTTCTTGAATGTATGGAAAGAATTTAAGGTTCCGTCTTTCGCTATCTTTGTCTTGGTATCCTTCCTTCTCTGTATTCCTCTACAGGCCTACTATGCGTATGTGCAAACCCAGATGGAGGGGCAAAACATCTTGCCTATTACTGTGTGGAAGAACGTAGGGACATGGTTGGAAGCGGGTATGATGTTCATGATGCCATGGTTCTTTAGAAAGCTTGGAATCAAGAAGATGATTGCCTTTGGTATTGGAGCGTGGGTGGTGCGTTACGCCTTATTCTCCTTCGCTGCAGGTGCTGGAGTAGTTCCTACAGACATGGGCTTTGTTCCTATGCACACCGCGTTCTTCTTGATGATCGCAGGTATTGCTCTTCATGGGTTCTGCTACGACTTCTTCTTCGTATCAGGTCAGATTTATGTCGACGAAGTCACGGACCCAAGGATCCGAGCACAAGCACAAGCAATGATCGTCTTCTTCACTCAAGGTGTGGGTATGTATGTAGGTGCCGAGTTTGTGAACTCTAGACTCTTTAAGATGGCCTTTGGAGATAAGGATCCTAAAGCAGCTGAAAATATTGAGCTTTGGAGTAACTTCTGGTGGCCACTTGCGGGAATCGCAGCAGTTGTTTTGGTTATCTTCTTGGTGGCGTTCAAGCATAAGGAAAAGCCTGGTGACCGCGAAGAATTCTCACACTAAGTTGAGAGACTTGTTATAAATTTGATACGCGTCCTCATTTTGGGGACGCGGATTTTTTTGCTCGGCGATGGATTGGAGACCCCTTGAAGGTGGGGGTGCTGGGGGATTTGGTGCAGTATAATGATACTTAGCTCCATCAGCTGCGGTGCTAGGAAATCACCTAACACCATTCTGAGAAACAAAAGAGACAAATGTAAATTTTTAGGGTGCGAAAATCTAGGCTCCGCAATCTTAAATCAGAACTCGCTTCTTTCTTATAAAATCAGCGTTATTCTTCAGTCACGATGCCCGCATCGCTTCTTCATCACGTCTTGATTTAAGGAGAAATCAGCCTCGCATTAGTCTCTTTTGAAACTCAGAGTGGTATAATGCCAAGCTAGTTGCTATGTTGATTCCATCCTGATTTCTAGCAAAAATGGGGAAATAGGTTGAATGCTTATGCGTTCAATAGTAAATAGTTATATGGCTAGAATGGCAATTAAATATGGATTGATTATTATTCCCCTTCTACTTATTCAAGGTGGAATGGCGAGAGTTTACACGAGTAGCAATGGAGACACTGTTGAAGCAACATTCGTAAGCGCTAATGAGAAGACGGTGACCCTAAAATTGAAAAAAAATGGAAGGGAGTACACCCTTGAGCACTCTAAACTCTCAGAGGCGGATCAGAAACACATCGCTCTATTGGCTAAAGATGCCGCTGAACAACTAGCCTCGAAAAATGAAAAGTTAGATTTGGAAAAGCAGCAGCTAGCAAAGAAGGAAAGTGAAAAGCTAGTAAAGCAGGCAGCTGTTGCTAAAATAACTGAATTTGTAAAATCCAATAAAGGTAAACAAGTGGGGAATGGTGAGTGTTGGACCCTTGCAGAAGAGGCATTTAAGTATGCGGGCCTTCAGCGTGGAGACCGCCCAGGTATTCGTGAATGGGGTCGGCTTGTTGATTGGAAAAAAGAAGAAGTTCAGCCTGGCGATGTCATAGAGCTACAAAGCGCAAGTTTCCCAAGGTTTCGCACAGGTCCAAACCATACCGGCGTTATTGATTCGAAGGGGAAAAGGGGCAAGTTTACTGTGTTAGAGCAAAATGTGAGTGGGAAAAAGATAGTGATGCGAACCGATTATGATTTAAGGAAGATGAGTAAAGGGACGGTGCAAATTTACCGATACGAGTAAGTGTGTCTGAGTCGCCTCACACAAACCTATTGGTCTTGTCTTAAAGTAGTTACATCCATTAGAGCTTTTTGTGAGTACATCTGGGATATGGTAGCTGTGATGGTTTCGTATGCGGCTCCACTTTCTCAGATGGGGCTAGGGGAAGAGGATCCACATTGGTTTGGGGATGGATGCAGAGTTTTCTGTTTTTGTGAGTTTACCGGTTTCTGGATCGCGTTGGTGGACGACGACGGAGTTGCTTTTTTGACCAGCGATGAGTAGCCATTTTCCTGATGGGGAGATATTGAAGTGGCGTGGGATCCAGGCTTCGGCTGGGTGATCTTGGATGATGGTGAGAGTGGTGGGATTGAGCACACAAATGGCGTCGCGTCCTTCGTTGGCTATGTCGCGGACTGCGGCGTAGAGGTGTTTACCGTCTTTGCTGAGATGGATTTCTGAGCAACTGAGGTTTTCTCCTTTCTGGGTGGTGGCCGGTTTGGTGTCGATCAAGGTGAGCTGGCCGGTGTTGGCGTCGCGGGTGAACTTAGAAATCGTGAGGGTGAGCTCGTTGAGCACAAAGAGTTGAGAAGCATCTTTGGTGAATGCCATGTGGCGTGCGCCTGAACCGGCTGGGACTTTAGCAGAGCCAGCGGGTTTGAGCTCGGCGGTTTTTGGGTCGAGTTGGTAGATCTTGACGAGGTCGATCCCGAGGTCGGCCGCGTAGGCGAACTTGCGATCGGGCGTGAGGTGGATCGAGTGAGCGTGTGGTTTGTTTTGGCGTTTTGGGTGAACGCTAGATCCTTCGTGTTGGATGTGGCTGACTGGGGCGGATATTTTACCGTTAGGGGCGATTTGGTAGCTGGTGACGCAGCCACTGCCGTAGTTGGCGACGAGTAGATTCTCAGCTGGCCCATCGGTGAAGATGTAGCATGGGCCTGAGCCGACAGCGGGCTGTGTGTTGATGTGCTTGAGGTCTTTGGTGATGCTCACTTGATAGGAAGCGACCGAGCCAATTTTGAGTCGGCCTTTCTCGTCTTTGCTGCGACTGGTGGAAAAGAGCAGGGAGCCGTCGGCTGAGAGTGCAAGCGAACTGGGTGAGCCGATAGGAAGGATCGATTTTGCACCACTGAGTTTGCCTGTTTCTGAGTCAAGGTAGAGGCGGTAAATCCCTTCGGAGGATTGGGTGCCAACGAAGACTGGGACTTGATCGGCAGAAGCGACGCCGAGAGTTAACAGAGTGGAGCAGAGAATAGATTTCATGCCAAGCATCCTGAATGGGAGAGGGTGGCTTGGCGAGAAAAAGGTGTGTTTCGTTGAGGAAAAAGGAAAAAGGTGAAAGGAAAAAGGTGAAAGGTGAAAGGTGAAAGGTGAAAGGTGAAAGGCTCGGGATGATATGGGGGAGCCCTGCGGGAGTTACTCAATTCTTGATCCACCATTCTTGATTCTATTGCCGCTGGGAGGCGGGAAGAAACTACTTCCATTCAGCGCGGAGGCT
>CAXMOB010000264.1:0-8379 GCA_964194815.1 Vicinamibacteria bacterium | reverse complement strand
CGATAAGATCGTTTGCTGCGGAGTCGAGACCCGCTATCGTTGGTTGCACACCGAGTGTGTCGGCAAAAAACTTATACATGTCTGAGCCTTTATTGATATTGAGCTTACTTTCTCCGTCAGTGAAGACGAGATTATAGAATCGGCATCCGATCACTACGTGCTCGAATCGGCGCTGCATGAACAACTGCACCAGCATTGCTTGGTATTGGATTTTGGCAAGTTTTTCGGCAATGTTTCCTGTGATTTCAGACTTTTTCATGAGAAGCAGGAGTTCAGCACGTAGGCGTGTGTTCTCCTGCCATTTAATGGATGTTGGCTGAGCCCCTTTTTTGCTTTTGCCTCCGCCAGGCGCTGATGATTCAGCTGGGTCCAGCTGCGTCTTGCTTTCGATGAATTCCATTTTACGAGCGAGAGCTTCGTTTCTTTTACGCATTTCCGCGATGTCTGCATCAGTGCGGCGCGACTTGTTCATTGAAAGCTGAGCGAGAGCGAGGGCATTTTGCAATGATTCACAAATGCCACTGTCAGCTGGGTATGCATGTGCTTCGCCTAAAAGATGGTATCCTTTATCCAGTTTGCTTTTTGGGCTGCCTTTAGTACTACGGTCAAGGGTGTCAAGTATCTGACGAAGAGTGGCTCTGTATTTAGCCGCGTCTTCGATTTTTTCTTGTGACTGGACGAGGTAACCTGAAAACTGATCGGCAAAACGGTTGTCTTGCATGCTGAATTCACTGCCCATAAATTCGAACGATTCATTTTGAGTGTCGAACAAAGGAATTTCTTTGCCATATGGGCTATCTGGCTTACGGCTGCTATCTGTGGTGTGGGTGTCTTCAGTACGGTTGTTATTCGTATTTGTTGTAGCTCCACCAGCAGGAGGCTGGAATGAATTTGGGGCTTGAGCGAAGATACACGTAGGGAATGCGAGGCAAGTGATACTGGCCACGAGTGTTGATTTTGTCATGTTGTAATGTAATTGTTTAGGTTAATGGCTCCAAATGGGGCCAATATATTTTTTTATTGAAGGTAATATAACTATTGTGGAACCAGTTGGCAACAATGAAACTGCATATTTTGTGAAGTGGTTTTACTCCAGGAGGGTTCTTTTAGTGTCTGCTGTCCTTTGTTTGACTCATCTATGATGAAGAAGCACAAAAAAGCCGACACGATGACCGTGTCGGCTTTGTAAAAGTATGGTGTTGACTGATTACTTAGAAGAAATGGCTTGGACGTTGAGGAAGCCTTTGGAGCTTGTCTTCACCGTGAATATATATGTATTGGTGATATCAAGGTTGATGTTTTGATATTGATCACGCACTTCTTTTGAAATGAACAGTCCTAGTAACTTCGTGTCTTTATCGCCGTCCTCTGGCATGATGTGGAGCATGGTGATACCAGATTCTGTTGTGGTACGTTCTTTAATCACTCCGATGACTCGGTTTACGTTGCCACTGTTGTTGGATGAGCCACCGTCGTTGTAGCTCTTGTAATCTAGCATTGGGGCTTCTGGGCCACCACCACCTGATAATATTTTAGGAATGAAGATAATACCTGCAACAACGACGAGTGCGACGACCATTCCAATAAGAATAGGGACGGGGTTGAGATTTTGTTTTCTGCTACCTTTTCGGGCTCTTCTGGACATAGTTTGTGTAGTGCTTTAAATGGTTAATTTTCTGCAGTCAGCTCTTAGTGGGCTTACGGCATGTTGTAAATAGTTAATGATCCCAGCGGTGTTTGCGGGTGCCGATGTAGGCAATGGCGATACCAATTAGCCCATGGATCAGTAGCACAAGGATACAAGCACTGAGCGGATTGAATGGTGTTTTTGTGATTGCCCCAATGACCTGTTGTTGATCGTCGTGCATTGTTTTGATACTACCACTCCATGACCAGTAGGCCGAGATGAAAGGACGAGTGATGTCACCTAACCATGGCGGAAG
This sequence comes from Vicinamibacteria bacterium, assembly GCA_964194815.1. Lineage (GTDB taxonomy): Bacteria > Verrucomicrobiota > Verrucomicrobiia > Verrucomicrobiales > Akkermansiaceae > Rubritalea. The sequence goes on along the minus strand of CAXMOB010000264.1, from coordinate 6,436 downwards.
TGCTAGAACAGCTCCTGATAGCGGTAACTGAAAACCAACTATATAGATGGATAGTAGAGACGCTTGTTCCGCTGTTTTCATAATCGCTGAGACACCTAAACAGATGAATGTAATAGACGCATTGACCATGATCAGTAGCAGGCAGTGGGTTAGGAATCCCATGCCTTCTGCTCCTGGGAATGGCCATTGGGTGTTTACCCAAATTGCCATAATGACGGACTGAATGACGATGAGGACACTAAGGAACGCAACCTTGCTCATGAGGTAGGCGAGTGGTCTGACTCCACCAAATTTTTCTTTTTCCCAGATCGGGCGTTCACCTGCAATCTCACGTGCTGAGTTGTTTGAACCCATGAGTGACAAGAGAACGATCTGGAACATGACGATGCCTGCAAGGGCACTGCCGAGTTGACCTCGCTTGGAAGCGATCTCGTTCATTTTGTTAACTGATTCACTGACATTACCAGTTAGTTCGGTGAATTTTGGTGGTGATATGTTTGCTTGGTCAGCAAAAATAATGACCAATAGTGGGAAGACGATAAGGACGGCTACTTGTAATAGAATTTGTCCTTTGTCTCGGCCGAATATTTTAAATCTCCGCATGAGTAGAGTCGAAAACTGTGAGCATAGGCCTGGGAGTTCGAGACCTTCAGCTTCTTCTTTGACAATCTCTTGGCTGTCATCGTTGCTCTTTCTACGTTTTTTTCTCTTCGGCTCGTCGCCATCTTCAAGTTGAGAAGTTTCTAGAAGAATATCATCGGATTCGCTCTCCTTTTCCTTACTTGGTTGCTTGTCGATTTCGCCAGTGGTGACATCGTCAGTGGTGTGAGATAGCAGTGTTGGTAATTCGATTTCACCATCATCAACTTTCTTTTTACGATAGCGTTCAATTTTTTTGTAGTAGACTTCTTGGTGTTTTAGCCAAGATTTTTGCCAAACTTCCGACGACTGTTTGCTTAAACGTGGGTAAATTTCTTCCGTGTCTTCTACTGAGAAGTAGTGGGTGAGCTGGCTTGGCGGCCCGTGGTAAGCTACGCGTCCCTCGTGGAGCACGAGGATGGAATCGTAGAGTTCGAGGTGTGCCAGGGAGTGGGTTACCGATACGATGATACGACCATCCTTGCGGGATAGCTTGTGGAGTAATCGCATGATATCTCTTTCGGATCGAGGATCGAGACCAGAGGTCACCTCGTCACAGAGGAGTAGGCTCGGGTCCGAAACGAGTTCCATAGCAAGTCCAAGGCGGCGTTTTTGGCCGCCGGAAAGGACTCTAACTAATCTATCCGCCAATGGAGCAAGTCCAGTGACTTCAAGCACGCGGTCGATCCTATTATCGAGATCAGCAAAGCCACGCGTTTTTACACGTAGTTTAGTCGCAGTCTCGATGGATTCATCGACAGTGAGTTCATCGTAAGCGATAGAGAACTGGGGCACGTAGCCAATTTCCTGAGGTTCGAAATCGCCAACTTCGGCGAGATCATCTCCATTCCAGATAATTGAGCCATCAGACTCGGCATTAAGACCGGCGATTGTGCGTAATAACGTTGTTTTACCGCAACCAGATGGGCCAACAATGGCCATGAAGTGGTTACTCGGTAATTTGATGCTGACATCGTCAACAAGGTTATGTGGCTCGCCGTCTTTATCAATTGTGAAGCATAGGTTTTTTAATTCTAACACGGTTAATGATTTTGTTTATTACCTTTAAAAAAAGACGAAATTTTACCTATTGGCGAGAAGAAACTTGAGAGAATGTGCAAAATGAGTAGTTTAATCACCGTGTCTAGTAGGTCTTCATCAAAGCGTAAGTCAAAGTCAAATCGAGTAAGCCATTCTGTTTCAACGGGTAAACGGGGTGGATTGTCTGCAGTTCCTCTTTGGGGGAAGTGCCTCGTTTTATTGCTGCTCACTGTTGTTTTTCTAGTGATAGTTGGGTATGGAGCATTACGTTCTTACCTCAAAGGCGATGGATTTCGCGATAAGCTGGCTACAGGGATTTCTAAGGTAGTCGGTGGAGAAGATGGTTCTGGTGAGGTGAACGAGGTGATATGGAGGGGCTGGGACATGGAGGTGGACTCCTTCTCTTTAAAGGATACGAAGAGCGTAGTGCGGGCTGTAGAAGCGCGTGAAATGAAGATGGAAATCCGCGTTGGCTCTGCGACCGAGGAAAAGTGGGACGTAGAGCATGTGGATATAATGAAGCTCGATCTAGAATTTGGAGCAGCGGATGCGGGCTATAAGAAGTATCAAGTAGTGAAGCCTACAGGTCTCGCTGGTATGCTGCCATATAAGGTTCAATTGAATACATTTGAGGTGAAGCAGATGGACACAGCATTGAAAATTGATGCAGGTGACTTTTTTTTCAATGGAATGCGGGTGAAGGGGGAGGTCAGTGGATCTCGTTATACCTTAGATTTATTTGATGGTAATGTTGAATTGCCATTCGAAGAGATAAATACAGCACGACATATCAATTCTCGTCTCGTATTTGAAGGGAATGTGCTTTCGCTTGAAGATGCAGATCTACGTGTGGTTGATGATAATCCAGTGACCTTGGACGCGAAGTTTGATTTCAATACAGGCCTGCACAAGATCACTGGCAATGTTCAAGAAGTGGATATTACGCATTTCTTAGACGATGATTGGTCACAAAATACGCGTGGGCTAGCGGATATTAAGTTCGAGTATGAAATTGATGAGAAAAATGACGACCAAAGGGTGTCTGGATTTTTGGCGATTAGTGATGGCATTCTTCATTCATTGCCGATTCTTGATAAAGTTGCAGCCTACACCAACAAGCCCGGCTATCGCAGGCTCGAATTTGAGAAGGTAAGTTGCCAATTCACTAAGCATAATGGGAAAACCACACTGCGTGATATAGAGTTGTTAGATCGTGGGCGTTTGTGTGTTTTAGGAAAGTTGGATGTTTTTGACAATGGCAAGATTGATGGCACCTTCCAAGTTGGCTTGCCGAGGGGCACACTCTCGCTCATTCCTGGAGCGGAAACCAAAGTGTTTATCCCTGGGGCTCGTCAGATGCATTGGGCAACCGTGCGTGTGACTGGAACAACGGATGCTATTAAAGAAGATCTGTCGTCACAGTTGATGAATGCAGCTGCTGAACGGATGGGCGAAATGATACTGGAGTTTGCTACTGGTGGCGGCAAGGGTACTACGGGTGGAGGTCTCGGAGGCGTAGTAGAAGATCTCACAAATGGTAAAGGAGTTGCTACTGGTGTTCTAGGTATTGGTGCTAGTGTTTTAGAGAATATGTTGGGCACAGGGGTTGCTAAATCTGATACATCAATTTGGGTGTCGATGTTTGGTAAACAACTTGAGTTGTCAAATCAATGGACGGTCGAACTAAAGAAGGATCCTATTGAAAATTTAGCATTTGCTGTGATTGAGAAAGAGGACAAAAAAATCACAAAATTATACGCCCGCCAGGTGGACGGTAAAGCACGTGAAGTTGCCAAAGCTTGGTTGAAATCGAATCAGCTAGAAGATCTCAAGTCTCGTGATTTTTTAACCACTGAAGGGTATGTGGCACTGCTGTATAGCCATCTGGATAAGGACAAGAGATCCCTCTATGGCATGGGCTATTGCCGTAGTATTGTATTTATCCAGAGTGAGGAAGGAAAGGTCGTCCAACTACGGATGGAAGGTGGGCTTGCTGAAGAATTAGCGATCAAAATTTATTTGCAAAAAGTTGCTGGTTCATTGCGCCCTGAACGCAAAGAGAATAAGGGTGGTGGGCTCATTCCAGATATTGGAGATCCAAGGAAGCTTATTCCATTTAACCCGTTTGGTGGCTAATTATTAGTGGGTGTTGAGTTAGGAAATGAGCAATGTATCATGTTCTTTTTAACATCACTTATAGTGTGTGACCTTCAGGATCTTTAGAGAATAATTATCCAACTTGACTATGCATAAACTCATTTTGAACGAAAAAATCCACTCGGAGATTATTCTTGATGCAGTGAGTAATGCGAAAAATTTCGTATGGATCATTACAGCGGACATCAAGGATATGCATATCAAAAAAGGCAGACGCTTCGTCCCATTTTTGAGCTTACTGGCCGATTTGATAGCTGCTGGAGTGGCTGTGCGATTAATACATGCGAAAGAACCTGGCCCTAGATTTAGAAAGGATTTTGATAAGTATCCGGAACTCATCGAAAGCGATCTTTTTGAGCGTGTGTTGTGTCCTCGAAATCACACCAAAGCGATTGTTGTGGACGGTAAAACACTTTTTGTTGGGTCGGCCAATTTGACAGGGGCTGGATTAGGTGGCAGATCACCTGATAAAAGAAATTTTGAGGCAGGGATTTTTACCGATGATAAAAGTATGATATCGGAGATGATGAACTGGATTGATGAACTCTACATTGGCTCATTTTGTGGGAAGTGCAAACTGAGAAAGTTTTGTCCTGAACCACTAGATTCTGGGTTTTAGGAGAGAGTGGCTCCGAGTGCGCTACTGTTACGATATAGTCCGCTTATATGACCATGGAATGAACGAAAACCTCAGAATGCACAGAAATGGATGGGGACGTGGCGTTCCCGTTACCTAAGTTTAAGCCAATTGGTGGGTCTGGATGTTGTGGGCTTGGCTGAGTTCTGTGAGATGGGAATGGTGGGTGAAGATGAAGAATTTGGGTCTTTTGACTGAGTTCTTCGAGGACGGGGATGAGAGCCTTAACTCGTTAAATCCGGCCTGTTAAATCTTATCTATTTTCTATTTGTATTTTTTTTTTTCTACCTCAGCCTACACACATATGCGTCTACCTATTATTTATTTTAACATTTTATCTATTGTTGGGCTTTGCTTTGTAAGTGCAGCCGAATCTAAGCTCATTAAGGATGCTGACACAGGGATAATGCTACGAAAAGGCTTCGCTGCTGAGCTTCTCTATGACATTCCAGAAGAACAAGGTTCTTGGGTGGCTATGTCTTTTGATCCGAAAGGTCGACTAGTAGTCTCAGACCAGGATGATAAGGGAGTCTTTCGTGTGACACTGCCAAAGGTTGGTGAGGCTGATAAGAAAGTCTCTGTGGAAAGTTTAAAAGGTTTCCCCTACGAACCTATTAATTGGGGCAAACGTCGCGTTGGCGGAGCGCTAGGGTTTCTCCATGCATTCGATAGTCTCTACATGGTTACAATGAAGGGCCTTTACCGGGTGCGTGATACCGACGGTGATGATACCTATGATGAGTTTAAGCTGATGAAACGACTCAGGATGGGTTACGAGCACTCGGCACATAATATTATTAAGACAGCTGATGGTAAGGGCTTGTATCTGGTGAGCGGAAACTATGGAAGGATCCCCGAGGGTGTGCCTAGTTTATTACCTTCAGTTTGGGGGATAGATTCCTTGCTTTCCCCTATGCCAGATCAAATGGGACACGCTGTTTCCATTAAAGCGCCTGCAGGCTGGGTAGCTCGTATCTCTCCTGATGGCAGTGACTGGAAGATGATAGCATCAGGTTTCCGTAACCCAGTTGATTTAGCAATTAACAAAGAGGGTGAGCTTTTTACGTTTGATTCTGATTTAGAGTTTGATGTAGGGTCTCCTTGGTATCGTCCGACCCGTGTTTGCCATGTGACTTCTGCAAGTGAGTTTGGCTGGAGAACTGGTTCAGCTAAGTGGCCGGAGTATTTTGCTGATAGTAACGGTCCTATTTTAAATGTAGGTCCAGGTTCTCCAACAGGTATTAGCTTTGGACACCACTCTAATTTTCCAGCACAATATCAAGACAAGCTATTTGTTTGTGATTGGACATTTGGGACACTTTTCACAGTCAATCTTGAGGAAAAAGGATCTAGTTATGAAGGGACGAAGACAGAATTTCTCCATGGCAATCCATTGAACATTACGGCTATGCGTTTTGGACCTGATGGGAATATGTATTTTCTCACTGGAGGTCGAAATACCGATTCTAAGCTGTATCGCATTCGCTACACTGGAGAAAGTAAAGGTGGTGAGGTGCGTCAGCTTACAAAGAATCAAAAGCTGCGCGATTTACGTCATTCATTAGAAAAGCTCCATCATAACAGTGCTGCAGGTGAGGCAACCATTAAGGAAGCTTGGCAACACTTGGGACATGATGATCGCAGCATCAGATATGCGGCTCGATTAGCGATTGAAATTCAAGATGTATCACTGTGGAAAGAACTTGCTCTAGCAGAAAAAGAACCAAGAAAACTTCTTTATGCAATGATCGCCCTATCTCGTCATAGTGGAGAAGAGCAAGGTAACGCCATCATAGAGCGTCTGAATACGCTGGCTTATGATAAGCTTGAGACCACTGACCAGCTCGCACTCTTAAGAGCTTATTCATTGTGTTTTATCAGAAATGGAAAGCCATCTGCTGAGAACAGCACCAAAGTGATCGCACAGCTAGATCCTCACTATCCTTCCTCTGATGAAACTAC
>CAXMOB010000263.1:0-1465 GCA_964194815.1 Vicinamibacteria bacterium | reverse complement strand
AAAATCGAACTCCCCCACCCTATTTTTCACTCGTCAGAATGGTATTCTTCACTCATTCTCCTCTACCTAATACCTACAACATGTCTAAAGTAATCATTATCGGGGCCGGAGGAGTCGGCTCAGTCGTGGCTCACAAATGTGCTCAACTCAGTGACATCTTTACTGAGATCACTCTAGCTTCGAGAACACTTTCAAAATGCGACGCCATCGCGGCATCTGTCAAACATCGACTAGGAGTTGATATCAAAACAGCACAGATCGATGCCGATGACGTGGCGGCTACCGCACTTCTCCTCAATGAGGAAAAGCCATCACTGGTGATCAATGTTGCCCTGCCCTACCAAGATCTCCCTTTGATGGACGCCTGCCTTGAAGCTGGCATCCACTATCTCGACACCGCTAACTACGAACCACCTGAAGAAGCTAAGTTCGAATACCATTGGCAATGGGCTTATCATGAGAGGTTTCAACAAGCTGGACTCAAAGCTCTGCTCGGCTCTGGTTTCGATCCAGGTGTGACCAATGTCTTCACCGCATGGGCACTGAAACATCACTTTGATGAGATCCACTACCTCGACATCGTCGACGTCAATGGGGGCGACCACGGCCAAGCCTTCGCGACGAACTTCAACCCGGAGATAAACATCCGCGAAGTGACAGCTCCATGCCGTCACTGGGAGATTGATCGATTTGTCGAAACCGAGGCGATGTCGATGTCACAGCAATTCACCTGTCCTCAACAAGTTGGTTCCTACTCCATTTACCGTATGTATCACGAGGAAATGGAATCGCTCACCAAGCACATCCCTACTATCAAACGCGCTCAATTCTGGATGTCATTCTCAGAAAACTACCTCAAGCACCTAGAAGTGCTACAGAACGTTGGCATGACGCGTATCGACGAGGTCGAATACAATGGCCAAAAAATCGTGCCACTTCAGTTCCTCAAAGCGGTGCTTCCCGATCCTGGTGACTTGGGTAAAACCACCACCGGACGAACCTGCATCGGTTGCATCATTCGCGGGATCAAAGATGGTCAAGAAAAGGCAGTCTACATTTACAACATCTGCGACCACGAAGAATGCTTCGCGGAAGTCGGTTCACAGGCAGTTTCTTACACCACTGGCGTGCCGGCCATGATTGGTGCTAAACTCATGATCGAAGGCAAATGGACCACTGAGCCGGGAGTGTGGAATATGGAACAAAACAATCCAGACTACTTCATGGACGACCTCAACAAGTATGGTCTTCCATGGACCTGCGTTGAACTCTCTGTCGAACAGGCTAGATCACTTAACACTAGTCACCCATAGAAAATTGAAGACGCAGAAGAACTACACCTCCCCCTCGTGACCTCTTCCTCAAGAACCTGACTCATGATCTAAACGCCAACGCAGCTTAATGATCCATTTACAAATCCAGGAAAGGTAGCTTTCGGATAGCTCTTATTGATCAAAAAAAGTAA
>CAXMOB010000262.1:0-3906 GCA_964194815.1 Vicinamibacteria bacterium | reverse complement strand
GGTCGACGTCCCACTGATCGAATACAAGGAACTCTCTAGTAAAACCTCAGGCGAATCCTCTGCCGTAGTGCGAGAACGCGTCATGCTGGCTCGTGCCATCCAAAAAGCCCGCTACGCCGAACATGGCACCCTGTGGAATGCACACCTCCCAAGCCGACTTATGCGTAAGTATTGCAACATCGATAAAGACACCAATGCCTACCTCGAACAAGTGATGAAGGACCTCAACTTCTCAGCACGGGCCTACGACCGCATCCTCAAACTCTCCCGTACCCTAGCCGACCTCAATGCCTGCGAAAACATCGAACTCCCCCACCTCCTCGAAGCCATCCAGTTCCGCACCCTCGACCGAAAACTACAATAGCCCATTAAAACAACGCGCACTTTCTCTAGCCATTCGCATAGATTCCATTGGCTCGCATTTCCTCTTCTTTTATCATCGCATTTTCGTGCCCTTTCATCTGTTTCGTGAACCCCCCTTCTCTTTCCATCATCCACACTTCTGTGCTTTTCGTGCCTTCCTTTCATTCCGTGGTCTGTCCCATTCCTTTGCACACACCTAGTACTTTTCTGTGGAACACGACCCTAATATCCTCATCATCACCCTCCCGAGCATTCCCATAGATTCCATTGATTCCGATTTCTCTTCTTTTTATCATCCCAATTTCCCCTCCATTCGCCTATTTCATGGTTCCGGCATTTCACTCGCACTTTTTCCTTGAATGAAGTAGCCGCGAGGGCAATCTTGCGCCCATGAACTACGATTCACTCATTGAGAAACGCAGAGAACGCTTCGCGGAGGTGGAAATTGCCATCACCGACCCTGACCTTTTTTCTGATCAGAAAAAAGCGTCAGATATTATGCGTGAACACAGGCGTCTCAAGAAGTTACTCGACATGTGGGACGACCTCCACAAGGCAAAAATAGATCTCGTTGAGAATGAAGAACTAGCTAAAGAAGACGATGAAGAAATGGCAGAAATGGCAGCCGAAGAGATCCCACCGCTAAAGGAACTGATCGCAAAGTTGTCAGAAGCTATCCAATATTCTCTCTTGCCAAGAGATGTCACAGAAGATCGTGACGCATTGATCGAAATCCGTGCCGGTGCTGGTGGCGATGAAGCTTCACTCTTCGCAGGTCAAATGATGAAAGCTTACGAGCGCTACTCAGAGATGCGAGGCTGGAAAGTAGAGCTCCTTGAGGCCAGCCCATCTGAAGTTGGCGGATTTAAAGAAGTTATTCTCAAAGTTTCTGGCGAAGAAGTATTCCGCTACCTCAAGTATGAATCTGGCGTGCACCGTGTGCAACGTGTTCCTGCTACCGAGACTCAAGGACGCATTCACACCTCAACAATAACTGTTGCTGTGCTCCCTGAAGCTGAGCCAGTGGATATCGATTTAAGAATGGAAGACCTCGACATCAAGGCAACTCGCTCTGGTGGACCTGGTGGTCAGCATGTTAACACAACTGACTCAGCAGTTCAAATCACTCACCTTCCTACAGGAATCCAGGTGAAGTGTCAGGACGGACGTTCTCAAACACAGAACAAAGAAAAAGGCCTTCAAATCCTCAGTGCTAAACTTTTCGAAGTAAAACAACGTGAAGAAGCGGACAAATACTCAGCTCAGCGAAGGTCATTGATCGGCTCAGGCGACCGCTCAGAAAAGATTCGCACCTACAACTACCCACAATCACGTGTCACTGATCACCGTATCGGCCACACATCTCACAACATCGAGGGAATCATGAGTGGCGACATCTACGAGTTCACTGATCTCCTTCAAAAAGCTGAAATGGAGCAACGCCTCGCTGATGCTGGAATGGAATAAGCTTCTCATTTAATCTCATGAAAACACTTCTCGACACCCTCAACGGCGGCACTGATTGGCTGACAAAAAAAGGCATCGAGGATGCACGTCGCAACATGCAGCTTATGCTTTGCGAAGTGATGGGCTTTGACAACCCGATGAAGCTCTACACTGAGTTTGATCGCCCAATGGAAGAGCACGAACTCGTCCCGCTACGCGACATGATGAAACAACGTGGCCAACAAGTTCCACTGCAACACATCATCGGCTGGGTAGAATTCTACAAACGGCGCTTCAACACTGACGCTCGTGCACTCATCCCACGTCCTGAAACAGAAGAACTCGCAAGCTTGATTCTAGCTCAGCCGCACGCTGACAACCCTGCCATTCTCGATGTCGGTACAGGTAGTGGTGTGCTGGGACTCACTTTAGCAGCAGAACTAAAAGAAAAAGGAGCCACGGCCACCTTGGTCGACATTTCTCCTGAGGCCCTTTGCTTAGCAAAAGAAAACGCCACAGCTCTTGAACTCGATAATGTCGAATTCGTGCAAACCGACCTATTCACACAGCTCGAAGGCTCCTTCGATATCATCGTTGCAAATTTACCTTACATCCCAGAAGTCGATCGCTCCAGCCTCAGTGCTGAAGTGTCATTCGACCCCGACCTCGCCCTTTTCAGTGGAGCTGACGGACTAGATCTCATTCGAGTCTTCGTTTCCGAAGTCGGACACTACCTAAAGCCCAATGGATTGCTTGCTATGGAAATTGGCATCAACCAAGACAAACAAGTCGAAAACTTTCTTGCTGATGCTGGATTTTCCGCTATCCAAACAGGACGTGACTTGAACGAAATTGCAAGATTCCCCATGGCTCGCAAGTAATTATAATCAGTCACCCACTCATCACTTTTATTACTATGGATAAACTTATCGTCAAAGGAGGAGCTAAACTCAAAGGTTCCGTCTATATCTCAGGCTCTAAGAATGCCTCATTGCCTATTCTTGCAGCGACATTACTGACTGAAGAGACCGTCGTTATTCGTCGTGTGCCAGATGTTTCTGACACCAACTACATGATCCAGATTCTCACGGCTCTCGGTGCTGAAGTGGAACGCTCAAGCGGAACGGTCAGAATCACGGCAAAAAATATCACCAGTAATGCTCCATACGAAGTTGTTCGTAAGATGCGTGCGTCCATCTGTGTGATGGGACCACTGCTTGCCCGCACCGGCAAAGCTGAAGTTTCACTTCCTGGTGGCTGCGTCATCGGTGACCGTCCAGTCGACCTCCACCTCAAAGGCCTACAGGGCATTGGTGCGACTGTTGACATGACTGCTGGAAACATGATCATCGCTGCTGAAAACGGCCTCACAGGAGCTGAAATAGACCTCCGTGGCAAACACGGCCCTACTGTTCTAGGCACAGATAACCTCATGATGGCTGCCGTTCTTGCAAAAGGAACCACAGTGATCGAATCTGCTGCTTGTGAACCAGAAGTGGTCGACCTCGCAAATTTTCTTATCGGCATGGGAGCTAAGATCGAAGGGGCTGGCACTCGCCGCATCACTATCGAAGGTGTTGAAAAACTCTATGGCTACCAACACACGGTTATTCCTGACCGTATCGAAGCGGGCACATTCATGGTGGCAGCTGCAATGGCAGGCACTGAAAAAGGAGTCACTCTTCACCGCGTCAATGAGGAACACCTTCGTCCTAGCACGGAACTACTTATTGAGTCTGGTCACATCGTTGAATTCAACGATGCTGGAAATTCTGTAAAAGTCACACCAGGCACAAAGCTTAAAGGTTGTAATATCACCACCGCTCCTTACCCAGGGTTCCCGACTGACATGCAGGCTCAATTCACTGCCATGTTCGCTCTCACTCCCGGTATTTCAGTTGTCGAAGATACAATTTTCCCACAGCGCTTCATGCACTGTGCTGAAATGGCACGTATGGGTGCAACGATCAAGGTAGACAACGGATCAGCCGTAATTACAGGCGTTGACAGCCTATCTGGAGCCCCAGTAATGGCATCTGACCTCCGAGCATCAGCCGCTCTCGTTCTATCAGCTCTATGTGCTGAAGGCGATACTGA
>CAXMOB010000261.1:0-1790 GCA_964194815.1 Vicinamibacteria bacterium | reverse complement strand
GATTAAGAAAGACGGTAACCTGTTAATGCGCGTCAGCGAAGATAGTGTCGAAACAAGCCCAACAAATGTCGTCTGTGAACATGTCGGTGACTTGACCTTCCGCTTTCTAGCGGGCGACTTCTTCCAAAATAATCCCTATGTACTCGAAGACTTCACCAACTACGTCGCCAGCCAGGCCAAAGGTGAAACCATCAACTACCTTGTTGATACCTATTGTGGCTGTGGTCTCTTCAGTCTAACACTGGCTAAACATTTCGATAAAGTGCTGGGTGTCGAAGTCTCAGCCACCTCAGCAGATTGGGCTCGGCACAATGCCAAGGAGAATAAAATCGACAACGCTGAGTTCCACAGCTCACGTGCCGAACACATTTTCGATAAAATCAGCTTCCCTGCCGATCAAACAGCCATCGTCATCGACCCACCGAGAGCTGGCTGCACTCCTGAGTTCCTCGAGCAGTTGTTTGCCTACGGCCCACAAAAAGTCGTCTACGTTTCTTGCGATCCATCGACCCAAATGCGTGACCTCCAAGCATTCAATGAGCACAATTACGCGGTCAGTGCCATCCAACCGATCGACCTCTTCCCGCACACACGCCATCTGGAATGTGTCGTAACTTTAGAACGCTCATAGAACTGGCTGAGATAGCCTAAAATAAGCACTCGCTGGTATCGGACCATCAGCGGAGACCAATACATTGAGCTATCTGCTCCGAGCTATAGCGAACCGCATTCTCATCCAAGCCAGTCACTCGCTCACCAACATCGTGACAGCAAAAGGTGCACCCACCATGAACGGCCTAGAGATACCACCGAGCCCTGACTGGGCGGAATTTTATAGCCCAAGGTAAAGCCTTGGGAACAAAACATCACAAAGCGTATGAGCCCTGCATGGGCGGCCTACAGTTCAGCATAGAAACCTCACACGGTAACATTTCTCGAATTTTAGCAACTTTTATGCTTTTAAAAAACAACCTAACTGACATAATAAACAACCACACAACAACGATCTAACAATACACTATAACATCACTGAAAAACCAACACCACACACCCCTACGATGCCAAAATGCACTTACGATGACCACTCCATGAAAATGATCCACCTCACCACTCGCATACACCTACGATGTAACGCTAAACTCCCATCATAACTCAACAATCGAACCGCACACCCCACGCAAACAAGACCTTGCATGAGGCTACGATGACTTCCCGATTCCCTACGATCTATAAGCACTCTCTCCACAAATGGCCTACTCTAGCAACATACTCACCCCTACGTCCGCACCTGATCACCCAGCTCACAGGCTGTGTGCAAGCAACCCATCTACCGCTACGTCCCCATCTGCACCCTCACGCTATCAACTAAAGAACTACCTCGATCACGTCTACGCAGTGAGCAATGACTCTGGAAGTATTGTAGAGCATTACCGTTACTCAGCCTTCGGTGAAGTAGAAAAAGACCGAAGACCTGTAGGTCTTTTGGACAGGAACACAGTGACGTGCCCCGAAGGGGGGAAGCGGCTGGCGGAGTCGCTGAATCAGATTTACTCAGCAGCGGGTGCTAAGTTAGCAGTGAGTGCTATTGATAATGGTGTACTGTGGAATAGTAGAAGATTTGATGCTGATACTGGGTTGTATTACTATAAGTACCGTCACTATAAGGCTGACTTAGGTAGATGGTTAGGACGTGATCCTATTGAGGAAAGAGGAGGGAATAATCTTCATGGGTTTGTTGGGAACGAACCGTTTGGTAGGTGGGATAGACTGGGATTAGCTGGCGATGTAAT
>CAXMOB010000260.1:0-7311 GCA_964194815.1 Vicinamibacteria bacterium | reverse complement strand
ATACAAAGCCGCTGTTGAGGGGATTAACCTCACTAGATTTGCTCCTCCACTTCAGGAGATGAGCACAAGTGCTTAGACTTACTTAGGAATCTTTTATAAAAGTGTGGTTCTTCAATGAGCCGCACTTTTTTATTGTCTGGTGCTGAGGAAAATGGGCTCCCAATGATGGAACAAATTCTACCACGGAAGGGCACAGAAAGGCACGGAAGAAAATAGATACAAACTAACCGCGAATCTGCACGAATCTACGCGAATGCCGGGACGATGGAACGGGTGATGAGGGCTTGGTTAATGAAACAGGGAGGAGTGGGCTCCCAATGATATGGACTAACCGCGAATCATGGGAATCTATGTGAATGCTCCCAATGATGCTGGGGGTACCACGAAAGGGACGAAAAAGACGAAAAAGGTTATTTAGTATTTAGCAGACTCGCTGAAAAACTGAAAACTGAAAACTTCCCGCAGGGATTAGTTTGCTTTGTAGGCGGCCCATGCAGCTTTGACGGCTTCTAGCTCTTCCCAATGGTCGTAGAGGTCTTTGGCTGCTTTTTTGGCGTCTTTGAGTTCTTGCTCTAGCTGTTGCCATCGATTACCGTTCTTTTCAAAGAAGTCTGGGTCGTTGAGGTTAGTGGTCATGGATTCGACTTTTTCTTCAGCTTCCATGATGGTTTGCTCGATCGTTTCTAGCTCCTTTTCCTCGGCCCACTTGAGCTTTCTCGGTTGCTTTTTTTGAGCTTTAGATTTGGCCTTAGTGGCGGCGGTGACTGTCGCTGATTTGGCTTCACGTTGGGCTTTTTTCTCCAAGTAGTAATCGTAATTGCCGACGTGGTAGCCGACTTCACCTTCGCCTTCGAATGCGAGAATTCCTGTGCAGACGCGGTTGAGGAAGTAGCGGTCGTGACTCACCACCAGCACTGAGCCTTTGAATCCATCGAGGGCGTCCTCAAGGAGTCGTAGCGTGCTGAGATCGAGATCGTTCGTTGGTTCGTCGAGAACAAGGACGTTGCCACCACGTTTTAGAATCTTAGCTAGAAGAACGCGGCTACGCTCACCACCACTGAGTAGATCGATGCGTGTGTTGATGCGATCGTCTGTGAAAAGGAAACGCTTGAGGTAGGAACGCAAGCCAATGGTTTCGTCACCAAGTCTGACATTCTCCTGACCTTCACCGACTTCTTCAAACACCGATTTGGTGTCGTCGAGCATCAAACGGTCTTGGTCGATATAGTTGATTTCAGCACGGGCACCAATGTGGACTTCGCCACCATCAGGTTGTAGCATGCCTAGGATGACTTTAAGCAAGGTTGATTTACCTAGTCCATTACGACCAACGATGCCAACGCATTCGCCACCTTCGAGGGCGAAGTCGAGGTTAGAGAAGAGAGTTTTACCACCAAATCCCATGGTGGCATTTTTAACATCGATCACACGGTTGCCGAGTTTCGGGGCAGGTGGGATGATGAGGTCGACATCGAGTTCCTCTTCAGGGGCTTCCTGGTCTTTAATTTCAAAAAATTTATCGATACGATCCTTTGACTTTGAACGACGTGCGGATGGTGATTTACGCACCCATTCGAGTTCTTTTTTGAGGAAGCGTTGACGTTTGTGTTCGCTCATTGCGTCACGGTCCATACGTTCGGCACGCTCAAGAAGGTATTCAGTGTAGTTGCCTTTGTAGTTATGGCATACGCCACGTGCAATTTCGACGATTTGGGTCGCGATACGATCGAGGAAATAGCGGTCGTGCGTAACGAATAAGCAAGTGCCCGTGTATTTCGCTAAAAATTGTTCAAGCCACTCGATCGACTGGGTGTCGAGGTTGTTCGTCGGCTCGTCGAGAATAAGAAATTCAGGTTTGGCAATCAATGCTCGGCAAAGTGCGACACGGCGTTTTTCACCACCAGAGAGAGTTCCTACCTTACGGTCTGAATCAGGTGCATGGAGGTTAGTGAGGAGTGAAGTAGCTTGTTGATCGATTGTCCATCCGTCGTATAGGTTGATTTCATCGAGTAATTCTGAAGCTTTTGCAGCTTCAGCGGGTGTGTTCTCGTATTCGGTGATCAAGTCGAGCACGCGTTGGGCACCGGACATGACATTTTCAAGCACCGAGCTTTCTTCGTCTAGATCGAAGATCTGTGGGAGGTATCCGATAACGAGTCCACGCCTGATGGTGAATTCACCAGAATCAGGTTCGTCTGCTCCTGCAGCAATTCTGAGAAAGGTGGATTTTCCGCAGCCGTTACGGCCGACGAGACCGATGCGATCTCCTTTGTGAATGGCGATGGTAACACCGTCGAGAACGGTGTGTGGTCCGTATTTTACTACGAGATCTGATGCACTTGCTATTGTCATTAATATTCTTCTACTGGGCTACGAGTTTGCCAACTATAGTCTTCTTTAGCCTTAGCTCTTTCTTCGCCCATGACTTCGATACGTAAGTTCATGATTTCGGCATTGAGCTTCTTCCACTTTAATTCACTAAACGCAAGAGGTGGTTTCATTTTTTTCTTAAATTTAAAAATTCTTTCTTCAGCATCAGCGACGCATGCAGGGTCGATTTCTTGGATGACGTCGAAGGCAGCCTCAGATGTGATGACTTGGTGACAAATCATCGCCATGTCGTTGCCCGCTTCGATAGCCGCTTTGACATCATTGCCTCTGCCGTAGGTGTTGACGATAGCCGCCATGTCGAGGTCGTCGGTCATCACCAAACCTTCGTAGCCAAGTCGATTGCGCAGAATGCCAGTGACGACATTGTGCGAAAGTGATCCAGGTAACCCAGGGCTATCAGGATCGATTGCAGAGAAGTGAGCGTGGCATGTCATCACCGAATCTAGCTCATTGTCCTTGAGGAGAACATTATAGGGGTGGATATCAGTCGCCATGAGGTCTTCGAGCGGCTTGTCGACATGGGGAAGCATGTGGTGTGGATCGACATTAGCGATTCCGCACGACGGAAAATGTTTGCCACACGACCTCATTTTCCTTTTTCGCATGTAGCGGTTATAAGTACCGGCATTGGTGATGACTTCTTGTGCGTTGCCACCCCAACAACGTCCTTTTAAAGCATTGTCAGCATCGTCGTCGTATGAAATATCCAGAACCGGAGCCAAGCAAAGGTTGAAACCAAGGAGACGTAGTATGTCGGCGGTGATTTCGCCGTGTACAGCCATCAAATTGACGTCACCTTTTTCTCTTAAATCTTGTGCCGAGGGTGGCTCGATGCCGATCTCGCGAGTGCGGGAGACACGGCCACCTTCTTGGTCTACCGCAATGATCGGGTCATCATAGCTGAGTGCACGTAAGGAATCGGTGAGGTTTCTTACCTGTTGTGCACTTTCGAAGTTACGCCCGAAGAGGACGTAGCCACCAGGTTGAATACGTTCAAAGAACTCACGCTCTTGGTTGGTAAGCTCGAGTCCAGATATGCCGAAAATGAGAAGTTGTCCTGACATGAGGAGATTGTGGCGAGTTAAGTGGTTGGATTACTGATATTTAGAAAAGTGTTAGATCTAAACTTATTCAGTGGGCAGCAAGGCTGATTGAGAGGCGAGTAGATCACGGAAAGCGTTTGCCTTTTCGAGAGCCGCTTTGGCTGTTGGTTCAACAATGTTGACGTGCCCTAGCTTTCTGCGGCCTAATTTCCAGGCCTTTTCATACAAATGCCATACTGCAGTTGAGTGGTTGACGTAATCTGAGTGGTTGATCCCTTGGACGTCTGCTGACCATTGGTCACTGATCAAGTTGACCATGACGACTGGGCTGAGCAAGTCTACTGAGGTCAATGGAAGGTTACAGATAGCACGCACGTGGATGTCAAACTGTGAAGTGAGACAGGCGTCCATGGTGTGGTGGCCGGAGTTATGTGGACGTGGAGCGAGCTCGTTGATGAGCACCGTGCCATCAGATTGAATGAAGGTTTCAATGGCAAGGATACCAATGTAATCGAGTTCGATCACCACCTTTTTAGCCATCGCCTTAATGGTATCGATGACTTCTTCACTAACACGCGCTGGAACGATAGACGCATCTAACACGTGGTGCCTATGGATATTTTCTGCAGGGTCGTAGACTTTAATTTCGCCAGAAGCAGAGCGGGCGACGAGCACAGAAACTTCGAGTTCAAAATCAACGAATTTTTCTACAACGAGTTCGTATTCGCCGCGTTCGGAGACACAGGTCGCAACATCTTCAGCACTACGAAGTCGCCATTGACCTTTACCATCGTAACCATCACGTGCAGTCTTCGCAACACAGTCCCCAAGTTTGGCAAATGCTTGTGCGATGTCGTCATCTGACTTTGCGACGCGGAATTCAGTTTGGTTGAGTCCAGCATTGGCAATAAACTTGCGTTCGAGGCGTCGGTCGCCAGCAATGCGTACTGCTTGGCTGCGCGGACGCAGAATGTCCTTTCCTGTGAGAGCATCGAGCAGTGCGGCTGGGATGTTCTCCGTTTCCACAGTGATGACATCACATTCCTTCAGCATACGTGCAAAGGATGTCTGGCAGCTGAATCGACTTAGGATGACTTCACCTGCTACATTAAGCGTGGGTGAGGGATCGCCACCGCCAGACCAGCAAAGTGTTTTGTAGCCTAAGCGTTGCGCTGCATGAGATGTCATACGAGCGAGTTGACCAGCTCCGAGGAAGCCGATGGTGCTTCCTGGTTTGAGAAAATCAGCCATGATAGTGAGTCTAAAAAAGGGTGTTGATAAGTTTACGGCTTATCTGGAAGATCCATTGCCTCCACTTGAGTGACGAGTCCTGCACGGTAGTCCTTGAGTTGTTGAGATAAGGCTTGGTCGTTGAGAGCTAGGATACTGATTGCTGAGAGACCAGCATTGGCAGCACCAGCGTCGCCAATAGCGAATGTTGGCACAGGTATGCCTTTAGGCATTTGAACGATCGAGAGAAGTGAATCTTTACCGCTGAGTACAGATGACTTGATCGGGCAGCCTAACACAGGAAGAGTGGTCAATGCTGCGACCATGCCAGGAAGGTGAGCTGCACCACCAGCACCAGCGATGATAATTTGAATACCACGTGCTTCAGCTTCTCTTGCGAAGGTGTACATGGCGTCAGGAGTGCGATGGGCACTGACGACACTAGCTTCGTATTCGATTCCAAAGTCAGCGAGAATTTCAGCTGCTTTACGCATTGTTGGCCAGTCAGAATTACTGCCCATGATGATTGCTACTTTTACCATAGTTAAGGGTGATTGATTGTTTATAGGAAAGATTATTGGTCTGAGAATGGGCGAGCTGTGCCTTCTTCCATGGATTCAGTGATCCAGTTGAAGAGAGTTTCTACTTCTTGCGAGTCGGTGCGGACTGCTTCAATAGCTAGCCAATCGATATGTGGCTTAGATCTTGGTGCAGCAACGCGAACGATATCGAGACGTTCCAACAAGGCTTCTGTCTCACGCGGGTGTGCATTGAGAATGTTAGCAGGGCGGGGAAGGTCATCTAGCATTTCGGAGTTGAGCCCGAAGGTGGTGATACCAACTCCGAAGGTGGCGTGTAGTCTACGCATTGCCTCGGCCAAGGCTTCGTCTTCGATAGGTGCAGCATAGAAGAGCTCCGCTCCTTGAGCCCAAACGGAGGCACTGAGAGTCTGAAAAATGTCTTCACGGAAGCCATGATGGCTTGGTTGAATTCGGAGGCGAGCGTTATGGAGTCGGAATGGCGGGATGCCCATTTTGCTTTTGAGCTTCACCATTGAAGAGGCTTCTTCTTCTTCACCTTTAAGTGTGCCTTCCCAGTCGACCAAGGTCATTTCTGGAAACTTCCAAAGGTTACCAATTGGCGATTCGCTTGAAAAAGGTTCTCTGAAGACGAAAGGAAAGCGGCCGTTGGTCTCGCACCACACGCTGATGATGGCACGGAACTTTTTCATCCGATTGAGAGCATTGTCGACATCTGTGGCATTGCCATTGAGATCATCGAGACGGCCCTGGGTCATAGAAATCAGTTGTTGAGCACTCGATAAAGCAGGCACAGGAGCCGTGCGTCGGTAGTAGCCTTGACCTTTTTCCACCTTGGCAATCGGAGATGCTGGGTCGCAGGACATGATGGAGAAATGATAGCGTAGTGACGCATCGGAGTATTCTCCATCGATTTTGAGCCTCACAAGTCGGATTAGTTCGGTCCCTTTGATAGCTTCTTTAGGGCTATTGGGGAGAATTTCAGTGAGTGCTTTGTTAAGTTTTAGTCTTAGGCTCATTCAGTTGGTTTGGGGTCGGACGTAGAGTCAATACACTGCTGGCTCATTCATCAAGTCTGAACGATGATTTTTTTTTATAAAAAAGTTTTGAATAGAAAAATTTCCTTG
Source organism: Vicinamibacteria bacterium (assembly GCA_964194815.1). Classification (GTDB taxonomy): domain Bacteria; phylum Verrucomicrobiota; class Verrucomicrobiia; order Verrucomicrobiales; family Akkermansiaceae; genus Rubritalea. Next base: position 981 of record CAXMOB010000260.1, on the reverse strand, counting down.
TCGTCGAAAGGTATATGAAGTGTTATTTTTCTAGCATGAATAAGTGGTTTAAAGCAACTGGTGTGGCATTGGCAGCACTGGCACTCTCCGTCCCTCAATTGTCAGCAGACCCAGCAGCTGACAAAATTTTGGCCAAGGCACGTATCGCCAGCACCTTGCAGACGCAGAACTTGATGGGGCATATTCGAAAAGATGGCAAGAAGGTGCCCATTGCCTTGTATTTACGTAAGCAGGATATCCAATTTCAGTATTATGATGGCAAGGTATGGAACAAGTTTCACATGCGCTTCAAAGATGGTGGCGGTCAATTGTTCGAGCTGAAGGATGGCAAGACCCTGAAATTTGATAAAAATAAATTATCGCAGTCGATCATGAACACAGACCTGAGCTATCAGGACTTGGCGATGAGTTTCTTGTATTGGAAGAAGGCAACCACCCTGAATCAAGAAAATATCAAAGGTCAAAAATGTGATGTCGTGCGATTGGATAACCCTGGTGGTGAGGGTGACTATGATGTTGTCCATGCTTGGGTGCATCAAAAATATGGAGCGTTGATGAAAGTTGTCGGGTATAAGACCAGAGATGGTAAGTATTACCGAGCTAAAGAATTTGCCGTGGATAAGCTGATGAAGGTGGGAAAAGAATACACTTTGAGAACGATGAAAGTCGACCGCTATGACCCCAATTCAAGAAAGCTTTTGGGTTCAACTTATCTTGAATTTGATAAGCCTAAAGCGGTTCGCAAGCCACTTTAATTATTCTTGAGAGGAGATATTCCTACTGGCAAGGAAGCAAATGTTCATCGAAGTCCTCGTTATCATCGGGACTTTCTTTTTCTGCCTATCTGGAGGGTGGTGTTTGCGGCGACGATTCGCTTGTTATCGATTCGTTATGCCATGAATGGTTCGTCGGAATGATGTGGAGGAGTTATAATACCACATAGAGAAACAAAAGAGACTCATGATTTTTTTGTAAGGGTTG
>CAXMOB010000259.1:0-6265 GCA_964194815.1 Vicinamibacteria bacterium | reverse complement strand
GCCATTTTTTGAGTCCAGGTTACCTGTTGGCTCATCGGCGAATATCATTTGAGGTCGATTGACAATTGCTCTTGCGATGGCAACACGTTGTTGCTCACCACCAGAAAGTTCTGCAGGTAAGTGGTCGAAGCGGTCTTGTAGGCCTACTCTAGCAAGTGATTCTTTTGCTTTTTCGGTGAGGTCATGGCCACCAATCATGGCGGGAATAAGCACGTTCTCCAATGCTGTTAGTTCTGGTAATAAGTAGTAGTTTTGGAAAATATAGGACAGATTGCGATTACGCAGTTTTGCTTGCTGAGTGCGGTTCAGAGCATAAATGTCGGTTCCATTGAGGAAGACTTTTCCTGACTCAGGTGCTTCGAGACCGGCTAAGGTATACATCAATGTTGTTTTTCCGGCTCCAGACGGGCCACAAAGAAACACTTTTTCACCGGCATGGATGTCGATATCGATACCACGGAGCACGCTAATTTTTTTCTTCCCGATGGTGTAGCCACGGGTAAGGCCTTTGGCCCGAATGATAGGTTCACTCATGAAGGTGTGTATGTTAAAGTCCTCTGGGGTGTCGAACGTAGTAGTTACTCACACCTCGGCTCTGTGGTTTCCATCGCGGACCCGTTGAGTTCCATGTGCCTCCAGTGTCGAAGCGTAAGCCAGCAATTTCTAGGAAGACGTGACCTCTGCGAGCGTAGATATTGACCCAGTCGCCATAGCCTTTTTTACCATAATGCAGAAAGTTTTGGGAGACAAGGGGACGGGTAACTTTATCTCCTGCATGTAGGATATAAGAGGTAGCACCTGAGCAATCGTATCCATTGTCGTTAAAGCTATGGTGACCACCACCATATTTATAAGGCTTTTTTCTAATCTCGTTAGCAGCAGCAATCATTTTTTTGACAGCCCGTGGAGCTTTGGGAGGAGCGTGAGCATCACCTTTATGGTCTATGTATGCAGTTTTTCCGTAGACAAAATTATGTTCCAGTCTGGAGTTGTGTGGACGGACTTGGTTAGAGCAGGAGGAAAATGCTATGGCGATAGCAATGGTTGCTCCGAAATACTTGATGATACGTCTCATTATACAGTTAGAATTTTAGACTAGTCATTTTGTGGACTAGTAACGTGGAATTTTGAGTTTTTGGCCGATACGAATGGTGGTTCCTTTGAGACCATTGGCAATTTGAATGGTCTTTACACCTGACTTGTAGCGTAAAGAGAGACCATAGAGGGTGTCTCCCTTTTTAACCGTATGGATAATTGGGGCTTTTCTCTTAGGCTTTGGTTTTACGTATGTAGGCTTCGGAGCGATGTAAGTCGGGCGGCTTTTCGTTGGCCTCGGCTTGTTGTTCTGCACAACTGGTGGAACATAGGCCACCTGAGTTGGTTTGCCGTTGGGTTTGTTCACATCGGGCGGAGAAACAAAGACACGCCTCGGTGGGTTGTCTGCCCATTCTTCGCGGTAATTTCCTCGGCTATCAAATGGGCCGTGGTTTTGATTGAATCCAGGTTTTTTAACCACCTCGATGGTATTGCGACCACCTGAACCTGAAGCACCATTGCCACAACTGGCGAGGATGACGCTGAGTGGGGCCAGCAAAATAATTAAAATTCGTGAGTTTAACAACTTCATGCCGCAGACTATGCCAAACGGAGAGGATAAAGCAAAAGGAATCCTTAAGAAAGTTTAACTATATTTGGAGGTGGTGAGATGGCTTCTATTTTACAGCTAAAACACGCACTCGGATCGAGCCTTTAGTGTTAAAGTTACGCGATTTTATCTTCGTTAAATTTGAAGAAAATTTAATATTTCCTTTGACCTCGACCACTTCAGCACCTTTGACAACTACCCATGGTCCATCATTTACTGAGTAGCAAAGTGAGCCTGGATTGTGCCCATCGATTTGGTGTCTCGCATTCCGGTGCCCTGAGAAAGGTGTGTCAATGAGGCGGTCACCGAAACCAAAGCTCCACTCGTCTTTGAAGTATGGGCAAATGAGACAATTGCCTTTAATTTTAATCTCTTCAGAAATTTTGGTTGGTTGGACTTTAACCACTTTAGTTTGTTTCTCATTCTTTTCGACAAATTCACTCACGCTATCCCACGAAGCTCCAGCTTTTATAGTAGGTGCAGATGGAAGTATCCCATCGTCGAAGTTTGCTATTCCTTTAGCATTATTACCGAAGTTTGCTATTCCTTTATCAGGAGCAATTCCTTGTTGCTTTAGGATTTTAATCAGAGCTTCGTTTATGGCAGTTATAGATTTTTGGTCATTGCGTTTGGCTGCCGCAGCCTTTTGCTCCTTAAGGGCTTTGATGTAATACTCGTAAATTTCAGTTTGACGTTTTTTGTAAGCTTTTTCCTCTTTCTCGAGGTATTCAGTCATTTTTGCGAGGGTTGCCTTAGCTTCGGCTGGTAGCTCTTCAGCCGTAAGCATCGAGGACGCGAATGCCGAAATGAGGATAGTGGTAATAAAGCTTTTCATGTCTTATGTAACCTTGATTTTTATTAATAGTTGCAAAAAACTCAACTATTTTTTTTCTAGCGTGTAGTGCTGAAATAACGATCGAAATTGGAGCTTGTCAATGAGGTGATTTCATTAGCATTGCTTTGCCTTAATCGTGCCAGTGGCTCAACCACAGAAAGCATATTGAGTGGGGAGTTTATATTCTCAATGGGGTCGAGAATATACTCTTGTGGTGGAATCATATCTGGAGCATCTGATTCGATCAAAAGGCGGTCACTGGGCACATTTTTGAAGAGTCGAAATACATGTTCTTTTTCAGGTTTTAAGAAATAGCCACAGAGTGAGTAATAGGGATTGAGGCTGGCGAGTTGCTGCATGACTTCTGCACTGCCTCCAAAACCATGGATATGGACACCTCGCCTAGGTAATGGAGTGGTTTGCAGGATCTCGACCAAGGAGCCCCACGCTTTGAGGCAATGGATAGAAATAGGGAGGTTGCGGGTATGTGCTATTGCTAAGTGAGCTTTGAAACAATCGATCTGTGCTGGGAGGTCTGGCGATTTAATCCAGCGGTCTAATCCAGTTTCGCCAATGACGGCTTGAGGGTATTGATCAAGAAGGGTGAGTAGCTGCTCAAGCCAATCAGTGGGGCGTCTGTGCACTTGCCATGGATGTAGTCCAAGTGCGGGTATTATCACATCAGGAAATTGATGGTGTAATGCTAGCACTGCGTGCCAGTCATCAGGGTGGGTGCCATTCACAACACACTGAGTGATGTTGGCGTCCTTCATGCGCTGCATGATTGCATCACGGTAGGGTGCTAATGTCGAAAAATGAAGGTGGTTGTGTGCATCCTTAAACATTATGCCAAGCCTTTTGCCGCGTGCAGATAGTCTTGTTGTGTGGAACCAGTAAGTTTTAGGCGTTGACTTGGTGTGTTATACGGAGAGCCCTCTGATCCTGAATCACGATAGGCTAGATCGTAGTGGTGTTCGAGAAGTGACGCGACTAATGCATCCCAGTCTAAGGCGTTGACTGAGGAAATCCAGCTGTCGACTTGTGCTTGGCCACGTATTCGTTTGAGCTTTTGGAGGAGCTCAATGACTTTGTCGGGGGTGGCAAAGAGGTGGACGTAGTCTTGTTTGATGATTTCGACTCTACTGGCCATTGCCAGTTCAATGTCAATGACCTCAGCTTCTTTCATCGCAAGCCACAGTGCAGGTGGACAAAAGACATTACCGATACGGTTACTTTCGGCTTCGATATAGATTGGTTTGGCGAGATCAAATTGTCTGATTTCAGTCGCTAGCAGGTTTTCGAAACGTTTTTGGCTCGGTTGTTCCAGGCTTGCATCAGCACCGAAGAGTGAGCCTTTGTGGTTGGCTAAGCCCTCGAGGTCGATCACCTGGTGGCCAGATTCTTTGAGAGCAGTTAAGAAATGTGTTTTACCAGTTCCCGTGTAACCTGAGATAACTTTTAGTTGCAGCGAAGCGTCATTGAAGAAAGTCTCGGTGGTTTCGATGGTTTGGCTACGATAGTATTTATAACCACCGTGAATGAGTGAGATATTCCAACCAATGGAACTCAGCACATGAGCGATTGACCTCGAACGTTGGTTACCACGCCAGCAGTAGATGAGCATTTTTGCTCTGTGCGGCAATTCTGCTAATTCATTGCTGATGATACTAGCAATATTGATAGAGATCTTGGCGGCTCCCAGTCTTGATGCTTCGAATGTGTTTTCTTTATAGATGATGCCAATTTCTTTTCGTTCTAGATCATTTAAAACAGGGAGGTTGATGGCACCTAGGATGTGATCTTCTGCAAATTCTGAAGGGGAGCGGACATCAATAACGAGGTCGTATTCCTCTAGATTGAAGGGGGCTTGAATGAGTGAAAATCGTGGCATTGTAAATTTAGGATATGGGCTGTGCAAGAAAGCAATCTGAGCTGTGGTCGATAGTCATTCCGACTGCCTGCATGAATGCGTAAGTAATGGTGGAGCCAACAAATGTAAATCCGCGTTTTTTGAGGTCCTTACTTATTTTGTCACTGAGTGCTGTCTTTGTTGGATAATCGGCGATGGAGTCGAAGTTATTGATGATGGGCTGGTGATCTATCCAATGCCAGAAATAGCTATGCAGTGAACCAAACTCGCTGATCAGCTGCTGAGCAGCAATGGCATTTTTTCGGACTCCGTAAACCTTGAGCCGATGACGGATGATTCCTTTGTCGACTAGAGCCGCTTCAAGTTGTTCATCACTGAGCGAGGCACAGCGAGTGATATCGAAGGCATGGAAGCGAGTGCGATAGTTCTCACGCTTCTTCAGTACCGTGAGCCATGAGAGCCCAGCTTGAGCCCCTTCAAGGATGAGTTGCTCGAACAATTGTTGGTCTGATTTTAGCTCACGGCCCCATTCGAGGTCGTGGTATGCTTGGTATTCAGGATCGTTGGTTACCCATGAGCATCGGCTTGGCATAAAGTGACCATAAATAGTGTTGATATGATGGAAAGATTATTTGTCCGCACTTGACGGTTTAGGCATTTTAGGGCGAAGTGACCCCATGGAAATCACACTACGTTCTCCTCTAGATATGCACCTTCATCTTCGTGACGCGGAGATGATGGAGTTGGTGACACCTTTGACCACAGAAACATTTGCTGGTGCGGTGGTGATGCCTAATTTGGTGCCACCTGTGACAACTCTTGAAATGCTACATGCGTATAAAGAGCGCATCATGGCAAATGCGGGTGGTCACACATTTGACCCGTATATGGTGCTCTTTTTTAAGGATTATTCCGAAGCTGAGCTTGCAGCTGCAAAGGAACACATGATTGGGATGAAGCTTTACCCAGCGGGTGCGACTACCAACAGTGAAGCAGGAGTGGCACAAATCGATTCCGTTGAGCACGTGTTCAAGATGATGGAAGAAATGGAAATTCCTTTGATGGTGCATGGTGAAACTCACGGATTTGTGATGGATCGCGAATCTGAGTTCCTTTCAATTTACGAACATATTGCAAGCAAGTTCCCCAAGTTGATGATCACGATGGAACACATCACAACGGCGAAAGCAGTTAATTTGTTGGATCGTTATGAGAACTTACGTGCGACAGTGACACTTCAGCATCTGCTGATTACCTTGGATGATGTTGCTGGTGGCCTACTCAATCCTCATTTGTTCTGTAAGCCAATTGCAAAGCGTCCAGAAGATCGCGAGGCACTACTGCAGGCAGCACTAAAAGCGCATCCAAAGTTGATGTTCGGATCTGACTCTGCACCACACCCGATTTCTAGTAAAGAATGCTGCGGTTGTGCTGCTGGCGTATTCACAGCTCCACTTGCAGTGGCTCGTTTGGCTCAGTTGTTCGACCATCATGGGGTATTGGAAAACCTGCAAGACTTCATATCTGACAATGCTCAACGCAACTACGGTGTGACGCCAGCTGAAAAATTAGTGACAGTGACGAAGACACCCTTTGAAGTTCCTGAGGCGTATGAAGGTTTTGGTCATCGCGTTATCCCAATGCATGCAGGGGAAACCCTCGATTGGAAGGTGACTTCGATTAAATAATTGTTGCCCAGCTCCCACTATAGTGAACCTTAGTTTTACTAAGAGATGTCTCTCATTGCAGGACTCTAGTGTGAACTAGGGATGCTTTTCGACCGCTAGGATGCGTAATGCTTGTTGCTTCATGGCTTTGAGTAAGGGAGCTGGAGGGCCGGAAAGTGGTGTAGAATCTGGGAGGCCGCACCAAGGAAGCACGACGGATGGGTGATCGACCGCTAATGTCCAAGCAT
>CAXMOB010000258.1:0-3586 GCA_964194815.1 Vicinamibacteria bacterium | reverse complement strand
TGAGCAAGTTACCTTTAATTAATCCATGTTTAATAAAACAAAAAAACTATTCAAAAAGTCAGCTAGGTCGTCATCCGATGAACAATTAATGGATGAGGCCTCGAATCTGATTCATCTGCAAGTGCAAACAGCCTACTCGGCTTTAGCCGAAGTTCCTAAAAATAGAATTCCTAGAGTGACTATTGCAAGGGGCATCCAGAAGATGATCGAGGAGGTTAATGAAATGCTATCACCGATAGGACTCACTTACAAAGACCTGGAGGCCGTTCAATCCGTTATAGATGTTGAGGACGAGAGAATAAAAATCACCTTGCAGAGATACAAAGTTCTGATCGAGTCATCGGATTCTGTTAACCCATTTTGCACGTTCTATGAAATTTTAGATGTAGTTTCTCAAGAAGAGGTTGAAGAAAAAAATGAACTGAAGGCTCTTTTGGATAGTGCTATCATCACATTATTTTCACATGCTGAGTTTCCTTCTACCTTACTCACAAATATCGATAAGAAGATAAAACTTGTGAGAGAGGATGAGTCAACGGGAGCTCATTTGCTGCATAGAAAACTTAAAGTGTTCTTGATAAATTTCCAGCAATACAAAGATTGCAATAAAGCACTGAAAGATTGTCCAGTGGTCGACTTTAGATTGAAGGAATTAAAAGCGTCTATATATTTTCAGGAACTCACCGAGTCGATGCTAGCAGGTAATGCTGCGGTTGCTGATAAGGAAGTGGGGCTGATTAACCAGTGGACAATATATCTTAGCGAACTTAGCGAAGAAGAACAAATGGGGAAATACGACCTCATTCAAATTATTGACCGTTGTTCTCAAGTCTACAATAGGCAATTAGGTGCTGCGTAGAGTGAGTGGCGCTATAATTATCGTTATGGATGTTATGGTAAGGTGACGCGTTGCCTAGTGGAACGAGCTTACAAATCCAATATGTTGCAGCTAATACCATTTAGAGTTTCAAAAGAGACTCGTGCGAAGCTATATTCTTTTAGAATCGTGACTGAAGAAAAACACTGATTGTATAAGAATACAGCGAGTAAGCTTCGCCCAATGCGTAGCCTAGTCTCTGCATCCTTACGAAAAAATTCGTTAGTCTCTTTTGTTTCTCTAAGTGGTATAAGGCGATGAGCGGCTTGGTTTCAGTCGTTGTCACCTGAGCTGAATCAAAACACACGTAGCACTGGATTGACTTGTGGGTGGAATTGGCTCAGGTTTCACCACATTAGCGAACGAAAGGACTATTTGATGGCACAAAATTTATACGAAAAAGTATGGCAGGCTCACACCGTTGGGACACTTGATGACGGACGGACACAACTCTTTATTGGCAGTCATTTGATTCATGAAGTGACTAGCCCGCAAGCATTTGGGATGCTGCGCGACTTGGGTATTGGGGTGAAATACCCACATCGCACGTTTGCGACAGTGGATCACATTGTCCCAACTGATAATCAAACGCAGCCGTTTGCTGATCCGCTCGCGAATGCAATGATCGACGAGCTCAAAAAGAACGTCGAGGAATTTGGGATTAAGTATTTCAGCCTATCTACAGGCATGCAGGGGATTGTCCACATGGTGGGTCCTGAGCAGGGGATTACCCAGCCAGGAAGCACGATTGTGTGTGGTGATTCGCACACGGCAACGCATGGTGCATTTGGTGCGATTTCTTTCGGCATTGGCACCACTCAGGTGCGTGATGTGTTGGCGACTCAATCTCTCGTAATGAGCAAGCTCAAGGTGCGTAAGGTTGTGGTTTCAGGCAAATTGCAGAGAGGCGTGTATGCCAAGGATGTGATATTACACATCATTCGTCACCTAGGGGCGAAGGGAGGCATTGGTTATGCGTATGAATATGCGGGCAATGTGTTCGATGAAATGACCATGGAAGAACGTATGACGGTGTGTAACATGTCAATCGAAGGTGGAGCACGCTGTGGCTATGTGAACCCAGACCAAACAACATTTGATTATCTCAAGGGGCGTCCCTACGCACCGAGCGATGAGGAATGGCAAGAGGCGGAAGTGCAATGGAAATCATTCTGTTCTGATGAAGCTTGTCATTTTGACGACGTGGTTGAATTCGCAGCAGAAGACATCGAACCAACAGTGACTTGGGGTATTTCTCCAGACCACGGCGTTGGTATTTCAGAAATGATTCCAGATCCAGCTAAGGCAGCGACGCCGGCTGAGAAAGTGAGCATCGAAGAGGCCTTAGAATACATGAAGCTTCCTGCTGGAACTCCGATCAAGGGGATTCCTATCGATGTGGCTTTCCTAGGATCATGCACCAATGGTCGACTTTCAGATTTTCGTGCAGCGGCAGATTTATTGAAGGGCAAGAAGGTGGCTAAGGGCGTTAAGGCTATTGCTGTTCCTGGTTCACAGATCACGGCGATCCAATGTGAACAAGAAGGCATTGATAAAATCTTCATCGAGGCCGGATTCGAGTGGAGATCTGCCGGATGCTCGATGTGTCTTGCGATGAATCCGGATAAGCTTATTGGCGATCAGATTTGTGCATCGTCTTCGAACCGAAACTACAAAGGTCGTCAGGGAAGCCCAGTGGGCAGAACGATCTTGATGAGTCCTGTGATGGTGGTTGCTGCTGCTGTCGAAGGGAAGATTGCAGACGCACGCGAATTGTAATTCTTATGAAGGCTTGGTTTTCCATTGTTTTTTTACTTCTTATTGCTGGGCTAGTTCCAACAGTGTGCGGTGAGACCGTGGAGCAGACTGAGCCCATCAAACAGACGAAGCCGCTTGGACAGGTCAAGCAAGCAATGCTTTGGCAAGTGAAAGGGCTGCAGATAAAGCAGGCTGTTTACTTGTTTGGCACCGTGCATTACTCGCAGGCTGAGATTAAGCAGCTTCATCCGAAAGCTGAGGCAGCCTTTGTGGCAAGCGATTGGTTTTATACAGAAGCGGATCTTTCGTGGCGTGGTCAGGAGAAGGCTAAACAATACATTATACGGCCAAAGGGAGGCTCCTTACTTAAATCCTTAGGAGCAGATGCTGTGGCTGCGGCAAATGTCGAGTTGAAGATTCTCTCACCTAATCTCGAAGTGAAAGATTTTGAGCACCAGCGCACTTGGGCGTTTTGGACTTCCTTAAACTATCTCGCTCATTGTGGAGCCGATGGAGTGACCTTGGACATGCAGCTATGGAACCGTGCTGAAAAGGCGGGAAAAAACATTCACTTTTTGGAGAGTAATGATGATCAGATGGGTGGATTAAACAAGTTGAGTGCGGCTGAGCAAAAAAGCTTGGTCATTGGGTTTGTTCGTCATCTCAAAGCCTGCCGCAATAACAAAGAGCGCGTTGGAGGGGGGCTTTATACAGCTTATCTTGAGGGCAATGAAAAGGCCTTGCTGGCGACGACCAAGCAAGCGACAAGGCCAAGCCCATTTAGTAAAAAACTTAAAAAAATCATGTTGTTCGATCGCAACAAGCGGATGGCTTCAGTGATGGAGCAGAGGGTGGCGAAGTTTGCTCACAAATCACATTTTTTTGCAGTCGGCGTTTCTCACCTGATTGGTAAGGACAGCATCGTTACCAATTTTCAAAAACAGGGTTACA
>CAXMOB010000257.1:0-4440 GCA_964194815.1 Vicinamibacteria bacterium | reverse complement strand
GAATGGGAAATTTTTCCAATACACACGGTGTGGTAGCCGCTGCGCCGGAAAAGCTCGGGGAAACTTTGGGCACCATCGAGTTGATCTTGTTTCAGGGCACTCTTGCCACCCGTCATGGCACCATTGCCTGTCCCAAAGCTGAGGCTGGGTCGACGACCGGTGAGCAAGGCGTAGCGTGACGAGCCGCAGGTGGGCACCTGAACGTAGTGGTTGTTAAAGACGAGTGCTGACTTGGCCAGCTGGTCGATGTGGGGTGTCTGGATCGTATCGACACCATAACACCCGAGCTCCGTCCTGAGGTCATCGACGCAGATCAACAAGACGTTGTAGCGGTTGTTTGCCTGGGTAGTATCCTGCTGCTGGGCATAGAGTGACACAGCCGGCAAGAAGAGGAAGGATGCACATCTACACAAAGCATTCAGGTTCATCATGCAGAGACCGTAAGGGTTTGGTGCGGCATCCGTCAACTCAGGATGCCGAGTATATCAATTTTCCACGGTCTTTAAAAAACAGAATGGGCTGATGCAATGTGTGCATCAGCCCATGATTTTTGATCCGTTTTGATCCGGATTTTTTGATGGTTCAGCCGACTACTTCTTTAGCTGCTTGACCATTTCCTTACCCATTTCAAGTCCTACGTTCATGTAAGTCTGTGCATTACCAGAGTAGTGAGCGCTGGAGCTGCTCCCCTTGGAATGTGGATGTGTGTAGACGAAGCCGAGGTTGTCGCCTAGATCCTTAGAATGCTTGCCGCTAGCGAAAGACTTCATCGCATGAAGAATTTTTCCGTGACCAGAAGTCGTGTCGCTCTCCTTAGTCTGACCAAGGGATGCTGTTACGAAAGCTGCTTTTGGAGCGTTGAAGTCCTTGCGCAGTGCTTTGGCAAAGTTAATGAGGTTCTTCTCATACATAGCGGCATGTGCAGCGTTGCGCATGTCCTTATCGCCCTGCCACCAGAGGATACCAGCCACTTCGTAGCTCTTGGCACCAGGGTAGTATTTGTCGAGGTCAGCGAGGACCATTTTGGCGTTGGCGACGTCATCGTCGTATTGCTTACCGGCATACCACTGCAGACAGTCTCCACCCTTCACGAATGGTACAATGGTCTTGTCCTTCTTGCCTTTGAAGGTTTCCTTATAGCCGGGAACCTCTGCACCTTCATATGTGTAACGAGGGCTTCCTGGAGGCAGTAGGTCCCAACCGAGGCTACGGTTGCCGATCGAGCTTTTGAGGACCATGACAGGAGCGTCGATGGCGTTGCCAAGCTGGTGGCCGATGGCGACCTCAATACCAAGCTTTTTACCACTGACGGTCATCCAGTCGTTGCGGTATACACCCTTCCGGCCTACCATTACTGACACGTTACGAACATCCTTGCGGGTGGTCCAGGCACCTGCATCGTCTGCGAGGAAGGGGTAGAGTTTACCTAGCTCAGGGGTGACCTTGCCCATTTCGAGCGTGTTAGACTGTCCCATGATGAGGAAAACTTGGACAGGCTTTGTCATATCGGCCGGCTTACCGTCCGGATCAGGTAGTTTATCCTGTGCGGTGGCTAAACCGGTGATACCCATACTCATCGCTGCAAGTAGGCAGGATGTTTTGATTACTTTATTTGTTTTCATAATTGATTTATGTCGTCTGTTGTTGCTTCTGTGGTCTCGCATTCTGATAAAACAGATTCGGGTGCGAGCACGCTTGCCTGATTCACGGATTTATCCGTAGGCGATAGCTTATGGGCAATATACGTAAAGCATCTACATGATTGTTCAAATCATTTTTCATTTTTTAGAAAACGAACCGCTAATTTGCTTCTTTGGATGGAGGGGGAGTGCTGGGTCAAAGTAGGCCATCAGTGCTTATTTTGGCTTGAACCAACAAAGAACAGGACAGAATACTATAGAGTGTAACAGAAGTGGTGAAATCAACTTACCTCACTAAATCACAAGTAAATAATGCTTTTGCTGAATTCAGTTGTAGTTTCTAGAAATAAAAAAGCCTCTTACCGCGAAGGTAAGAGGCTTAAAAAAATAATTGTCTATGTTTGACAGTACTTACCTACGGCGGCGTAGGATAAAAGCGAGACCACCAAGTCCGATAAGAGCTGTAGATGAAGGTTCTGGGATTGGAGCGGCAGCCGGAGTAACATCTGCAAATGTTTCACCAAAACGGATTTCATCATAAGTAACAGTTCCTCCCGAGCCACGTTGAGTCATGCTGATTGTATCGAAGAGTGATTGGTCTACACCAGTCATTGTTGCTGTGCCGATAGATGCAGATAGGGTTCCAAGATTAGAGGTGTCTTGTAGATAAAGAGTGATTGTCTCGTCATCTCCTGCAGTAGCTCCCCACTGGATTCTACCAACAACGAGATAGGATGTGTTAAGTGCAATACTAGTGCCTGTACCAGCTGTTACGTTACCGCTACCAGACCAAGTGCCAGCATTTATACCAGTTGCGAGAATACGAGCACCGATACCATTGCCAGCCATGTTGGTACCATTAAATGCCCCATCAATAGGAGCTGTACCGAAGGCAAAACCACCTTTTTCATTGGAGCCTCCACCGCTACTAGTTTTTGAGTACATAAAGCTGAACCACAACGTGGCTCCGTCGTCGAGTAATCCGTTAGTGCTAAGTGCTGTAGTAGTTGTGACGAATGCGTCAACACCACTCCCGCTAAGCAAATTGACTTGACCGCCAGTGTTTGTCAAATCACCATAGCTTAGAGTTGTTGGTGTTACTACATCTACAGTTTGATTGTCACCCCAGGTGTTCAATCCAGTTCCACCTGCTTGCCCATTAAGTGATCCAGCAGGTTGGCTGAAAGACTCATAGATGAATGTAGCTGAATGAGCCTGCTGAGATGCAAGTGAAATGGATGCGATTACTGTAATTGCACTTAAATTAAGAGATGTGAGTAGTGGATTCATATATTTTACTAAGATAGTGTGCCTTTTTTGCTAACCTTTTATAAAATATCTACAATGTTGTGTTTTTAAAAGTAAATGCGTGTTAACCAACTTGATCCACTTGCGGACAGGTTTAAAGATAGCCCCAGAAATATTTACTAGATTAGGCGATGGGGTTGTTTAATGACTTCAGCATGCTCCAGTTAATGGCTTACTATGTTGAGATCAAAGATTGCCCTCATCCTGCCTATTAAACGGTCAGGTGAAATAATGGTTTTTTGTTTAACATTTTATCCAATTATCTGTTAAACTGACGTATGTCTCTCTTGAAAGTCCTCACTATCGCCGAGCAGATAGCTGAGCATCTGCGACAGGAAATCATGCGTGGGCACTGGCTTGAACTCATTCCAGGACGCAATGAGCTGGCAAAGGAGTTGGGTGTGAATAATAAGACGGTAGAAACTGCATTACAACAGCTTGAGAATGAAGGGCTGCTTATCGCACAGGGACCTGGCAAGCGAAGGCTGATCAACGCCTCTTCGGAAATAAAGAAGGTTTCCACCGTGCGGGTCGCACTGCTGTTATTGGATAAGATGGATCGCTCAAACAACTACGTTATTGAGCTCTATCACGTGCTTGAGGAGGCGGGCTACATTCCTTTTTACCCTAAGAAAGCCATGACTGAGCTTGGTGCGGATACAAACCGTATTGCCGACTACGTTGAACAAACTGATGCAGACGCATGGGTAGTCGTGTCTGGGTCACGTTCGATTTTGGAATGGTTCTCTGAGCATGAGGTGCCGGCCTTCGCTATGTTTGGGCGTCGTGGAGACTTGTCTATTGCTGCAGCTGGTCCTGATAAGGTAGGTGCCGTCACTGTGGCCACGGATCGCTTGCTAGAGTTGGGTCACCGGCGTATTTCGCTGCTCTGCCGTGAGCAGCGTCGGATTCCCCAGCCTGGATTAAGTGAGCAGGCCTTTCTCCAGCAGCTAATGAAGGCTGATATAGAGATTAGTAAATACAACTTGCCTGACTGGAAGGAGAGCAAGGAGGGCTTCGCTACATTGCTGGACTCTCTTTTCGGACTAACTCCACCAACGGCACTTATTGTTGACGAGGCCTTTCTGTTTCAAGCAACTTATTATTTCCTAGCCTCCCGGGGACTTCGCGTACCTGAGGACGTGTCACTGGTCTGTACAGATGAAGATCCAATATTTGTGTGGTGTCGTCCCTCTGTCGCACACATTACCTGGGATTATCAACCCATCATAAGCAGGGTGGTCAGATGGCTCAGCAACATCAGCCATGGGAAGAAAGATATCCGGCAGACCTTTACTAAAGCAGAATTCGTGGAGGGTGAGACGATCGCTAAGGATCAGATTTGACCAGGGAAGGGTGACTCAGAAATTTTATGGATTATTCCTCTTTCATAGACTAGGCTGGCTTCAGATGAAAAAATCTTTAATCACTGGTTTGCCACTTGCACTGACTTTGTCTCTTTTCGCTGCGGCCTTAATGGCAGAAGACACAG
>CAXMOB010000256.1:0-4087 GCA_964194815.1 Vicinamibacteria bacterium | reverse complement strand
GCAAGCAACATGTGAAGTTCGCGGAGACAAAAAAAGGAGCCATGGAACGCATGTTCCATGATCATAAAGTATACGGAGGTGGGCCTCATCATGTGAAGCTGAAGGATGGGAAAACTCGTCATACCGCTGAAATTATTGGGGATTGTTCAGTAGAATTTATTAAGAATCAGGTCAAAGGAAGCCCATTCTGCCTTTATATGAGTTTCAATATCGCTCATGCACGCGATGGCGATCATCGGCCAGGTATTGGGCATTTTCCTTGGCCTAAGGAAGTCGATGGAATGTATGAAGATATCGAACCTCAATTGCCCAAGCTGTCTGACCCAAAATACTTTGAAATGCAGCCTGATTTCCTTAAAGAGTCATTGAATCGAGTGAGATGGTACTGGAGGTGGGATACTCCTGAAAAATATCGAACTAATATGCGAGCTTATTACCGGATGTTATCTGGGATGGATAAGGTGATTGGAAGGGTTCAAAAGGAGCTTGAGAAGAATGGTATGGCCGATAACACGGTGGTTATTTACACTGCTGACAACGGATTCTACATGGGGAACCGCGGCTTTGCTGGAAAGTGGAGTCATTATGAAGAATCTCTCAGGGTCCCTTTGATTATTCATGATCCACGCCCGAATAAAAAAAATGTGAGTGGCAAAGTTTTTAAGTCATTTGTTACCAACCTTGATTTGGCACCTACGATGTTAGATTTAGCGAGTGTGAAAGTTCCTGAAAAGTATCAGGGGAAAAGTCTACTTCCTTTTGTAAGAGGTGAAATTCCAGCTGACTGGCGGGTTGATTTTTTCAATGAATTCAATTCCAGCAATCAACTTATACCTGCTTGGCGTGGGGTGCATGGAAGCCGTTACACTTATGCTAGGTATGACCAGCAGACGCCTGTAGTTGAGATGTTATATGATTTGGAGAATGACCCAGATCAACTTACCAACCTTTCGAAGGATCCAAAACATAAAGATAGGTTAACTCAAATGCGAACGCGCACGGATGATTTCTTGAAGCTCTATGCTCGACCTGAGATTGAACAGTTGAAGAAAGAAGCACTTTCAAGGGAAAAGAAAGTTCATTCCAAGAGTCGATAGACAGAGTGCTTACAAACATGCAGGAAGCTATTAGGAGGGTGACAAAAGAAAAGGACTTACGATTTCTCGTAAGTCCTTTTAAATTAATGGTGCTCAGCACAGGAATCGAACCTGCACGGGGTTAACCCCCACCAGATCCTTAGTCTGGCGCGTCTACCAATTCCGCCACCTGAGCAAGATGTGTTTTGGTGAAGCGGTTTCTACATGAACCGCCCTGAACTGCAAGTGGAAAATGGTATTTGATGCGTTTTTTTTAAGCATGTGCATCACGTGCTCGATTGAAATCCTTTGCGAAGCTTGATACTTCCAGTGGAATCAGGTGCTGTTTATATCACTCTTTTGTTTCTCAGAATGGTATTAGCTCTCAGAAGGGCTTAATTTTCCATTCTTTGCTGGAGTTGCTGTTGCAATTCTTCAAGTAGTTGTGGGGGAGTGAAAAATTGCACCATAAGGGTAATGCAAATGAAAATCATCACAGCTCCAATGATACGAGCGGTGGTGAGAGGTAGGCCTCGAACCGCTGAAGCACCGTAGGTGTCCCAGGGTAACATAAAACGTTTCTTGGCGAAGAATATGCAGAAAACTAGGAAAATTGGGCCGAGAATGACGTTGGCTCCCAGGGGGATGATAAAGCTCACGGCTAAGGAACGCAGGATTCCTCTGGTGAGGCCTATGTTTTGGCCGTCAAAAGCTGATTCGACCCGAAGTCCTAGCAATGCTTTACCAATGGTGCTACCGAACACATGGGAGAGAATCAGGTCATAAAGAAAGATGAAGAGTATAATGAAGAGTTGGTTGTTAATAGTGGAATTGATATCAAATGGATTCTGACCATTGAAGATGGCTAGCAAACAAAGCGTAGCACTAAGAATATAGAAATCTATAAAGCGAGCGAAGAAACGGCGCCAGAGGAAAACACCACGTTGGCCGTCTCGAAGAGAAGGGATGTATTCGCCCTCAGGAGTGTGGCGTCGCGGACCAGTGTTTGAAGTTGCTTCAACACTGGGTGCCTCGACAGTGGCTGGGATGACTTCACTCGAAAAGGTGTCAGAAATTTCGTCATCTTCAAGAGGCTCTTCTTCCTTTTTAAAGGAATCCATGAACAAGGGGATTTCACCGAGGGGCAGCCACTTTTCCATGCCTTCGTGCCATGCCGCGACATCTGGCGTGACATCGTCGTTGTTGATCATCGAACGGATTTCGAAGTCATGGTGTGGTCCATCTTTTTGACCGTTTTTGAGAATCCAAATATTCATGGCGTGGTGGTTTTAAAGGTTGCGAAGTGAGCGGGCGGCGTCAGCTCTTGAGGCTGACCAGGCTGGGACTAAACTAGCGATGGTGCAGAGCACAAGAGCTCCAACGCCGACCACTGCAAATTCTAGCGGGATGATGTGGGTTGGCATGGTGTCTGTGCCGTAGATGCTTTTTGGGAAAGGATTGTAGCCGATGGTGTTGCGGATAAATGCCTGGATGTTACCGACATTGATCACCACGATGTAGCCGACGAGTAGACCTGCTACGGAACCAACAGCTCCTACGAAAATACCTTGGTAAGTGAAGACATTGACGATTTGGCGTGGTGTGGCTCCTAGTGCTTTCATGACGCCAATTTCACGTTTTTTCTGAATGGCTACTGTGAACATGACCGCCGCGATAGAGAAAACAGCGATGAGGACAATGAACGAGAGCACGAAGACCATCATGAATTTCTGCATTTCCATGATTTTGAATAGCTCGGCACTCGATTCCATCCAGGTTTGGGCATACCATTGTGGGGCAAGTTTCTGAGGGTCTGTCGAGTAGGGGTCTTCGATGTTGAATTGATGTTTTGCAAGGAGTTGGTCTTTAAATATTCCAGCTTGATAGGGTTCATTTAGAGTGACAGCTAGACCTTGGATACCGCCTTCAGTGTCAGCTAGGTCTTGAGCGATGGTGAAGGGGACAAAGACGTCGGTGCCTTTGGCGAAGTTATTGGTTTGGGTGATACCGACGACCGTGAGCTCTTTAGGCAACATGACCTCGCGCAGGTTACGCAGCTCTTTGTTGTCGCTCGTTGTCTTGTCAATTTTCGATAATTCAAGCAGAAGGGATAGAACTTTATCTTTTGTGCCATCGTTGTATTCGACGGAATCATTTTGTACGTCCCTACTGTTGTAGGTGGTTAATTCGTCTAAAATGTTGTTTAGGATGTCGCGTTCATTCTGACGTAGGGATTTTTCTGTGTCTAAGTGGTTCTCACAGAAGCTGTAGGCAATGAGCTTCACATGGGAAAGTGAAGTGGTTTCCATTAAACCGTCCGACTTCCAGACTCCTTCTTTGCTGATGTCAGCTTGTAGTTGTTTTAGGAATTCGGCCTCTCTTACTGCTAAAAGGTCGGTGTCGATCAGCTTGTAGATGGGCTCAATCTTTCTCAAATTACTACTTGAGTGAAGGAGTATTTGGGCACCTAAAGGAATCCCTAAGTTGTCGCTGAGACGAGATGAAATCACCACAGTGTCGCCATTTTGCAGGTCATCAGCGGAGCCTTCTTGGATGACCTTCTTGAATTTTGTGAGTTCGTCTGGGTTTTTTGTGTCGACCCCTAGCATGACTTTTGGGTCACTTTTTTGTCCTAGGTATTCAACCAAGAGGAAGTCCTGAACCAATGGGCTCACCGATTTGACGTAAGGCTCTGCTTCGAGTTCTTTTTTAAAAGCGCGCCATTCAAGTTCACCAACTTTGGGGGCATTGGGATTGTATTTCGAAACGTGTTCGAGATTGATGTGTGGTTTAGACGTTAGCACGATATCCTTGAGTAGCCTTTCGAAGCCGTTGGTGACGGAAAGGGTGACCACGAGCACCATCACGCCTGCCGCTACGCCCAGTAATGAGATCATGGTGATCACCGACACGTGGGTGCGGATCGGGTTGAGGTAGCGCAGTGCTAGCAGGAGGCTGAAGTTTTTCTTGAGCATGAGGTGCGTTATGAGATGAGTGGCCGAGCGTTTCTA
>CAXMOB010000255.1:0-3373 GCA_964194815.1 Vicinamibacteria bacterium | reverse complement strand
TAGCTGATCGAGCGGGATGAGATGGCCATCATCGACTATGAGGATGAGGCTTTTCCCTTGTCTGTGGAGTTTTCTGACTTCTGTTATTATGGTGGTTTCTAGGACGGTGCTGTTGCCTTTTGATTCGATTTGGAGGGCTTGGGCCAGGAGGCTGAGGAAGCTGTTCCAGCTAAAGATTGCGCGGTTGATGACGATGATTTTCCATTGTTTGTTAGGCAGCTGGGTGAGGGCTTGCTTGAAGATGGTTTTTCCCGTACCGGGTTCTCCGATGACGACGGTGAGACCGCCGATGAAGGATTGTTCTTTGACTCGGGTGTAGGTGTGTTTTTGGTGTGGCAGGAGCTCGTTGAGGAGTTCTTGGTCGGTTTCGAATGGGGTGGTTTTGGTGCCGAAGTGTGCGTTGATCATTGTTTTAAGGGCGGTTAGATAGGTTTGGTTTGCGGTCATTGAGGATGAGGTTGAGTGGTGTGGCTTCGCCTAGGCGGATGTCGTCTTGGTAGACTATGGGTGGTTGATTGGTGTTGGCGCGGTCGTAACGGACAATGATTTTACTTTTTGCTAAGTAGCATGGTGGCTCGTAGCGGGTTTTGTTGTGCTGAAAGGTGTTGTCGGCTTTGACTGTTCTTTGGATCTGGTGGTAGAAGATTTCTTTGTTGTACTCGGATTGTTGGAGCCACTGGATGCGGTCGTGATCTATGTTGTATCTATCGCGAGGACGCATGTCTAAGATGCTGTGTTTGCGGCTGTGGTATTCGTCTTCGACCCAATCACTAAATTGGTTGTTGAGGGTTTGAAGGGTGGTGGTTTCGTCGATTTTACGGATAAGGAATTGGTCTCTAACGGTTCGGAAGAAGCGTTCTATTTTACCTTTTGCTGCGCCGTCTTTGATGGGTGTGTGCAGGAGGGCTATGCCTATTCTGCAGCAGGCTACGTGCATTTCTTTTGAGGCGTAGTTTGAGCCGTTGTCGACGTACATTGCTCTGGGAACTCCTCTCTTAAAGATGCCATTTTGGAAGCAATGAATCAGGTTGGGGGTGTTGTCGTTGAGGTAAAACTGACCGTGAGGGATGATCCGTGAGGCGTCGTCGATAAAGCAGATGAGGTAGGTTCTAACACGCTCGCCTTTGATCTGGAGGTAGGGGCCGACGAGGGTGTCGCATTGCCACATTTCGTTGGCGTGTTGCTTTGAGAAGGCTTGGCGACGCTTACTCTTCACCTGTGATTCGGGCTTGAGCAGCTCAAAGCGTTTGACGTGACGCCTGAAGGTGTTTTCGGCGATGCGGTCTTTTTCCAGAAAGCCGAGTTCGATGCCTTTTTTATAAATGGCTGCGATGTTGTAGCGCTTGTTATTGAAGTGAGGCAGTACCTGCTCAATAGCGTGGAGGAGTTCCTCTGGGGTGCTCTTGCGTAGCTGGTGCTTGTCGCAGCGTGCTGCAGGTCTGGTGGCTCCGTGTTGGCGATAGTGGTACCACCATGTCTGGATGGTTCGCCAAGTGAACTGATGGGGCACGCTGTCTTCATCGGTGAAGAGTTGTTGGCTCACCGCTTTGTATTGTTCGACCATGGTTTCTCCTTCGGCATACTCAAGAGCGCCGAGGACTTTCATTTTTAGTATTAAAGACACAGTCATCCCATAGCAACTCAATGAGTAGCTGTAATCCTTGAGTTAGCGTTATTTTTTGACCGATTCGGCGACTTCGTTTTTTGAATTTTAGAAGAGACGCTCTCTATTTACTGGCTTCCTGCCCGCGTGCTGTCCCATAGAATCATGGAGCAAAACCTACTAGGTATGATGTCTCGCAAGCTATCCGCATTCGATAGCTGCCACCTGCTGTCCCATAGGATTTGAGCAGACTCATCAGATTTATTCGATCCCAGACCACCCCACGAACTATCGCGAGTAGACGTGAAAAACTGTGAGACCATCCTGCTACTTGACCTTGAAAACGCATCAAGACGTACAGAAGCAAAGCTGCCCATAGTTGCCAGCGTATCGCATGCTTACTGTGTCCTAGGAAGTCACAAACTTGTAGGGTCTGTTTGATTTGCTTAAAGAATACTTCGATACCCCAGCGAGCCTGATAGAGATCTCCCACACTGCTTGCCGCCCAGTCTGTGTTGTTGGTGATAAAGACCATCACCTTTTCCTTTCCGTCAACGATTACAATCATCTCGACTCGGCGCATGAGCGTCGGGCATTGTTGCTTACTCTTTGGAGTTTTCAAAAGGATGAGATCGTCACGCAAAATGTTCCCCTTGGGTTTCTTTAGCAGCTTTTTGCGCACTGTGTATGCCATGTTCTCCTTCGCTCTAGTCACCCAGAAGACTCCTCGTTGGCAAAGGCCGTAGAGATGAGTAAAGTTCACATAGGCCTTGTCGAATAAAGCAATCTCGCCTTCCTGAAGGTGAGCGCAGAGAGCTGGCGCGCGGGTGTCATCGTGGTGGCTAGCCTCTTCGATAATAGCAAAAGACGGCAGAAAGCTCTGTAGGTTCAGACGAAGGTGGAGCTTCGCGGCTGCCTTGCGGCGGCGATGCTTCGCCCAACTCATGCAGTTTGCTACCAGAGCTATCGTCGAGGAGTCGACCGCGTAAATCGCCTTTTTGAATCTTCTTGGTAAGCCTTTGTATCGAAGACCGAACCCTCCTGGCATCTTGTGCTCAAGATCGGAAAGTACTTCCCAGAATAAATCCTGCATCATGTCGCTGTTACGAGTTTTGTTAGCATGAGAAAGCGTATTTCGAGTAGGAGCCACGGCTCCACGAAGGCTACCTAGCCAACGTGAATGAATGCGCAGGGTGTCGCAAACATCATTGAGTCCGATGGAATGTGTGAGCTGCGAGAAGATTAAGCTGACGACATGACTCCATGCAGTAAATGTCCGAGCTTGTTTATCTATGCCATGTTTGCGAGCTAGTTTACTAACTAGATGTGGAGGAATGAGCTTGCTGAGCTGAGTGAGCACAGGCAGCTTGTCTTTGGCTGGTTTATAGTTCATCAGGCCGATCCTAAGTGGGATCGGCCGCCAGCTACCTCTTAAAAATAGATCAGCCTATGGGATGGCTGTGGATTCGGATTTAGGATTTCGTCATTCCTTGGGTACTTGGGTCTTTAGGTAATTCGTCATTTTTCCCTCCCGACTTCCCGACTCCAAGACTCCAGCGCTGGCGCCGTCGCCGACCGTCCCGCTCTCGACAAACTTGGCTTTGATCCGCGTCTGGCGTGTATCTTCACCTCCCTGGCTGACGTTATTGACCCAGCGCACGATCCGGTTCAATCAGGGAAGCAATCCCACCAAAATACGAATCATCAGGATAAACGAAACTTCCGTCCCTGTCTTGACCCACATAGGTGCTGTTCATATGAACATACTCT
>CAXMOB010000254.1:0-4784 GCA_964194815.1 Vicinamibacteria bacterium | reverse complement strand
TGCGTGCATATCATTCACAGGGATCTTCTGCTGAGACATAATCTTCGCTGCGATGGTATTATAAACCAATTCGGAACCAGACTCGAAGATACCATCATACTTGGTACCCACCAACGGAGTCGTGCTCGCCCAAATCAGCTTCGCTCCGGTCGACTTCAGTCGAGTCACGATCTTGCGAAGATTCTTTTCGTATTGCTCAGCCGTTGTGACTCGCATGCCTCCAGCGTGCCTGCTCAGCCCGCGGACAGACTTTGTTTTGGGGTCGACATAACGAAGGTCAGCAAAACCAAAGTTAAAATGAATAAGGTCCCATTTGGTCTCCCCTAACAATTGATCGAGTCGGCTGACAGCAGTTTTTGTGTCCCCAAGATCGATTGCTGGAACAACGACCGTTGCCCGTCCCTTCAGAGCGGCTGCTGCGGTAGTCGCTGTCGCACGGTGAACGCTGTCCGCAATGATCAGCACCTGCGGCAGTTTTTCCGCGGCTGAACATGTCAATGCGAATAGGATCAGAGCAAAAAAGGGCAGTGTGAATTTCATGGTCAGGTCTAAGTGATTGTTAGCGAGTCTTCGTTATTTTACTGTTGTTTCAGGCATGTGTTGCGATAGAAATTTTTCAGTTCGTTTCGCTGCATCTAAAAAGAGTTTTTCATCGCTATTCAAATGGCCATGCACCCCTCCTTTTTCGAGAATTAGTTCACACGTGTTACCATGTTCCTTAAGCTTTTCGCAGAATTTGGTCAGTATTGGATAGGGGGCGACACCATCTTTATCACCGTGAAACACCAAGACAGGCGGCATTGCTGGGGCGAGTTGGTGCAAGGGTGATATTTTTTCCCATTCATTACCGATCAGACTATTACCGTATCCTTTTTTCGAAGTGTCTAACACTGAAAATAAAAGCACGAGAGCGTTGGGTTTACAGGAAATTGAGAGATCTTCATCTGCATGATCCAGCTTATTAAAGAGAGCTGTTCCAAGTGCGACATGTCCTCCCGCCGAGCCACCAGCAAGCGCAATACGATTTGGATCAATCCCCAAGGCTGCCGCATTTTTACGGATGTATCGAATTGCAGATCGTCCATCCTTCACGCAATCGAACACAGTGGTGCCTTGCTTTTTATTGATCAATCGGTATTCGATACTGATACCGACATAGCCCTTCGTCAGAAGACTCTGAGCATAGGGGTAGAATCTTCGGGGCGTCCCACTGCGCCAGCCTCCACCGTGGATAACCACATGGGCAGGACGTTTGTCAGAGGACTTGAAGCCCTCGGGGTGGAATACGTGCAAGGTAAGCTCCCTGGTGCCAATCGTTTTATAGGTGACTACTTTGCTAGGTTGAAGCTTCTGCTGCATTGCAGCGAAGAAATTGCGTCCATTGTCTTGTGCTAAAGCTGAGGAGCAAAGAACAAGTAATGTGCCTAATATTGACCATTTAATCTGTTTCATCATTAGGTGATAATTTCGGTCATTTCACCTGTGCTCGGCGAATTTTTCAGTTGGGACATCCACAGCATTGAGCATTGAGACGAATAGATTTGAGAGCGGTTTCTTTTTCTCGCCGGTGAACTTATGAAGATTTCCATGTTTGATGAATGTTCTATTTAGGTGTTTAGCATGACTTGTGCCAGTGAAAAATCAGAGTGAATCCACCGAGACGCCTTGGCGGCAAGGAGTACTATCACTGCGGATTTAATGGATTGGTGCCTAAATCAAAGCTGTGTTTATTTTTTGCGTGTCGACTCGATAGGTGCTTTGAGCAGCTTGGCCAACTTCTTGATTTGCGCCGTGTTTTTAGGATCGTTCGCAATGTTGGTGGTTTCGAGCGGATCCTTGTCATGGTCGTAGAGCATACTGCTGAGGAGCTTTCCGTTTCTGCTGTATTCGCTGTAACGATAACGATCGGTTCGAATGCTGTCGCCTTTGCCGATGCGGCTATAGGCGGTCTTTGGAGCTGGAGCGTTTGGGTCTTTGAGCCGAGCTTTGAAACTTTTGCCTTCCACGGTGTTTGGTATCGGAGTGTTGGTTAGATCACAGAGGGTTGGGAAGATATCGATCGTTTCTGTGATGGTATGCGTTTTGGTGCCGCTTGGGTAACCTGGAGCACGGACGATCAAGGGAATGTGCAGCGATGATTCATACATGGTGTGCTTGCACCAATAAGTGTGGTCGCCGAGATTCCAGCCGTGGTCGCCCCAGAGGACGATGATGGTGTTTTCTTTAAGGCCAAGTCGATCGAGTTCGTCGAGGACTTTGCCCACTTGAGCATCGGTGTAACTCACACAGGCGTAGTAGCCACGGATCAAGTGGCGTGCTTTGTCGTCTGTGATCGGTCCTTTCTTAGGAATGTCTGAATAATTCCGTAGTTCGCCCCAACCATAATTGGCTTCTTTAGGTGCGTTCTTTGAAATAAAATAGTTGGCCGGTAACTTCACGGACTCTTGAGGGTAGAGGTCCCAGTATTTTTTTGGGGCAGTGAAGGGGAGGTGAGGTTTCATGAATCCAACCGCGAGGAAAAATGGCTGAGTGGGTTTCTTTGCGAGTGCTTTGAGTTCCTCGATGGCTTTGGTGGCGATTTGACCATCTCTGTAGGTGTCATCTGGGACGTCGGTGATTTCAGTTGATGGGCCTCGTTCTCCCTTTTTGACTTTAGTTAGTGTGTGGTTTGGTGCTTTCGATTGCCAAGCTTTCTTCGACCAGCCATCTTGGCTGTCGCTGATCGTATGAAATATTTTCCCAAGTGAGATCGTTCGGTAGCCGTTGTTTTTGAATTGTTCATTCATGGTCACCGCCCAAGGTGCGTCCTCTTCGGCCACGGCAAGGTGAGTTTTAAAACGTGTTGGTGTGGGGCGAACACTGGTGAAGAGGCTGGCACGTGATGCACCACAAGTCGGCACAGAGGTGTAGGCTTTGGTGAATAAGGTGCTTTGTTTGGCCAGCTTGTCGATATTGGGCGATTTGATATGCTTTGCACCGTAGGCCCCAAGCTCAGGCCTCAAGTCATCGATTGCTATAAATAGGATGTTAGGCTTGCTCTTTTGGGCAGATGTTAGACTGACCATAAATAATGACAAAACCGCGATTGATAGGAATTGGTTCATGTTTTTATAAATTGGCGTGTTGATACGAGAGGGGAGTGATGGCTGCCGATTGCTCGACCGGAAAGCGGAAGGCTTTTGTCATCATCCAGGTTTAATCCAAATTCTCAATTTGAACCTTGATGACATCGGCACCGGTCGCTGCCTGGATAGCAGCGGGAAGCTCCGAGAACGGCATCTTCTGACTGATCAGGGCTCGAATATCAATTGCTCCTGAGCTGATGAGATCCAAGACGCGATCAAATACATTGGCAAAGCGCCATGAGCCGAGATATTGGATTTCTTTTGTAAGCAAGGTGTTTACGGGGATTGCAATTCCGTTAGCTAGGGTGCCAACTTGAACCACCGTGCTGCCAGATGCTGCGAGTTGAAAAGCCTGGTCAAGTGCTGCCGCGACTCCCGAAGCTTCAAACACAACTTCGAATCCCTCTGGGGCAAGTGCGGTCACTTGCTGAGAAAAATCATCTGCTGTCGGGTCAAAGGCGGCACTTGCTCCTTGCTCCACCGCAAAGTTACGAGAGAACGGTTTAACATCAGAGATAACTACTTTGCTCGCTCCAAATGCCTTGGCCACGAGGAGAATCATTTGTCCAATGGTTCCACCTCCAGTGATGAGGACAGATTTTCCAGCCACACCACCAGATCGCATGACGGCATGGGTGGCTACGCTCAGCGGTTCTAACAAAGCACCCCAGGCGAATTCAAATGCATCGGGGATCGGTACACAATTAGTGACTGGTGCTACAACATACTCGGCAAAGCAGCCATCGCTAGGTGGAGTGACACTTGCAGAACCAAAATAAACCATATCCGGGCAGAGATTGTAACGTCCTTGGCGGCAAAGGCGGCACTGCCCGCAAGGGCGTGAAGGATCAACTGCCACACGACTCCCTATCAGGGATTGATTGTCGGCGTCACCGACGGCTACGATTTCACCCGCAAATTCGTGACCGAGGATAAAAGGGCGTGTTGGAACGAAGTCACCGCAGCGGCCATGAGCGTGGTAGTGAAGGTCGCTGCCACATATTCCAGCTGCACGGACCTTGACCAGAGCTTCCTTGGGGCCAGGAGTCGGGCAGGGAACATCTTCGAGTCGTATATCTTCCGCCCCGTGAAGGACAAAGGCTTTCATGTTAGTTGGATCTGGCATCGCTTAAGTAGAATGTTAAATCAGGGTAGTGGAACGGTAAACAAGCGTGTGAAAACAAGCTCAGTTCCCAGTGCAAACAATAGAGCCGTCTGCGCGAGTGGCAGGAGGTGTTTTTTGTCCCAGCCTGCGATGATATTTCCTATCAGAAAGATCGAGAGGCTGATCACCAGAATGTATGGTGCATTGAGTTGTAGTGCGATGATCGTCAGGGCGAACACGATCAAGGAGAGAGTGGCAGGTTTATTAAACCGTGAAGATTGCTTTTCGCCACCCATCTGATCCTCTGGCGGGTGCTTCAAGACCAACATAAGGAAAAATAAAACAACCACGATAATGATGGTGTAGAATGGAAAGTCTGGCGTTTTCACCGTCGTGGGTGTCACCACCTTTTTGAGATCTTCTGTGCGTTTTTTAAGATAGTCGCTTAGATCAGTGCCAGTGCGCATGACGGGATCTATCGATAGCGTCTCATCAAGATCTTTGATCAAGTCAGGGTGGGCGAAAGCCTTCTCCAGAGCCTCACTCATGGTATT
>CAXMOB010000253.1:0-4773 GCA_964194815.1 Vicinamibacteria bacterium | reverse complement strand
TCGCGCTTTTCTGCTGAAGACGCCGAGTCCTACCGTGACCTGAGCCACCTTATCAATCGGGTGTGCCACGCGTTGAAACCACTAGTCGACGAAATCCCTCCGAACAGCATCAGCCAAGACCCAGCAGACCTTGCTGAGATGGCGGACCTGAATCAATACATGGATGATCTACCTGAGGACATTAGGGAGATGTTGAGAAAATTTACTCAGTGCAGTGCCGCAGAAATTCTAGATAAATATTTAGAGAGTGATCTGCTCAAGGCACAGATTGTTTCCAGCGGCATCATCGGAACCAAGGCCGGGCCGTACTCCAAAGAATCTGGGCTAATTTGGCTGTTCCATAAACTTGGTGAATACGACGGCGTCCAAGGCGAATGGGGGTTCCACAAAGGTGGAAACGGTGGCTTCACCCAAGTCCTTGCCCGTGCCTTTGAGTCACTCGGCGGAGAGATCCGTACCGAGGCGGCAGTGGACGGCCTCATCTATGAAAACGGTGTGGCAAGCGGTGTCCGCCTCAAGGACTCCTCAAGCATTGATGCACCGATCGTCATCAGCGCGCTCGATCCGCGTCGCACGTTCACCCAGCTAGTCGACCCGGATGATCTTCCAGATGATCTCGTCAACGCCATCAGTGACTACAAGTTCCAGGGCTGCGCCTCTAAAGTGAATTTTGCACTTTCTGATTTACCAAACTTCCCAGGTCTCGACGGAAGGAAAGACATCTTTACTGGCTTCACCAATGTAGGCCCATCCTTCGACTATCTCGAAGCAGCCTTCGCCGATTGCCTGGCCGGGCGTTTCAGCCGCAAACCATTTCTTGATTGCTGCGTGCAATCCACCGTCGATCCCGACATGTCGCCACCGG
This sequence comes from Vicinamibacteria bacterium, assembly GCA_964194815.1. GTDB lineage: Bacteria > Verrucomicrobiota > Verrucomicrobiia > Verrucomicrobiales > Akkermansiaceae > Rubritalea. Next base: position 3,908 of record CAXMOB010000253.1, on the reverse strand, counting down.
GAAAACACGTCATGTCCTGCTTCGTCATGTACACTCCTTATCATTTGGCTGATAGCGATTGGGATACCGAACGTGAAAACTTAGGCGATACTGTGGAAGCGACACTGGAAGAATTTTTCCCGGGCTTCAAAAAACTAGTCGAGCATCGTGAAATCGTGACTCCGCTGGATATCGAGCGAGTGGTGGGCTTGAGCGAGGGAAATATTTTCGCAGGCGAGATGTTCAGCCCGCAGATGTTCCTCAACCGCCCCGCCCCCGGATGGAACCAATACCGAACCCCCATCACCGGCTACTATCAGTGTGGCTCCGGCACCCATCCCGGTGGAGGAGTGATGGGCGGTCCAGGGAAACTAGCAGCCAGACAAATCCTCAAGGACAAGCTCACTGGCTAGCTCGTTTTTTATTGGCGTTAGCAATGAGACGGTACATACTTTCAAAAGTATGAAATACTCTCTAATGAAATGGCTCAGTCTACCGGTGATGGCATGGCTGACTAGCTCGGCATCCCATGCTCGGACGGATCAACCCAACGTCATCTTGATCATGGCCGATGATCTGGGCTTCGAGTGTATCGGTGCCAACGGCTGCGATGATTACAAAACTCCGGTACTGGATAAACTCGCGGCCGGCGGTGTTCGTTTCACCAACTGCTTCTCGAATCCAATTTGTACTCCTAGCCGGGTGAAGATCATGACGGGGATGTTCAATGTCCGTAACTACGTGCGCTTCGGCTTGTTGGATCGAAAACAAAAGACCTTTGCCCATACCTTCAAGACCGCTGGATACACCACCTGTATCGCCGGGAAGTGGCAGCTGGGTAGTGAAAAGGATGCCCCGCAACACTTTGGTTTTGACCAATCGTGCCTCTGGCAACACACGCGCAAACGCACACGCGTGGGGCAAGCTCACGACAGCCGTTTCAGTAATCCAAGAGTTGAGATCAACGGCGAACCTAAAGATTATGACAAAGGCGAATACGGCCCCGATGTCTGCGCCGATTTCATCTGTGACTTTATTGGGAAAAACAAAGACAAACCCTTTCTCGCCTACTACCCGATGCTGCTGACCCACTGCCCATTCACTCCGACTCCAGACAGCAAGGACTGGGACCCCAAATCCGAGGGTGCGAAAACCTACAAAGGTGACCCGAAACACTTCGGTGCTATGGTCACCCACATGGACAAGGTGGTTGGACGTATCCTCGCCGAACTTGAAGAACACAAATTGCTGGAAAACACCATCGTCATTTTCACCGGAGACAACGGAACCGACAGACCCATCATCACTTCACTCAATGGTAAAAAAATTAAGTTCGGCAAGGGACAGATGAACGATAACGGCACGCGCGTCCCTCTCATCGTCAGTTACCCCGGAAAAATCCAGAGTGGCACCGTGAGTGATGCCCTGGTCGATTTCTCCGACATGTTTCCCACCATGTGTGAGGTCAGTGGAATTGCGATTCCGGCTGACCGCCCCATCGATGGTGTCAGCTTCAAGAGCACTCTCCTAGGGAAGCCAGGCCGTATAAAACCTTGGACCTATATCTGGTGGCAAGGCAAGGTATTAGCTCGTACCCAGACCCATATGATACGCCGGATGAAGGCAAAAGGGCAGATCGAATTTCTCGACTACTCAGTCCCCTACCAACCGAAAGCGTTAAAAGTCGACCAACTAGAGGGGAAAGCAAAGGCTAGTTATGACACTTTGCTTGGCGTCATAAGCAAACTCGACCAGACTCGACCCACAGAATTATCTGGATCATATAATAAAAAATAACCGCGAATACAAGGCAGGACGATTTGTATCAATCACCACGGATTTTTGTCGAATCACGCGAGCCTGTCAATTTGCTGATTATTTACCATGAAACGACTCATCTTCCGCTTTATTCTCCTCAACCTGTTGGGGATGGGCTTGATGGCCGTCTATTGGTCTATAAACCATCGGACAGGGGTTGAGTTTACACCGGTACTCATGCCGGAATGGGCTCCGTTTTGGCCGCTGTTGGCTTTGCCCTACTTAGCGATGCTCATTGCCCCGCTTCCTTTAATCTTAGCCCTACAAGATCAGGGGCGTTTCTACCGTTCGCTTGGAGCTGTCGTGGCAGGTTTTACGATGATCGCAGCGATTTGGATCTTGTTTCCGACCATCATGTATCGACCAGAATCTGAGTTTGGATGGCAAACTCAGGTCTATGGATTGATTGTGGAGCTAGACGAACCGGTAAACATCTTGCCCTGCGGACATATTCTTTGGCCTATTGTTGCCATCTATTTTTTTGGGCAAGAGCGGAGAGCCTCGCTGCGGTGGCTCGTACCTATACTGCTCTTTGGAATGGTGACAGTCGTCACCACATGGCAACATCGTCCGGTAGATGTCGCTCTCGGAGCTGGTATATCACTCGTGGCAATCTGGCTCAGTGAACGCGTTGGGCGGAACAAGAAGCAGAAAGTATAAAACGGCTAATTTGACTGGGCCGTATAGAAGATCATCCTGTCGCGGTGCCGGTACTGATGACTTTTGCACTCATCGATGAATCTCCAAATTAATACATTTGAGTTGTAATTTATTGAGATTTTATTCGTATTATTATAATCATCCTTTTAAACAGAGCTATATATGCTCACTACAAGCAATTAAAACACATGAAAAACACGAAATTTCTCTACTCAATTCTAGCGATTGGCTTGCTCCACACCACCGCTCTTGGCCGTACCTGGACTAGTGCTGACGGCAGCAAGACCGTCGAAGGCACGTTAAAATCATACGATGAAGCCACAAAAACTGTCGTAGTGATGACAGCAAACGGCAAAAGGGTGACATTCAAGCAGTCTATCTTATCGCCTGAGGACATCGCTTTTGTAAAGGCTGAAGGAAAAAAGGTCACGGTAAAAGTAGCCAGCGAAACAAAAACTTCAGCTAAAATGCTACCAGATGTTCTGCCCGATTCAGATGGTAAAGAGGCTGACATGCGTAAGCCGGTGCAGGTTTTTATTATGATGGGTCAATCCAATATGCTTGGCTTTGGGAATGCAGGCCAACTTAAGGGAATCGCTGCAGAAAAATACCCATACCTTGTGGATGATGCAGGTGCCTGGAACGTGCGGAAGGATGTTCGAAATGCGTTTTTCTGTATGGGGGGATTAAAATACAATGATTGGTTAACCGCTGCAAATGGAAACGGTAGTGGTAAATTTGGTCCAGAAATCGGCATTGGGTATTCTCTGGGTCATGCTCTTGACGCGCCAGTCCTAATATTGAAATCATGTGTAGGCAATCGTGCTCTGGGCTGGGACTTACTACCACCGAGTGCGGTAGGCACTGGAAGTGGTGGGAAATCATACCAAGGGGATTCGGAGAGCTCGAATCGGAAAGTAAAAGCAAATAGAGACGGCTGGTATGCTGGTCTTCAGTATGACCAGGACGTAGGTGCAGCTCAAAATGCCCTTAAAAATTTGGCTACCTACTATCCTGGTGCCACGAAATTCGAAGTTGCGGGATTTTTCTGGTGGCAGGGAAATGCTGAGAAAGGCAAGGGGAACGTGGGGACATATGACAAGAACCTAGCATTTCTTTTCAACGACCTGAAAAAAGATTTTAATGCACCAAACGCCAAGTTTGTATGCGCCACATTGGGTGAACACGACAAGAGCGCAACTCTTTCTCAAAAGATATTCGCCTTCGCTGATAGCAATGATGATGCTAAGGCTTTCTATGCGAAGCCTGTCACCAAGGGTGGAAGCAGCGGCGGTCACTACGGTGGAAATGCCGAGACTTACATGAATGTTGGCGAAGGTATGGGCCGACTGATGGCTGAATTACTTAGTAAATAAAACATGACATATCGCAATTTATTCTTCAACCGACCCAGCCTCACAGTTGGGTCGGTTTTGTCATCTACCATGTTG
>CAXMOB010000252.1:0-4349 GCA_964194815.1 Vicinamibacteria bacterium | reverse complement strand
CTCTAGAAGCCGTTGACGGGATCAGGAGTTGGTTCGAAAATATCGACCTTGTTGTTGTTACTTGGCTTCGAGTCGCCTGCACCAGTTGATGAACTCACCTGCACACTATTGCCATATTGTAGCGGGCCGAAATTGATTGGGAGTTTATAGGTGTATATGTCTCCGGGTTTGAGGTAGGGGATGTTGAGTTGTTGCTGGGAACCGGCGACTCCGAATAGGACGGGCTGGTTGATGAGTTCCGTGGTGCCTCGGTTTTGAACGGTGAGTTGAATTTGGTCGTATGGTTGATCACCTGCTGGAATGATGGTGTGACTAGCTATCGCTGCATCCAGAATACCTGGGGTATTGCGGTTCATGATCCTGCCGATGTCGAGAACTCCAGAACCGTAGCTGCTGTCATTACCAGGGGCTCCAGCTTCATTTGAATAACTAAGGACTAGCTTGGCAGCCTCAGTGGCAGACATGCCGGGGTTTTGAGACATTGTGGCAGCGATGGCCCCGGAAACGATTGGAGCACTGGCGGAAGTGCCAGTGAATTGAATGGCGCGGTCTTCGGTCCAGGCTGCATTGACCTGAAACCCTGGGGCAGTAATAGAGAGATCGTTACTTTGGTTAGAAAAATCCATGTGGCTACTATTGGCATCCACTGCACCGACTGAAATAACACCGTCAAAGCCTGCCGGAAAGGAGGCTCTGCCGACGCCTTCATTTCCTGAGGATGCGACGATAACGACGCCTTTTTGTTGAGCATAGTTGACAGCATCGCGCATGAGTTCAGAAGCACCAGGTGATCCCATGGAAATGTTGATGATCTGTGCCCCGTTGTCGACCGCTGTGATGATTGCTTGAGCGATGGTAAACGATGATGATTCACCTTGGTCATCAGTCACCTGAATGGATAAAATTTCGGCACTAGGGGCGACCCCTGGAGTTAGTGGATGATTGCCCGCGATGAGCGATGCGACGGCTGTTCCATGACCCATAGAGTCTCCTTCACCGGTCGATGTTGATAAATTGATATTTTTAATACCAGTGGCAAGGGCTGGGTGATTGACCATGCCAGAGTCGATGACTGCAACCTTGACTCCATTGCCCCAGCTCGAGTTGTCCCCTGAGATTCCTAGCCAATTTTTGAGATTACGACCAAATCCTACAGCCCCGTCTTGGATGGTTCCTTCTTTTGGTGGCTGGGGAATATTAATGATGTAATTGAGAGCTTCATTCTCAGAATCGATCAAGTTATCGAGTTCACTATAATCAGAGAAGCGAACACGCACTGCGTTGAAGCGATCGATGGTGCTGACTACTATCAGTCCTTGCTTTCGTGCGTTTTCTAAAAAGTTGAGGTAATCCTCTCTGGACTTGAATCGCACAATTCTTTCATTCGACAATGCCTTGTCTGTGAAGGGGAGTAGAGCCTCGTGGAGCTTAGCGGGCATTTTATTCACTGCTGGTATTTTATTTACCTGCTTTTTTCTTTGGCTAGTGGAAGTTGATGCCTTGGGATTTGCCCTGTCTGGACGTAGTTGAGGATGACTCTTTGGCTCGGGTTTTGAGCTTTCAGGCGAAGGCTGGAATAGCATAACACTAATAGCCCCAATGAGCCCAAAGATGGCGAATGAAGTTAATAGGATTTGGCTGTTGCTTCGCATGAATATAGTATTTTACAGGTATTAAGCCTTAGTATGAAGAGAAAAATTTGTGAGCCGGTTCTTTGTTACATTTAACCAATGAGTATGAAACTTGAGGGGGAGATGAATAAGTACCTATCTTTATTCCCATAAAATATGGAAAATTTGTTTTGAAAAAGGATGAATTATTACTTGAGAGACTGTCAATAGGGGGTATTCTGCTCTCACTATGGTAAAAGTAAAATATATCCTCGGTTCAGTAGCTGCTATGGCAGTTCTTAGTTTAGCTTCTTGTGCTAGCACAGGTGACGGAAGTTCGTGTTGTGGTAAGGACGGCAAGTGTTGTTCTTCAAAAGCTGCTTCAAAAACTGCTTGTGGCTGTGCTGCGGGTGCATGTACATGTGCTGCAGCTAAGTAGTCTAATAGATTATTCTTATAAAGCAAAAGGCTCCGTGGCAAATACCACGGAGCCTTTTTTATGCTATTTACTGGAGATGATTTAGAATTTCCAATCGTGCTTGTCTAAGTCGCAAACACAAGCTGCGAGAAGCTTGATAGTGTTATCAATGTCTTTTTTATGAGCTGTTTCAATCACTTGGTGAATGTAACGTGTAGGGATCGAGATAGCGCCTGCAATAGACCCACCTGGAACCATGCGTTGGATTCCTGCTGTGTCCGTGCCGCCAGCTGTGAGGACTTCTGCTTGCCATTTAATTTTCTTCTTCTTGGCTGTTTGCTTCATGAACTCAACCATGCGATAGTCACAGATCGTTGAGCTATCCATGATCTTGATAGCTGTTCCTTCACCAAGTTTAGTGACTTGGTTTTGTGGTGGAGTTCCAGGAACATCACAAGCAATAGTGACATCGAGACCTATGCCGAAGTCTGGCTTGATCTGCAGTGCTGAGACATTAGCCCCACGAATACCAACTTCTTCCTGCACAGTGAAGACTGCATAGAAGTCATATGCTGGCTTACGGCGTGTTGACTTGAGTGTGCGGAGAGCTTCGAGCAGTACAAAGACGGAGGCGCGGTTGTCGAGTGATTTTACACAGACGCAGTCACCAAGTTCAACTAAGTCGCGCTCACGTGTGATAGGAGTGCCAATCTCGATGATTTTTTCAAGCTTGCTCTTAGATAGGCCAGTATCGATGAAAAAGTCGCTGAGGTTGAGAGTCGCACTGCGTTCGGCAGGGCTCATCACGTGAATAGGCTTGCACCCCATGATACCAATGATGTCTTTTTTACCGTGGATGAAAACACGTTGAGCAGTGAGAGTTTTGGGATCGAAGCCACCGAGTGGGGCGAAGCGAATAAAGCCGTCGTCATCGATATGAGTCACCATGAAACCGATCTCATCCATGTGAGCAGCCGCCATGACTTTTTTCTTGGAATCTTTACCCTTTTTAAGTGCAACAACATTACCCATGGAATCGATGGATACGCTGTCGACTAAACCTTTAAGTTCTTTGAGGACAAGTTCACGGATCTTGATCTCATAGCCAGGTGCTCCAGGAGCTTGGCAAATTTTGTTGAGTAATTCTACGTTAATTGGCATGCGAAGCACCATAGTGACGAGTGGCTACATTACGAGCGAAAATTGTCATCTTGATTGCAAATGCCGGCACATATGGTTGTTTAGGTATAGTGAACTTTGACTGGATTGCATCGCTATATCCCTTTTGTGAATATTTAGCTTTTGGAAAGAAGCTGGAAAAGGCTAGGTTGTGCCATTTGCCAGCCTTGTGCGAGCACCTTGGTGATGAAGCCAAAGTATTGATGGTGGGCGACGGGGACGGCCGTTGTTTGAAAGCTCTTCTGCAGTTGCATCCATCGCTGAGGGTTGATTATGTTGAGCTAAGTAAAAAAATGATGAAGAAGGCTCAGTTGAGAGTTATGGATTCAGCAGGGGATGAACGAGTGAATTGGGTTTGCAAAGATGTGCGGGGATGGGAGGCTGAGGGGTATGACGCTCTCATTGGTCACTTTGTGCTGGATTGCTTTGAAGGCAAAGAACTTGAGGAATTGGTACGTCATCTTCATGGCAAGCTCAAGGCAGGTGGTCTATGGATCCATTCAGATTTTGACCCTTCGGTAGCTTGGTGGGCTCGTGCATGGACGTCAGTGATGTATTGTTTTTTCTGGTTGGTCAGTGGGCTAAGAATCAAAAAGTTAAAACGGCCAGATTTCATATTTGAATCATGTTCTATGTCTAAGTGTTTAAGCAATAGTTTTTTAGGTGGGTTTGTGTATTCGGATTTGTGGCGGCGGAAGTAAAAAAACACACTTCGAGTAAAAAAAGAGATTGTCACATCACTGTTAATGTGTTTTTCTCCGCCCGCGTCGCAAGATGCACCACTTCAGCGACCCGTTCGTCTAGTGGTTAGGACTCCGCCCTTTCACGGCGGCAACACGGGTTCGAGTCCCGTACGGGTTGCCATTTTTACGCCTGCTTCTTCGGAAGCAGGCTTCTTTGTTTTTAGAGTGAGTCGAGGTGATGATTATTGGTTTATACCACTTAGAGAAACAAAAGAGACTAATGATTTTTTTGTAAGGATGAAGAGACTAGGCTACGCATTGGGCGAAGCTTACTCGCTGTATTCTTATACAATCAGTGTTTTTCTTCAGTCACGATGCCCGCATCGCTCCTTTATCAAGCCTCGATTCTAAAAGAATATAGCTTTACATGAGTCTCTTTTGAAACTCTAAATGCTATTA
>CAXMOB010000251.1:0-3179 GCA_964194815.1 Vicinamibacteria bacterium | reverse complement strand
ACGAAGAGCAAGACGATACGTAAGACAATCGCGATGATAATCCCCCATAGTCGCACCTGCTTTTGTTTATCAACAGGTGCACGTTTTGACTCAAGTGAGATATACAACAGGTTATCAAAGCCGAGCACGGCCTGTAATCCAATAAGAATAGCGAGGGTAATGAGATCCTGAACGATTTCCATGCAGATCTACTAGCGAGCACTTCAGCTTATTTCAAGGCAAATTAACAACAGCCAGCCATTTGCCGCGACGCATAGAGATTACCAGCTGAGCAGCTTGTAGTGTTTCGTGGCCTACCTATTACAGCGAAGCTCATTACTTAGCCAAAGCCTTAACGATAGCTGTCACGTTAGACTTGAACATTTTTTCGATGGTCTCAGCACCATCACCATAAAGCGGGTCAGCGATCTTTACCTTGGCTGTATTCGAAATGACCGTCAGTGCCTTAGGGTTGTTTCCACGCTCTGGGAAAATCGCCCCAATCTGATGTTTACGAATCGTCGCTATTGCGAGTGCGATATACTTTGGCCCTGGCACTTGTTCGTTATTAAGCCCCTGGATAGGAATCGATTTATAACCATATTCTTTACAAAAATAACCAAATGCCGCATGAGATGTTGCTAAATAACGTTTATTACGAGGCACCTTGCTGAGTTCTTTTTTCGCCCAAGCATTCAATATCTCGAGCTTTCTACGAAATGCTGACGCACGTTTTTTGTAGGCCGCCTTATTTGCTGGGTCTTGCTTTGCAAAAGCATCGGCAATGATACTGGTGGCACGACGGAGGTTAGGAAGTGAATGCCACCAATGTGGGTCGAGTGCTCCTTCGCTATGGCCTGGACAACAAGCGTAATGGCCACTTTTTCCCGAAATCACAATCGATGTGATACCTCTACCTACCTCTAGCACAGTTGTGCCATTACCAATAGTTTTCTTGAGCTTCGGCAAGTAGGTTTCCAAATTTTTACCCGATGCTAAATAGAGCTTGGCTCCCTTCGCTTTAGCTAATGTGCGCGGTGTTGGTGTGAACTTATGAACCGATGGCCCAGTAGCCACCAGATCTATCAACTCGACGTCATCGCCCCCCACATTGCGTGCAATGTCGGATAGTAAGGGATGCAAGGAAGCGACCTTCAGCTTTTCAGCGTGACATAGAGTTGTCAGTGCAATGCAAAGTAGTACAAAAATCTTCATGGGCAGAGCATAAAGCCCCAGCTCCTTAATGCAAGTAATTTGTGTTAAGGGTTACACTTGTGCGTTCAACCACTTCCCCCGAAAGTGCAATATCGTGAACACGATCGCTTGCACCAACAAATCAAGTACCATAATCCACCACGCTCCGTGAATAGTGGAGTAGTCCTGTTTTGCATACCATCCCAGCAGCAACACTCGCACTAAAATCATGCAAGTGAACGAACCCATCATCACCGTGCCAGTCGCCCCAGCACCGCGCATCGACATTTTCATCACCATCGCTGTGGCAAACAAGGGCTGAGAAAAAGCAAAAATATGGATAATACCTACTGCGAACTCACGCTGCGGTCCCTGCCCGTTCATCAAAATACCCACCAATGAATCTGCGAATATATACATTAAGATCCCAGCAATAGTCATGATAATGACGGTGACAACCCAACAAAATCGCACAGATTTTTTCGCCAGCTCTTTCGATTCAGCTCCTAGGTATTGTCCCGCCAAGGTTGATGCCGCCATTCCCAAAGCAAAGGCTGGCATAAATGAAAGCGACTCAACACGCACTGCTAAAGCATGTGCTCCAACGATAACGCCCTCGCCCTCCACGCCGACCTTTTCAGCATAGCGTTGGCCAATATTTGAAACGAAACGGAAGCCAATAATATGAATCGTACACATGCCTAAAACCTCGATCGCGTTGGGCAGCGAAATCCGCATGATGCGTCTAAATAATTTGCGACTGTAACGCACATAATTCCACTTGAGAACCATTGGGTCATCCACTGTGTAGTGCTTCATTCTAGGACGTACCACCCACAAGACCACAGCCACACCTGCTGCCCAGCCTATGACAGTTCCCATTGCAATACCCGCAGCTCCATAACCACCAAATGGATAAGGAGCGTAGACAAAAAGTGCACTTAGTCCTGCGTTGGTTAGGTTTACCACAAACATCGCAATAAACGGACGAACAGTGTCACCCGACGCTCGCATGCATGAATTTGCCACAAAAAGAACACCACTTAAAGGGGCACTGAACGCCACGACGCTGATGTATTCTTTCGCGAATTGGCTTCCAGCCACACTAATATTAGCAAACTGCACTATAGGATCAACGAAGCAATAGATCATCAAACCAGCTAGTCCCCCTGCCGCAAAACCAAGAACCAGAGCTTGTCCAAATGCTTTCTCGGCAAGAGATCGGTCTTTGGCTCCAATCGCTCGCGCCACCAATGCCTGAGCTCCCATGCCGATACTCCCTTGTAGGATCATCATCAACCAAATCACATACACGACCGGCCCCATCATCTCGATCATTGCCTTGGAAACATCCGCACCACCTTGGTAGCCGTGGATGTCCTCTGCACTCATGCGACCAGAGATCATCATATCGACGAAGCTCACAATCGTGCCCATGATGTTTTGAAAAAATGGCCACACTGACAGGACAATCACTTGTTGCATCAACGTCTTGCCAGCCAGCTTACCACTAAGCTGAACTTCAGACACTCCTTTATAACGCCAAAACATCGGGTTCACCCATAAAGTGTATTTCACTAACTTCAAGCCTGATGCATAAGATGTTTTCAATCTCACGTTTTAGGCTCAGTTATTAAACTGTCCACAATCAGCATTGCATCTCGACTCAATCTAAGGCTAGATCGCCCTCAACTAAGTCACACTCATACTTTGAACCGAAAACTTGCAGCACATTTAGAAACTGGACGCGTCTCCAATCTACCCACCGTCTGGAGTAATATCTTCATGGCCTTCTGCCTTGCAGGTGCGCACCTTAGTCTGCACAACCTCGCCTACCTTTTACTAGCTGGCAGCTGCCTCTATGTTGGCGGTTGCTATCTTGGCGATGCCAAAGATGTCGCCTTCGATGCAAAAAACAAACCCACTCGGCCTATTCCCTCTGGCGTTCTACGTGCCAGCACGGTGTGGGTCATTGGTGGATTGCTGATGCTCACTGGCTTGGCTGC
>CAXMOB010000250.1:0-7965 GCA_964194815.1 Vicinamibacteria bacterium | reverse complement strand
GTCTGTGCGGCATTGTCGATTTTGCGACGTGCTAGTTCGAAATAGTTTTCAGTGGCTTGGTTGACAGTGATACCCTCGTAAGCGTAGCGCAGTGGGATGATGCGGGACGGGATGGGCTCGATGCCATTGTTGCGCGAACCTTCAGCTCCACTGAAGAGACCGCGGTTCATTTCTTCGAATGGGATGAGTGGGGTGCCGGCAAGTAGCAGTTGAGGCACAAGGATCAGAGGAACGGCACTGAGGGCTGCTCGTTCGGACTTGACGACTGAGGAAATAAACAGAGCAATGGCGGTGCCACTCATGGCGGTGAGAGTCATCCAGAGCCAATGGTTGAGCCACATGCCGTGGATTTCTAGCATCCAGTTGCCAATGGTGATGAAGATGGCGGCTTGCACGGCAGACAGTAGAGCGAGTGAGGAGAATTTTGAAAGGACGTAGAGGGTGTCGTTGTAGCGGCAGTTGCGTTCACGCCTCAGCGTGGGACGATCGCGCAAGATTTCCGTCGCCGAGTTGGTGAGCCCAAGGAACATGCCGACAGTGACTGCCATGAAGAGGTAGGTGACGATGTGGAGTCCAGTTTCAAACTCATAGGAGCCTTCGGCCGAGGCACGTAGTGTCCACGCGATGATGAAGGCGAGTAAGGGGACTTCGAGAAGGGTGGCGTAGATGGTTCCTTTGTTACGGTATTTCGATAAGGTAGCACGCCAGAAATGGGCTTTGAAAATGCGAAAATACTCGTTTGGGCGACGATTTCCTTTCTTCGGGATCGGCATGTTATCATCCGAGCGAGGGAGGTCGCCGATGTTGGTTTGTGCGGGCACATCGCCTTTTTCGACATTCTTGTAGAGCGAATAACTTTCAAAGCGTTCTTGCCAGAACAGTGGAGGAAATCGACGTGTGCTTTCGAAGCTGTGCGAATTGACGCGATCAATATACGGAGTTTCTAGCACATCAAAGACATAGTCGGCACTGTTCTGGTTATTGCCGCTGGTGATGTTGATCTGTAAATCTTGTGAGGCTTCCGTGAAGTAGTTTCTCATTGTCATTGGCGTGCCAAAGAAGGCGACGCGGCCACCGTTGTCGAGCAGTAATACTTTGTCGAATTGAGAGAGGATGGTGGCACTCGGTCTGTGTAGGGAGGCGATGACAATTTTATCGCGCGAGATACTTTTCAGTGATTCGGCAACGTGTTCTGAGTCTTTGGAAGAAAGGCCAGAGATAGGTTCGTCGAAGAGAAAAATTTCAGCCTGCGATCCGAGGTCGAGCCCTAGGTTGAGGCGTGAGCGTTCGCCGCCGGAGAGAGATTTGTCGTCGGGTGACCCTACTTTTCGCCCCGCTAAGGGCTGTAGTGAAAGTTCGTCGAGGATGGTGTCGACTCGATGTTGGATTTCTTGCGTGTTGAGATTTGGTTGGCGAATCTTGATGGCATACTGGAGGTGCTCTCTCACCGTGAGTTGGGAGCTGAGTGCTTCCTCCTGCGGCATGTAGGTGATGAAGCGTGAGAGGCGAGCGTGGTGTCGATAGAGGGAGATCTCATTGAGACGAAGGTGGCCACGCGTGGGAGCTAGCTGACCTGCTATTGCCGAGAGCAAAGTGGATTTTCCTGAACCACTAGGGCCCATGATACAGAGCATTTCTCCACGTTGCAGTGAGAACTCGATATTATCAAGTGCTACCGAGTTCCCAAATAGGTGGCTGATTCCATCGACTCTGAGTTGCTGGATGATAGTGCGTTCTTCGTCGAGTAAGCCTTCACTGAAGCGGCAGCGCACCCCTTGGTTTGGGCTGACACGGATTAGGCAACCATCTTGGAGAGTGGTTGAGGCAGAGGCTACGATGTGGTTGACCAGCACTGGGTGTTTGCCTTGGCGCAGGACCTTGAGTTGGCCTACGCCTTTTTGTTGGTCAAAGGTGACTTCTAGCAGAACTGGCTCTGCTAGACCTGGTGAGAGCTTGAGTCCGCCCTCACTGAGTTCGTTCGGGTCATTGGAAATCCTGAGGGTCTGTTTTTTTTCACCAAATCGGAAGCGGCTACCGGAGTCCATCGCCTGTAGACGGAGTTGGTTCAGCGAGATGGGGTTGTCCTCTGCAGCTTTGAGATGTCCGAAGTGTGTGGCATCGATAATCGCATCAGGCTTGATGGTATTTCCATCTGACAGGGTGTAATCGGATGCTCTCAATGCCTCGACGGTGACCTTGAGACCATAGGTTATTTTGAAAATTGAGTTTCTGGAGCGGTTTCTTTCGGCGAGCACGACATCATTGCTTTTTCCAACAAAGACAATGTGTTGTTGCTGGGAGGTTTGTGCATTTAGAAAGAATTCGAAATCGGCGTGGGTGAGGCCCCAGTCTGGAATTGCGAGGCGTTGGTGGGGACGAAGACGCGTGCTGGTATCGGGGATGAGTTGCATCCCAGCGAGGGTGAGGGAATGCTTGCCAGAGTTACGGAGCACGATCACTTGGCTAGCTCGATAGACGGTGAAGTGGAGGTTGTTGGCCGATTTTGGTAGATGGATATCAGCAGCCTCATTACCAAAGCAGACTCGTTCGATCAGGGGGTGCATTGGACTGGTGCAGGAGCCGTCGAATTGATCGACGATGCATGTGCCTATGTCTTCGTGTCCGAGGCTTTTGATAAAATGGATGAAAGATTGTTTGCCCTTGGCGCGTTGGCTAGAGGCATGGACAAGTAGGAATAGCTGGAGAGCGAGCGAAGCACATTGCTTAGCGGAGAGCAGAGGACGTGCTGAGGCAGCGAGCTCATCGAGCGTGGGTGTTTTTCTGAAAGCACGTTGCAGGCGGCGAGCTAGCCATCCGTGGTCGGCTTCTGGGTATGCGTGACGGAGGAGATCGAGTGCGATGTTTGCCTCTGACTGGGCGACCTTGCCATCGAGTATTGCGAAGGCCGCAAAGATATCGACCAAGAGTCCAACGTCCTGCAGATTAACTGGTGGTCCAGGCAGGGTTTTGTTGAGCAGAGGCAGGCGAGCTAAGGAGCGTTCGATGAGCGATCCTTGCACTTGCGTCGGTGATTTTCTTTTACGAAGCATTGGCGTTACACTGATTCAACGCTATTGCCGTGCTGGTAAAAAGGAAATTACGCTAGGAAGTGATATTTCTAGTTAGGGGCGAGAGGTTTTTAGGCTCACGGAAAGAAATATGAATCCCGATTACTCCAGCTTTTCATCCCTCAACTGCGTTTCCTTTCCAACCGAATGGCCCAGCCTTAGTCCTTGATAAAGGAGCAAATGTATTGGCAGACGTCGGATTCAACAGTGATGGTGAAGCCTGAGTTTGCTGGTACATTGAAGTGGTCATCAGTCGCGTATTTATTGGTTTCGCCTGTGGCATCTTGCACGACACTGCAGCTGCCAGAGATGAGTTCCATGCGTTCTGCTGCATCGGTGCCAAAGTGGTATTCGCCTGGGTAGATGAGTCCGAAGGTTTTGGTCGAACCGTCTTCGAGGGTGATCCCGTGGGAGACGACTTTTCCATCAAAATAGACATTGGCGAGAGCTTTGGCGGTGACATTTTTAAATTCCATAGGTGGAGAGTAGTTGGTCTTTTGGCGAAGGTGAATCGTAATGTTCGTCAGTATCTAGATTGCTGGTTGGAAAAATAAGCCTCAGATCTGTTTCAAGGGATTCTGGGGTTTTTTCATTTGCAAGGGATGGGGATTTTGGTTCAGTGAGTAAGATGTCAGATCCGAAAGCTATTTCAGTGACGCGCTTAGTGCGTCGCATGCGAAACCTCCTAGAAATTGAACTAGGTGAGGTGTGGGTTGAGGGAGAGATCAGTAACATTCGCAAGCAATCGAGCGGGCATCAGTATTTTACTTTAAAAGATGCAGGTGGGCAGATCCCTTGTGTGTTGTTTCGTGGCAATGCGAGCAAGGTGAATTTTGATTTAGAGGATGGCTTGAAGGTACTCGTTTTCGCTGAGGCCTCGTTGTATGAAGCTCGAGGTCAAGTGCAGTTGATTGTGCGTAAGGTGGAGCTTCAGGGTGAGGGTGATCTGCAGAAAAAGTTTGAGCAACTTAAGGCAAAGCTGGCGGCAGAAGGATTATTTGATCAAGATCGAAAGAAGCAGATTCCTAGCTATCCGCAACGCGTCGGATTAGTGACTTCGCCCTCAGCGGCCGCATTACAAGATATGCTTAATGTGTTGGAGCGTCGTGCTCCGTGGGTGCAGCCAGTGCTTTACCCGGTGCAAGTTCAAGGAGCTGGAGCTGAAGTTGGGATTGCTGCGGCGATTCGTGAATGGAACGACAATAAAGAACTACCTGAGGTGGATGTGTTGATCGTGGGCCGTGGTGGTGGTTCGATCGAAGACCTATGGAACTTCAATGAAGAAGTGGTGGCCCGAGCGATTGCCGAGAGTGAGATCCCAGTGATTTCAGCGGTCGGGCACGAGATTGATTTTACCATTGCGGATTTTGTCGCTGACATGCGAGCTCCGACTCCGAGTGCGGCAATTGAAATTGCGGTTCCTGATGGTGAGGATTTACAACGTCGGATGGAGGTCTACAAGTCAGTGATCGAGCGAGCTGTGGACCAACGCATCCAGCAAATGCAGTTGGTATTGAACTCCTTGAAGCAAGGCTTGTTGGCAAAGTCTCCAGACGCATTGTTACGCGAATCCTTGTTAAAATTGGAAAGCTTGTCGATGTCGATGGACCATGAGGTCGACGGCAAAATTGAGCATTGGACGCAGCAAGTGGCATTGCTCAAGCAACGGCTGCACGCACAGCGACCAGAGGATGCGATTGATGCCTTGTTAGATAAGTTGCGGCGTTATCGCGAAGACATGGACCGCTTGGTTGAGTCTCGTCTTGAAAAAGCAGGCGAGAAGCTTCATCAACTTGGTCAAATGCATAGAGCTCTCGGACCCGATACCGCATTCTCGAGAGGGTTTTCACTCACGACGAATGCCGAAGGTGAGATTGTCAACAGTGTGGAAAGCTTGTCAGGTGGGGATAAGCTCACCACGCGCTTCACTGATGGAACTGTTGAAAGTGTAGTGATCGATGAATAAGCTTAGGCCATCGATCGTTCACTGGCTGGAGGCATGCTTCCGAGAAGATCGCACTCGAGTAGGGGTGACTGATTTCTTTGGGAGTAAAGTGGAGCTAGACTATGTGATGTCACCAGAGGAGATGATTCTCACAGGAGTCATAGAAACTGAAGTTATTTCAGGAGCTTCCGTTACAGAATTACTAGAGAGGTCGACCTTATACCGCCGAGAAAAGGAGGTTGTGTATGGATCATTCTTTGTCTGTGGCACTCACGAGGCACAAACTTACTGTGCCCCCTTGGTGTTTTTTAATGTCGAGTTGGAAGCTTGTGATGAAGCGGTGTCACTGCATGTGCAACTTGACCAATGGAGGTTGAATTGGGGATTGATAGATGCTTTAGATGACTCTGGCACCTTGGCGGACAAATTATCATGTTTCTTTGGATCTCATGTGCAGTGGGGGGTAGTTGCAATAGGTGAGCTGAGAAAAATATTGGCAGAGATAGAGAGCATTGATTCTACAGAGGGTTTATTAAACTGGCCATATCTGGACACGGCAAAGCAACTGAAAAAGGAGAAGTCACAGGGCGGGTTAAGTGTTCGTGCTGGTAGTGCTTTGGGTATGATGGATCGCTCTAGAGGTGCTCGCGGGGTTATTGAGGAATTAAGTATGTTAGGTAAGCTTGATCCTGCGGATTACAGTTCTGCAATGAAGGGGCTGTTTGCTCCTCAGCCAGTGAAGGAGGTAGCTGAAGATGATCCGCTTGTGCCATTGGTGCTGAGCGAGAGTCAGAAGAAGATTGTGCAGGCGTCGCGTTCGCAAGCTCTGACAGTGTGCCATGGGCCTCCAGGAACTGGCAAATCGATGACTATTGCAGCAGTTGCAGTTGACCATGTGAGTCGAGGCGAGAGTGTTTTGGTGGTGTCGAAGATGGATCACGCGGTTGAGGTGGTAGAACACAAAATCGATGATATGGTTGGAGGTGCCGAGTTGACTGTCCGTGCTGGTAGATCTCGCTATTTAGCTAAGCTCCAAAATTACCTTGAGCAAATCATCTCAGGAGCGGTCACGACAGGGGCTTGGTCAATGAGAGAAGTTGATCTGATGGAGAAAGCGTTGAAGTCTCTGGTGAAGGATATAAGTGGGCTTGAGGGTAAAATTGAAAAGGAATTAACGAAGTCTATTGAGCGGGGCGAGATGAAATCAAAAGTTCAACACTCTGTGATCGAGAGTATACAAGTGCTGATTGCTGACTGGTGTGTGAAGCGTAGGCCTCTCATCAGTGATTTCACTGATGCTCTGCTTGAATTGGATAAGCGACGAGATAAGTCGATTAAAAACCACTTGATGGATCGGCATCTGGCTAAGCTGGAGCAGTTGATTCAGCTGGACTATTCACGCGCTCAGTTAGCTGCAATGCGGGAGGTTTTAAAACGTCGCAGATCATCTGACCAGGCCGCAGTGATGGGACAAATTAACTTTGAGACCTTGTTATGGGCATTGCCTGTGTGGTTGTGTAAGTTGGACGATTTACATCGCGTTCTACCGCTGCAAAAAGAGATGTTTGACGTCGTTATTATAGATGAGGCAAGTCAATGTGATATAGCCAGTATGTTGCCAGCTTTGCAGCGTGCGAAGCGTGTCGTGGTAGCTGGTGACTCGAAGCAACTTCGGCATATTTCGTTTGTTTCTGAAATGGCATTGAGCCAATACGCACGGGAATATCAACTTTCGGAGCCAGAGGTGGAGAGTTTACATTACCGTAAAGTGAGTTTGATGGATGTCGCGATTGAGCAATCAGGAGTGACTGGGGCGAGTGGATTTCTAAATGAGCATTTTCGAAGTCTCGAACCTATCATTCGCTTTAGTAAGGAGCAGTTTTACGATGGTCGCTTGAGTGTGATGCGCCACCGAGATTGGGAGTCATCTGAGGCAGTTCTGAATTTTCACGCGGGTGCCGGTATCAGAGATGAGGACGGCGTGAATCAGAATGAAATTGACCAGGTCTTTACGGTGTTAAAGTCATTACTTGATGCAGGGGGGAATCTACGGGACGGCCCAGTGAGGAGTATTGGAATTTTATCACCCTTTCGAAAGCAGGTGGACGCGATCACGAAGCAACTGAGAGAGAGTTTTTCACGTTTGGAGCTGGGAGTTTTGATGAGTCGGCATGAACTGATGATTTCCACGCCGCATGGCTTTCAAGGAGAGGAACGCGATGTGATGTTGATCAGTATGGCCATTGGTCCAACAGATGGCAAGGGCGTGCAACGTTATGTGGAACGAGAAGATGTATTCAATGTTAGTATCACAAGGGCAAAGGAACGGCAGGACATTTTTTGTTCGGTCGATGTAGGCCAACTTTCGGCTGAGTCGTTGTTAGGTAGATACCTTGTCCATGGATTAGAGTATCGAGTGAAGGTATCGAAAGATTCTATCGAGCATGATGATTTTTCTAGAGAGGTGGCACAAGCTGTGACGCAACTAGGAGCATCTGTGTTAGTGTCAAGATTGGTAGCAGGATGTAAGGTTGATCTTGTGCTGACGAAGGGGGATAGAACGATCGGAGTTGATTTGGTAGGTTACCCTGGAGATATGGCTGATGCGGTGAGTGTTAGCCGGATGAGATTACTTGCGCGTGCAGGCCTTATATTATTCCCTCTGGGTTACACGGAGTGGCAGACTCGAAAGGAAGCATGTATTGAGAAGTTCCGCAGTCGTCTAGATTGTTAATACCACTTAGAGAAACAAAAGAGACTAATGAATTTTTTTGTAAGGATGAAGAGGTTAGGCTACGCATTGCACGAAGGTTACTCGCTGTATTCTTATACAATCAGTGTTTTTCTTCAGTCACGATGCCCGCATCGCTCCTTTATCAAGCCTCGATTCTAAAAGAATATAGCTTCGCATGAGTCTCTTTTGAAACTCTAAATGGTATAATTGTATCATTG
>CAXMOB010000249.1:0-23076 GCA_964194815.1 Vicinamibacteria bacterium | reverse complement strand
GCGAAACCCGCGATTGGATCGAAAATTTTGTTTGCGAGTGGTGCCTCAATGTCGTTTGTTTCTTTAGCTCCTTTAACGAATATTTCACGCTGGATCGCCATTTCTGAAGGCTTTTTCTTGCCCATCGCACGACGCAGAATATCCGCACCACCGAGACTATAGCCGGCAAGCACTCGAGCGGCGTTCTGCACCTGCTCTTGGTAAATCATGACGCCGTATGTATCGCCACTGATCTGTTCTTCTAGTGGGTGGTCATACTCTACAGGTTTACCATTCTTGACCTCGATCATCTGAGGGATGAAATCCATCGCACCTGGGCGATACAGTGCTAACAAGTCAATGATGTCGTCGATGGTTTGGATACCATACTTCTGACAGGTTTCGACCATGCCGCCTGATTCCAGCTGGAAGACGCCCATGGTTTCGCCACGGTTGAGGAGGTCGAGTGCTGGTTTGTTGTCGAGATCAACCCTTTCGATATCGAAATCAGGAGTGTGAACTTTGATGTGGTTGACCGCATCTTGAATCACCGTGAGGTTTTTCAGTCCAAGGAAGTCCATTTTGAGCAGGCCGATCTCAGTGATCGCCCCCATGTCAGCCTGGGTGACAACTTCACCTTCTTTTGCACGAGCAAGTGGAACGTGCTCATCGAGTGGTCCGTCACCGATCACCACACCAGCAGCGTGCACGCCAGTGTTACGGCTGAGGCCTTCTAGTTTTATCGCATATTCCCAAAGTTCTTTGAAGGTGGATGAGGCTTCGATCATTTCGCTTAGCTCTTCCTTCGCTTCGTATTCGTCTCTGAGTTTCACTCCAGGTTTGGTTTCGATCATGTCGGCCAGCTTACTGGCGTCCATGAATCCGATTCCGAGAGTTCTGGCGACGTCACGGATGACCGATTTAGCACCCAGTGTTCCGTAAGTGATAATGTGAGAGACACAGCGTTCGCCATATTTTTTACGGACGTAATCGATCACCTCCGGTCGACGGGTCTGACAGAAGTCAATATCCACATCGGGTGGGGAAACTCGCTCCGGATTAAGGAATCGCTCGAATAAGAGTCCGAAGCGCATCGGGCAAATATTGGTGATGCTCATGGTGTAGGACACCAATGACCCTGCAGCGGAACCACGACCGGGTCCAACAGGGATGCCTTGTTCACGTGCCCAGTTAATGAAGTCAGCAGTGATCAAGAAGTAGGATGCGAATCCTAGTGAGTTAATGGTGTCGATTTCAAACTTGAGACGATCGAGAAGTATCTTATCCACTTCTTCTCTGTCTTTATCGTAAATTTCGCAGAGGCGATCCCTTTCTTTATCGCCATAGAGCCTAGCCATGCCGTCATTACAAACCTTGGAGAAGTATTCTTCACGTGGTGTGCCATCGGGGGACTCGAACTGTGGGTATTTCTCGGATGAAGTGGGATCGAGCACCATGGTGACATTGCACTTTTCTGCAATCTCTAGGCTGTTGGAGAGGGCTTCTGGATATTCAGGGAACATCTGTGCCATTTCGTCGCCCGTCTTGAAGTAGACTTCAGGTGGATAGTGCTTTCTGTTGTCATCGAGTTTGAGACATTTTTCACCGATACAGATGAGCACATCGTGTGCGTCGTGGTCTTCTCGTGCGATGAAGTGGACATCGTTGGTGGCAACGAGCTTGATGTTGAGCTTACGTGCAATCTTAACGAGCTCCTGATTGTAGAACTCCTGCATTTCTTCGCCATGGTTTTGCAGTTCAATGTAGAAATGCTCAGGGCCGTAGATGTCGAGCAGTGATTGGGCTACTTTTTCAGCTTCTTCGAAATTGTTCTTATCGAGCCATTCGTGGATCGGGCCATCGCCGTCGCCAGAGAGGCAGATGATGCCATCGGAATATTGGCGTAGGACGTCGAGATCGACACGTGGTTCATCCATGTAGACGCCGTCGAGGTGACTGGTAGTGACTAATTTGGTCAAATTATAATAACCATCATTGGTCGCTGCTAAGAGAGTGAGGTGGGTCGAGCGCTTACGATTGGGGAAATCTTTTTTCTCAGCAATGGTGTGTGGGGCGAGGAATACCTCACAGCCAAGGATCGGCTTGAGCCCAGCCCGCGTCATGTTTTGGTAGAATGGAACAGCACCAAAGAGGTTACCGTGGTCGGTCATTGCGACCGACTTCATTCCTAATTCTAGAGCTCTGGCGACGATCATTTTGACGCGCGCCATGCTGTCGAGAGTGGAATATTCTGTGTGAACGTGAAGGTGGACAAAGTCAGTAGCCATGTGCGGCTACTCTAGGCAAATCTTGCATAGGGAAAAGCAAATTCCGCAGGAAAAAAGGGAGATGAGATTGGAAAGGGGTGAGGGAGGTGCTTGGGTGATTAGAGTTCTAGAAAGACGTGGTCACCTTCGATGGTGAGATTGTAGGTAGTGAGGGAATACTGAGCATCGGTCAGGCATTCTCCGTCGATAAGTGAATATTTATACTTATGCAGAGGGCAGGCAATGAAAGGAATGCCTTTCTCGTCACCTACGATGCCACGAGAGAGGACCATGCGTTGGTTCTGTGGATTGAAGTTTTGCACAGCAAACCATTTTTGTTCTGAGTCAGGAAGGTAGAATACAGCAATTTGAGTTTCGCCTACTTTGACACATTGCCCAAGGTGGGCCGGAAACTCTGAGACAGGGCCAATATTTGTTTGAGTGGTGGTCATGATAATTAGTCGTTGATATTAGTTAGCGAGAAGCTCTGATTCTGCATCAGTTTTTTCATTGAGCTTAGCAGGTCGGATTTGATCGCGGTCATCCACAAACTCAATAGTTTCGTCGAGCTCCTTAGTGTTCGCGAAGTGGCGGAATTGCTTGAGTTTCTCTGGGTCGTTGATGGCATTTTTCCACTCACACTCGTAAGTATTGATGAGGTGTTGCATCTGGGATTCTAGTTCTTCACAGATTCCTAGTGAGTCATTGATGACGACATTCTTGAGGTGCTCAAGTCCACCCTCCAACTTGGTTAGCCAAGTCGAGGTTCTTTCGAGACGGTCTGCCGTCTTGATGTAATACATGAGGAAGCGGTCGATATATTTGAACAAGGTATCGCTGTCGATATCGGTAGCAAAGAGGTCAGCGTGGCGAGGGTTCATCCCACCATTACCACAGAGGTAGAGGTTCCAGCCTTTTTCGGTAGCGATGATACCAAAGTCCTTACTGCGAGCTTCGGCACATTCACGAGCACAGCCACTAACAGCGGACTTGAGCTTGTGAGGTGAGCGAACACCACGGTAACGTTCTTCGATGTCGATTGCCATCTTGGTACTGTCTTGGACGCCAAAGCGACACCAAGTAGAACCGACACATGACTTTACAGTTCTGAGAGACTTACCGTAAGCGTGGCCTGATTCGAAACCAGCGTCGATGAGTTCTTTCCAGATCAATGGGAGTTGGTGCACACGAGCTCCGAAGAGGTCAATTCGCTGTCCGCCAGTTATCTTGGTGTAGAGATTATATTTTTTAGCCACTTCACCGATAACGATGAGCTTTTCAGCAGTGATTTCACCACCTGGCACACGAGGAACGACTGAATAAGTCCCGTCCTGCTGAATGTTAGCGAGGAAGCGATCATTTGAGTCCTGTAGTGGAGCGTGTTCAAGGATTGGCTTGTTCCAGGTTGAAGCGAATACTGAGGCAGCTACAGGCTTACAGATTTCACAGCCAGTTCCCTTACCGTGCTTCGCAAGTAGATCGTAGAAATTTTGGATGCCAGAAACTCTGACGATGTCGTAGAGTTCAGCTCTTGAGTGATCGAAGTGCTCGCAGAGTGCGTTGCTCACTTCGACGCCAGATTCTTTCATCTTCGCTTTGAAGAGGTCGGTCATCAGAGGAACACAACCACCACAGCCAGTTCCCGCTTTGGTGCAAGATTTGAGTTCACCTACTGAGCAAGCACCGTCTTCGATAGCTGAGCACAGAGTGCTTTTAGTGACAGCTTCACAAGAACAGATTTGGGCAGTATCAGGTAAATCCATCACCCCCATACCTGCTGGTGCTGCATCCGATGTAGGAAGGACCAACTGGATGGGCTCTGGTGGCAACACCATGGCATTTTGGTAGATTTGCAGTAAACTTCCATAAGTAGAAGCGTCGCCGACAAGAATACCACCGAGTAGTTGTTTACCGTCAGCTGAGATAACTAGCTTTTTATAAATTTGTGTGTGTGGGTCGTTGATGACGATTTCACGGGCATCAGATCCATCTGCAACTTCGATCATTCCAAAGCTGGCAACATCGGTGCCAATGAGTTTAAGCTTGGTGGACATATCCGCTCCCTCGAAGCTAGATTCTTTACCGAGAAGGAGATCACTGACGACATCCGCCATTTGGTAGCCTGGAGCGACTAAGCCATAGATCATATTTTCAAAAAGTGCACATTCACCGATGGCAAAGATATCTGGGTTGCTGGTGAGCATGTAGTTATCGACCTGAATTCCTCCACGTGGTCCGACTGTGAGGCCAGCATCGGTGGCTAGCTCATCACGTGGGCGAATGCCGGCTGAGACAATGATCATGTCTACGTAGAGTTCCGAACCATCGGCGAATTCCATCTTTTTGACCACTCCATCACCAGCGATGTTGGATGTGCTTTTATTGAGGTGAACTTGAATGCCACGGTCTTCGATGATATTTTTGAGAAGGGTGCCTCCAGCATCGTCGAGTTGTCTTGGCATTAAGCGTGGAGCGAACTCAACAACGTGCGTCTTAAGTCCAAGATCTTGTGCTGCCTTCGCAGCTTCTAGTCCGAGTAGACCACCACCAATGACGGCGCAGGTTTTACTTTCTGCAGCGTATGCTTTAATAGCGTCGAGGTCTTGGATAGTGCGGTAGACGAATACGCCCGTCTTATCGATTCCTGGCACTGGAGGAACGAAGGGAGATGAGCCAGTGGCAAGCACGAGTTTATCGTATTTGACGACTTTACCACCAGAGGAGATAATTTTTTTATTTTCCTTATCAATACGAGTGGCTTTTTCGTTGAGGTGGAGCTCTACGTTGTTGTCTTCATACCAATTGAATGTGGTCATCGCGAGATCATCTGCAGACTTGCCAGCGAAATACTCGGACAGGTGAACGCGATCGTAGGCGGCACTAGGTTCTTCACAGAAAGTGACGATTTGATAATTGCTATCGACATCTTTGGATGTGAGGCGTTCACAGAACTTATATCCTACCATTCCGTTGCCGATGACTACGATACGTTTTTTCATATAGATGTATTTAGCATCGTGTGCGCCCTTTGTTATGTGGGTGATTCACAATTAGGATGAATAGCATTCATTGATTGGGAGTGGGGGGAGTAGGGAGTAGGGATCTATGGTTATTAGAAGGAGTAGTCTAAATGTAGAGAAAGTTGCTTGGTGTCTGTACTAAAATTGGAATCCTTGTCACCAATGAAGTAAGCCGCTTTGGCAGTGGCCTTGAGTGAACTCGTAAGACTCTTGGATGCCACAAGGTCAGCTTCCCAACCGTAGGAATCACTTAATGAATCATCACCAAAGTAGTGAACGATACCTTTAAGTTTATAGCCATCGCAAACAGTGCCTGCCATACCGACGTATACGTCAGTGATACCATCCCAGCTAGTTGCTAATCCAAGTCGATTACTAATGAATACGTCAGCAAAGCCGTTGTAGGCGTGAACCGTAGCTAGTGGGGTCACGAAACCATCCTCAAGTCGTTCAAAGCCCACGAAGAAAGATTGGTTTCCGACCTTCTTTTGAAATGAAGCAGCTGTGTAAAGGGCATCATAGTCTGCTTTATCACCAGCTTCCATTTGGTAGGCTAGCTCCAATTTAATGTCACCTTGCTCGGTTTTGAAACTTGTCTGGGCACCAAATGTATTATTACTCGCGTTGGTTGGGAATCCTCCCCCTTGGTCAGAGAAGTCCATGAGGTAAGCATAAAAGACGGATTGGTGGTCATCGGAATGTTTATATTGTAAGTTGAAGAGATGAACATCTCCTTCGAGTGCTTTAACTGCTCCGCTCGCATCGGATCCGAAGATGCGGTTGGCTTGATCCGCGTATGCGTAGGTGAGCTCGGCAGAATCAAATGCATAGCTGAGCTTGATAGCGTCGAGGGTTTGTTCATTTTGACGCCAGCCGACATTGCCTATGAACTGGGCTTGGTCTAGTATAAGGCGTTGACGACCAATAGTAGCAGAAAATTCACCGCTCTTATATTTGAGGAAGAGTTGGTTCAGTTCATTTGTTTCAGGATCACCGATTGGTGTATTACCGGCCTTGAATGGTGTGAATTGTGACGACTGAGGTGTGCCAACTTGGTAGTCATCTAGGAGAGCTAAGGTGTGCTCCGATTCGACGAAGAAACTGAGCTGATCTGTCGCTTTGTAGTTCAGCCCTGGTCGGACCCTGAGTGTGCCAGCGTGCGAGTGATCACTGCCGTCTGTTTCTCTAGACTCATAGCGTAGTCTAGCACTTAGCGATACCGTTAGTTTTTCTGGCTCTTCAGTAATTAGTGATGGAGCATCGAGTGCTTCACCGGCACTTAGGCTACAAATACTAAGTAATGTTAGAGCGGATTGAGTTTGAATATTGTTTCTCATGTCGACAGGTAGAAAGCATCTTGGATACCGTCTTTGATCCATTGACTTCATCTGGAGGACAAATTATTTTCATGCTGTTTGTTAGCTATGAGCCAATAATATTTATAAGTTCTTTGCTGAAGGTGCTGATGAATTCTTCTTCAGGTAGGGACAGGGACTTACTTTTATGGGTGTAGACACCCCATTGTCTCTGAGGTGGGGGAGAGATATTATGCTTGCATAGGGTGCCGTCGCGTAATTCTTTTTTGATCGTCCAATCTGAGAGGATGCCGACGCCTAGGTCAAGTAAGGTCATTTCTTTAATCGATTCGACATTTGTCATGGTGAGGGTGGCCTTGGTTTCTATTCCTAGTCCTGACAAGTGGCTATTTAAAATTTGTTGAGTGACCGTGTCCTTGCCAAAACTAAGGTAACGTTGTTTGTCGTAATCGTCCTCCGATGTAGGTGGTGTGTTGACCCATGGGTGAGTAGGGCCAGTCACGAAACACATTTCATCATGAATAATCGGAGTGAAGTTGAAGTCGTTTTCGAAGCTCGATTTAGCAATACCGAATGCGAGGTCGAGTTCGCCATTTTTCAGTTTTTTAATTTGGTGGATGGTGCTTCCTGGGGTGATAAAAACTTCGGCACGTTGTTGGATTTTATAAAAATTGGACAGTGCTTTAGGAAAGACATACTGGCACAGCGCATGACTGGCACCAATTTTGATTGAGCTGTAGCCCCATTTATTAAGCGTTTGGATTTTTTTTGTGGCACTTTCTAATTGTTGCACAGCTTGCTTGGCGTGGTGAAGAAAGACTTCGCCGTGTGGGCTTAGGACGCACTTTTTGCCAACACGTTCAATGAGGATACAGTTGAGCAATGACTCGAGGGACTTGATGGAATGACTGACTGCTGACTGGGTCAACTGAAGTTGATTCGCTGCGGCTGTGAACGAACGGTTTTCTTCAAGAGCTAGAAAGATTCTCAGTTGCCGAATGTCGGGAAGTGGGATCATACTTTCATAGAATAGCATTTTCAATGCCAACTGTAATTTTAGCAAAAAAAAACAGTGAGGGAGGGAGTGATGAATAGTATTCATTATTTAAATGCGAGTGCGAGTGAGTGATGGGCACGTTGTATGCTATTGGAAATCATGACAAAATTAAACGTTTTTGACGTCAATAACCCCAGCATTCGAACGCTCCACTTCACGTGGGTAGCGTTTTTTTTGACATTTGTGCTGTGGTTTAGTCACGCACCATTGGGTAATGTATTGAAGGAAACCTTTGATTTAACCAAGGGTCAGTGGAAAGCGCTACTGATTCTCAATGTGGCATTGACCATACCAGCACGTGTGGTGATTGGGATGCTTGTTGATAAGGTGGGTCCAAGGAAGACATTTAGTTCCCTGCTAGTTATTTCTGGTCTATTATGTGCTTGGTTTGCGTCCGCTCAAACCTATGAACAACTTGCGATTGCACGCTTTGCGATGGGCTTTGTTGGTGCTGGATTTGTCATCGGTATCCGTATGGTGGGTGAGTGGTTTCCGGCCCGTCAAGTAGGACTAGCTGAGGGGATTTATGGAGGTTGGGGTAACTTTGGATCAGCAGTAGCAGCATTGTCAATTCCAGGTTTAGCTCTTGCTTTTGGTGGCGAAAATGGTTGGAGGTACGCACTTTATCTAGTTGCAGCCTTCACCTCAATCTATGGAGTTTTCTACTATGTGGTCTCGCGCGATACACCAGAAGGTGCTACTTATTTCAAACCTAAGAAGACTGGTGGAATTGAAGTCAGTAATAAGAGGGACTTTATTTTGTTGTTGGTCATGACTGTACCGATGTATGCAGCTTTAGCTGTGCTCGCGTGGAAGTTATCCCCTGCTGGAGTTCATTTACTGAGTCAGAAGACGGTTTATCTTATGTATGGCCTGTTGGCGTTACTTTTCGTGTTTCAGGTATCGCAGATTTACAAGGTGAATAAGGAAATGTTGAAGAATGGTGGTGTACCAGAGATGTTCCGATACAAATTTAAGCAAGTCGCAATTTTGGATCTCAATTACTTTGTGACCTTTGGTTCTGAGTTGGCAGTGGTTTCGATGTTGCCTTTATTCTTTATGGACACCTTTGGGTTGTCAGGTCTGCAAGCTGGCATGTTAGCCTCAGGATTCGCATTCATGAATTTACTAGCACGCCCCGCTGGTGGATTAATCAGTGATAAGTTTGGTCGCCGTAGGAGTATGTTAATTTTCATGGTTGGGCTTGCAGTGGGATATTTCATGATGAGTCAGATTGGAGCTGGTTGGTCTATTCCGTTGGCAGTTGCAGCCACCATGTTTTGTTCCTTCTTTGTGCAATCTGGTGAAGGTGCTGTATTTGCAATGGTGCCATTAGTGCAACGCCGGATGACTGGCCAAATTGCAGGGATGGCTGGGGCCTACGGCAATGTCGGAGCTGTGACCTTTTTAACGGTATTTTCCTTTGTTGAGGCTCCTATGTTTTTCACCGTTATTGCCGCCTCGAGTACCATTGGATTTGTGGCCACGCTCTTTTTAGAGGAGCCTGCAGGGCACGTTGCAGAAGTGATGCCAGACGGATCTGTTGAACTTATTGAAGTAGTGTAGTATAGAGAAGAACACAATGGATGACCAATCAGTAAGGCGACACATATATGGACGATAGCATGACTCCTTCTCTTCAAATTTCTGTGGGCCAATGTAGCCGTGCTGGCAGGAAAGCGGTGAACGATGACTGTGTCGGAGTGCACATTCCTGATACTGAGTCCTTGCTAATGAAGGGGGTCGCTGCGGTGATAGCGGATGGTGTCAGTGCTGCCACCTGTGGTAAAGAGGCTGCTGAGATGTGCGTGCAGTCATTTATACTAGATTACTATAGCACTCCAGATACGTGGTCGGTGAAAAAGTCTTGTGAGAAAGTCATTAATTCTTTAAACCGTTGGCTTTATGGGCAAAGCCACTCACTTGGTTACAATGCTGAAAAAGGCTACGTTTCTACGCTTTCTAGCCTAGTGATTGTCTCCAATGTGGCGTATTTATTTCATATTGGAGACACAAGGATTTATAGGATTCGCGATGGGGTTGTAGAATTATTAACTAGGGATCACAATTCTCGTGTTTCTAGTCAAACGACCTATTTGAATCGAGCGATGGGACTTAATTTATCGGCTAAAGTGGACTGCCATGAAGTGCCCGTTGATGAGGGTGATGTGTTTTTGTTCACTAGTGATGGGGTGCATGAATGGGTCGATGCTGCTGAAATAGTGTCATTATTAACCGGGGGAAATCTTGATGAATGTGCTGAACGCTTGGTTGAGAAAGCATTCGCTAAGGGAAGTGATGATAACCTTACGGCCTTAGTGATCCAAGTGGATGGGCTACCAATGGCAAGTCATGAGGAGTTACAAAAGTTTTTGATGGAGCGGCCATTTCCGCCATTACTGTATCCGGGTCAAAGTATTGATGGATTAGAGGTGGAGGAAATCCTTTACGAGAGTTCTCGTAGCCAATTGTATCGTGTGAAGGACCCGAAGACAGGAGAGGTGTATGTGATGAAAACACCTTCGCTAAACTATTCTGATGATCCTGCTTACATTGAGCGGTTTGTGACTGAGGAATGGATCGGTAAACGAGTGACGCATCAGCATTTGATACGTGTTCTTGAACGCTCGCAAAAGCCCAGGTTTTTATACTATTTGATGGAAGAGGTGAAGGGTGAAAGTTTAGCTGATCTAGCTCGTCGTAAGAAGACTGCTTTATCGCCGTCAGAAGTGGTGCCATTGGTGAAGCAAATCGTGGCTGGAGTGAGATCACTGCATCGCAAAGACACGCTTCATCAAGATTTGAAGTTAGATAATGTGATGGTAACCGATGAGGGAGTTGTGAAGGTGATTGACTATGGTTCAAGCCGCGTGGCCAGTATTCAGTTGAGAGATGCCGCCCATGAGAGACAGGATGCATTGGGTACACTGGATTTTAGTGCACCTGAGTATAGATTCGAGGGAGGCAAGGCGAGTGTCACTTCCGATCAGTTTTCGATTGCGATGATTGCCTATAAGTTATTAACCCAAGGGAAGTGTCCATATGGTGATAAGTGGCAAAGAGCGAGCAGCTTGAGTGATTTTACAGGGTTAGAGTATGTGCCAGCATTTAAGCACTCACCACTGGTACCGTATTGGTTGGATGGTGCATTACAAAAGGCACTGTCGGTGCGTGCTGATGGTCGATATGAGAGCATGAGTGAATTTGTCAAAGACTTGGAGACCCCTAACGAAAAATATGTGGATAGTAGGCAGTTACCACTGATGGAGCGTGATCCATTATTGTTTTGGAAATGCCTTTGTAGTGGTTTGGGCGTGGTCATTGCCATTCTCTTAGTGTTACTCGCAAGAAAGTAACATTTAACGATATTTAATATGAATGCGATTCATGTGGTTGTGTGAATTTGTTCATGAGCTGAGTTTTCACTGGCATGCAGGATGCTAAACAGAGGTGTGGAGATTCAGCTAGAAAAAGTGAGGCAGGAAAGATCAAGTAAACGTCAGTTGTCAGACCCTGTCTGGCAGAACGTTTCAGCATCATTGATGGCTAGTGATAACGAAGAGCTGCTCTATTTTCTATATCAAGGTTTAGTGTTTGCTAAACAGGACAGTTTGATGGTGCGCTGCCGAATGTCTGGTGGTGAGCTGAGTTCAAAGCAGCTTGATGGATTAGTATGTATAGCTCAACGCTATGGTGGCGGCTATGCTGATATCACCACTCGGGCCAACTTTCAAATTCGAGACATTGCGATGTCAGATGGTTTAGCAGTGCTGAGGGCATTGGTAGAACTTGATTTGGTTCCTTCAGTGAAGGGCTTGAACAATTTAAGAAATGTGACAGTGACTCCGACTTCAGGTTTCGATGCTGTAGAGACCATTGATTTGCAACCATTAGCTCACGAGATCACACAAGCCATGTTGTTTCAGCCAGCTTTACAGGGCTTGCCAGGAAAATTTAATTTAGGACTAGATAGTGGTGGCAGAGTGAGTGTTGCCTCTGAGGCAAATGACATTGGGGTGCGAGCTGTCGAGCGTGACGGTCAGGTCTTTTTTCGCCTAAGTTTCGCAAATCTAAAAAGTGGGGGGACAGTAGCTGAGGATGCGGGATGGTTACTTCGTCATGATCAAGTGGTGTCCGTGGTGTCCTCGGTGATTTCAGTTTTTTTAGAGCATGGAGATTTTAGTAAGCGCTTACGCTCACGTTTAAAGTTTTATGTCGCGGAGGTGGGTATGGAGTCATTTAAAGAGCAAGTTACTCAAGAGCTTGGTTTCAGTTTAGTGAGTGATAACGATACTCGTTCCCATGAAAATGGTGATGATCTGGCACATAGTGGGGTGTGGGAACAAAAGCAAAAGGGCTATCATTATGTTGGTATTCATGGTGCCACTGGTCGTTACACGACAGCTCAGCTGAGCGAAATAGCAATCCTGGCCGATAAGTTTGGTCGAGGTGTGGTGCGTTTGACAACGCAGCAAACGTGCCTCCTTCCTTGGATCAAGAATGCCAGCATTGAGATGGTGCTAGATACTATCACACGTTCTGACATGAGTGTGGGCAGTAAATACCGTGGGTCGATTGTGGCTTGCACAGGAAACCAAGGGTGTTCATATTCAGCCACCGATACCAAACGTCACGCAAAAGAGTTACAGCATTTTTTGGAGACTTCAGATGCTTGTTTAGAGCCCCTCAATATTCATTTTACTGGCTGTCCATTCAGCTGTGCTCAAAGTTATATTGGTGACATTGGTTTGTTAGGATCTAAGCTTAGAGGAGCTGAGTGCTATCATGTTTTCCTTGGAGGTGGTGCTGGTACGAATACAACAGCCACTAAGGTGCGGCATGGAATGGGTGTGGCTGAATTGTATCAATACATTTGTTCTCTATTGAAAAATTATTCTGAGTTGAAACATTGCGGCGAAGATTTTTGCGACTTTGTTAAACGTATCGGAATTGATAATGCAGCCTTAGGCAAGGAGACTAGAAATGTTTAAGCTTGCAACTAGTAAGTTGCTTGAAGTTGACGAACTCAAGCAAACTGGGGAATCTACTCTCATTGATAAATTGTTAGCAGATCAAAAGAAATTGACCGCAGTTGAGCGATTTAGCCAGAAGCATGAAAATGTTGAGGATCCGCTACTAAAGCCTCACTATGAGGATCTCATACCTATTAAAAAACCTTCCACTGGCGAACAATATGCGTTTTCGGTTGATTTAGACAAATGCACTGGATGTAAGTCATGTGTGGTAGCTTGTCATAGTCGAAATGGATTAGACGAAGACGAATCTTGGAGAGACGTGGGGGTGATTCACAGTGACAGCACAAATGAACTGCAGACGGTAACTTCAGCTTGTCACCACTGTGCCGATCCAGCATGTCTTAGCGGATGTCCTGTAGGCGCTTATGAAAAAATGCCAGACACAGGCATTGTGCGTCATTTAGATGATCAATGTATTGGCTGTCAGTATTGTTCATTAAAGTGTCCCTACGATGTTCCAAAATATAGTAAGCGATTGGGCATTGTGAGGAAGTGTGACATGTGTCACGACAGATTGTCTGAAGGTGAGGCTCCTGCATGTGTGCAAGCCTGTCCCACTGGAGCTATTAAGATTGAGTTAGTGAGCACTGAAACGATCGAGCAAAGAGCACAATCTGGGGGCCAAGTGATTGCTGGAGCGTATCGATCAGATTACACCAAACCCGCTACGCGATACCATTCTAAAAGTGAAAGGTCATCTGATATGGTGGCGGCAGATCGAGAGTCTTTAGAGGCTTCACATAAACACACCCCCTTAAGTTTGATGTTGATGTTCACGCAGGTGAGTGTTGGATTATCATTGGCTGAATTTACAGGTAGATTAATATCTGCTGAATGGATGGACGGTTTGAGTATCCCTATACTGGTGACCGCTGCAGTGTTAGGAATGATTGGTTTATTGGCCAGTGTGTTTCACTTGGGTAGTCCATTGGGTGCTTGGAGAGTATTTCTTGGCTTACGCACGTCATGGTTGAGTCGTGAAGTGGTGATGTTTGGTATTTGGATGCCGATGTTACAAGGGTATATTGCGTTACAGTTATTACAGAAATATCATTCAAATTTACCTGAATGGATACCAATGATTGATGATCTTCTATTGATTGCATCAGGATGCTTGGCAGTTGGTTTAGGTCTTCTTTCGGTCTATTGTTCAGTGATGGTGTATGTCGATACCAAGCGGGCATTTTGGGCATTTCCGAAGACTTGTACTAGATTTTTTGGTAGTTTATTGGTGGGAGGGGCGACTGGTATTTTACTGACTAGTCTGGTTATTTATGGAGAGGCACCAGTGATGGTGTGGGGGATCAGCTTAGCCACATGGTTGATGAAGAGTTTGGTTGAACTCAGTAGTCTGAAGCCGGCATGGAAAAGTGAGTGGTCGACTGGTAAAAAGAGTGCACTGATTCAGTGGAGGACCCTACGAGGCACTTTGATTGCACGTTGGTTTATGCTTGGACTTTCACTTCTACTTGTGACATTATCTACAAGTGGTGCGATTGTTGCTATTACTGCATTTTCTTGTCTCATCTGGGGAGAGTACTTAGCACGTCAAATGTTCTTTCAAGCCGTGGAAACTTTAAAAATGCCAGGGAACTAATAGTAATGAAATTTATTAAAAAGTTAGTCGGTAGTGTTCCTGCAATACGCCAGTGGGATGGAAAAAAGACCGATGAATTGGTGCGCACGCCGGGTAAGTTTGGACTGGGCCAAGTGCCTCAAGGCAGTGCACCAAATGCTACAACCACGGTTGTCTGTGGGTTTTGTTCCACTGGCTGTGGGCTCAATGTCCATCTTAATGAGCAAAGGGCCATCAATATCACCCCTGATGTTAGTTATCCAGTGAACATAGGGATGGCCTGTCCGAAGGGGTGGGAGGCGTTAGAACCGTTGAAAAGTGATAATCGAGGCACTACGCCACTACGCCGTCAAACGCGGGGAGGGGATCTTGAACCGGTAGATTGGGACACTGCCATGAAGGAGTTTTGTGATCGCTTTAAACAGGTGCAAAAAGAGCATGGCGAGGAATCTGTAGCATTTTTGTCAACTGGGCAAATTGTCACAGAGGAAATGGCTTATCTAGGAGCACTTACCAAATTTGGTATGGGGATCAAGCATGGTGATGGCAATACACGTCAGTGCATGGCGACTGCGGTAGTAGCCTACAAACAAAGCTTTGGATTCGATGCACCACCCTATACATACAAGGATTTTGAGGAATCGGACGTGATTGTGTTAGTTGGGTCGAATCTTTGTATTGCTCACCCCATCATGTGGCAGAGGATCGAACGGAATAAACATCAAGCAGAAATTGTGGTGATTGATCCAAGGGTGACGGAGACAGCAATGGCTGCGACTCAGCATTATCCGATTATGCCAAAATCTGATTTAGTATTTTTTTACGGAATTGCCCATTTATTGATCGAGTATGGATGGATCGACCAGTCGTTTATAGATCAACACACCAATGAATTTGAGAATTTTGCGGAGCATGTGAAAAAATTTACCCCTGCTGTGGTAGAAGCACAATCTGGTATAACGAGGGAAAATCTAGAGAAGTTAGTGAAAACGATTCATCAAGGCAAGAGGGTTTCGTTTTGGTGGACAATGGGGGTCAATCAAGGACATGAGGCGACGAGAACTGCTCAAGCATTGATCAACTTGGCATTGATGACTGGGAATATTGGCCGACCAGGTACGGGGGCAAACTCGATCACAGGTCAATGTAACGCAATGGGTTCAAGACTTTTTAGTAATACCACCAACCTTCTTGGAGGGCATGATTTTGCTAAGCCAGAACAAAGGGAAAAGGTAGCCAGAATTTTAGGAATTGATCAAGCGACTATCCCTGATGAGACTGGTTTAGCATATGATCAAATCATCGAAGGGATCCAAGAAGGTAGGATAAAAGGCTTGTGGGTTATCGCTACCAATGGTGCACACTCATGGATTCATCAGGATCGCTATCGCGAGGCTATGGAGAAGTTAGATTTTTTGGTAGTGCAGGACATGTACTCTACGACGGAAACCGTAGAACAGGCAGATTTGTATTTACCCGCTGCAGGATGGGCTGAGAAGGATGGTGTGTTTATTAATTCAGAACGTCGATTTGGCTTAGTGAAACGAGTGAGCGAATCTCCGGGGCTGAGTTTATCAGATTTTTCTATCTTTAAGTTGGTGGCTGAATACTGGGGCTGTGGAGAGATGTTCAAGCAATGGAGTTCACCGGAAGATGTGTTTAGGCTACTGGCTCAACTCAGCAAAGGGCAAGCGTGTGATTTTAGTGGGGTGTCAGGTTATAAAATGTTGGATGACAATGGAGGTATTCAATGGCCCTGTCCTGAGGGAGAGGTGGATCGTTTGCTAGAGCAAAATGAACGTCGTTTATTTTCAGATGGAAAGTTTTACCATGCCGATGAACGAGCTCGATTTATCTTTTCTGAGCCTAGAGAAGTCGCAGAGCCCGTGAGTGAGGCATATCCATTGATATTACTGACCGGCAGGGGGAGCTCTGCCCAATGGCACACTGAAACACGCACTAGTCAATCCAAGGTGTTAAAGATGCTTTATCCAGCTGAGGTGTTTGTAGACATTCATCCAAGTGATGCTGAGGCACTAAGTATAAATCAAGGTGATAGAGTTGAGGTTCGTTCGGTCAGAGCGACGGTGACAGTGAAAGCCTTTGTGACATCGAGTGTGCAGAAAGGGCAACTTTATTTACCGATGCATTATGCAAAAACAAATCGCTTGACCCACGCCTCATTTGACCCGCATTCAAGGCAGCCAAGTTATAAGTTTTGTGCTGTTAGTGTGGTGAAATCCAACTAGTTTTAGATGAGATTACCAGCCAGAACGACCGAATCCTGAACTTCCACTAGAACTGTTACTGCTGGAACTGGAAGAGTTAGAGCTGAAACTAGAACGGCGTGCAGCACGTCGACGGCGGCGTTCTTCATCGTCATGTCGACGTTTGATGCGGCGGACTTCAGACTCAGCACTGGATATGGCACTGCGGGCAGCGGAGGTGGCACCACCGGCATGGTTCATGGCTGAAGAATAGTCACCAGCGTTGATGGCTTCGATCCCTTGGTTAGCACAACCGTTCAATTGGGAGCCTTGTTATCGAGCCAGAGCTCGAGTTGATCTAGAGTGGTGCGGGTGAGGCCAACGTTACCTTTGATATAGAGGTGTTGGTCAGGAGTCCAGATGTCATTCACCTTGCTTGCCGATGTGACAAACTTCGCAGAGTTGGAGGCGAAGAGTGGGCAAATAAGAAAAATACAAACGATCGCTGGCTTCATGGTTGCTATGTCTAGCAGTAGGAGGGAGGGCACTCTAGGTTTGTGAAATTTAATTCTAGATGCGAGCTGTCTAAGTTTCTTAGTCGCTTTCAGTCTATACAGATCAGGAAAACTTTCGTCCTAGGATCCACTCGTAGCGCTTGATGTATTCTTTTGCGGTGACGATGTGGTTGAAGCGCTCATTGGCCTCGTTCATGATACGTTCGATCACAGGGTTCTTGAATTTCCCTTTTAATTTGTGGAAGTGGACAGCTTCATCGATGGCCCAACGGAGACCTTCAGCAGAATAGTGTTGGAAAGAAAAGCCATTGCCTTCGGTCTTCTCGTAATTCAATTGCTCCACAGTATCGTGGATGCCACCGGTGTCGTGCACCACCGGGATGGAGCCATACTTAGGTGAAACCATTTGTGGTAGACCGCATGGTTCGAATCGAGAAGGCATGAGCATGAAGTCAGAGGCAGCGTACCCAAGGTGTGAAAGGTCTTCACTGAAGTCCACGATGGCAACGCGGTGTTGAAGGCCGTGCATTTCGACAATCTCTTCGAAGTGTTTTTTGAATGATCCGTTAGCGACAATCCCTACTTGAAGGCCGATGTCTGAGTAGTCGTCCACAATGCTATATAGGATGTCCGCAAGGAGCTGGCAGCCTTTTTGCATTGGGTCAAGGCGAGATGGCCAGAGGAAGAGAGGTGCACTAGGGTTAATCTCTAGTCCTGTTGTTTCTTGAAATTGCTTTTTGTTGGTAGCTTTCCCTTCGACTTGAGTTTTAGGCTCGAAGTTGTGGTCGAGATATTCATCGATGGCAGGGTTAAATGCTGGGTCAGGAGCATTGAGAATACCACTAGCATTGCCGGAGTGGAGCTTCGCCGCTAGTTCATTTCTAATTGATTCTTGAACGAATGGGTGCTTTCCGTCGACCACTTCGTTGAGGAATGTTTCAGAGACTGCGTTGACGTGTGCTGACGCGAAGAGGGCACTGGCGAGAAGGTTACAGGGATTGTTATCGCGCACGTAGTCGTAACCGCCATTTGGAGTTTTTTCAAAAAAGAGGTGTTCCCAGAAATCTAGTGGGTCGATACCACGGTCTTCCATCTCACTGAGTAAGATACGTTCTGAGTGGATATTGTGAACGGTGAAAAGTGATGGGATTCCTAGGCTTTTTGCAGCAGCTGGAATGAGCCCAGTCATCCAGTCATTACAGTGAATGAGGTCTGGTTTGACTGCTGGGATGATGTTGTTGATGACTTCACGTTGGAAGGCTAGGGCGATGCGATGGTTTTCAGTGGCTGAGTAAACGCGTTCGCGTCGGTAGAAAATACGATCTTCAGCGAGGTGAATTCGCTTGGTTCCGAGGTTTTCTGAAAGTTTCTTGTGTTCGCTATGAAATACCTGTTGGACATCGAGGTGAAACATTCTGCGGTAGTTGGGGAGAGCTACGTGAACATCCGCCCCTTGATCATAGAGGTGTTTGACTAAAGTTGCGGATACATCTGCAAGCCCTCCAGCCTTAGCGCTCATGCGTTGAGCGAGGTTTCCCATCCCCTCTGGTAGATAGGTGATTTCAGGTGTAACAATAAGAATGGTAGGTGACTTCTTAGATGTGGACATAATTTAGTGCTTCTGACCTAATACATTGCAGTTAGGATACCAATTGTCGACGTTTTTTCAGAGAATCACCACATTTTTAAGATTACGGTTTAAGAGGTTGAACTCATGCGAAATCTATGTCACTTAATTGATAGTCTGAATCTAGATCCATGGAACAAGAACGATACGAAATAGTAAAACTGCTCGGTAAAGGCAGAACTGGAGGCGTCTACGAAGCTGAAGATACAGTGCTCGGGCGTCGTGTTGCCATGAGACGTTTCTATGATACCGAAGGTGATTCTGACCATACTGGCTGGGAGGATCAGTTTGTGGAAATCGCTACGAGCCTCTGTGCAATTCAGCATCCGGGCATAGCCACTGTGTATGATGCAGGTGTGGATGACGATGGTGCGTATATCATTTCTCAACTACTTAGTGGGGAACCATTGAGCGACCGACTTCAGCAAGGGCCTATTAACGAATGGGATGTGTATCAGATGACAGAAGGCATTCTAGATGCTATGTCAGTGGCACATGAGGCTGGGTTTATCCATGGAGCGTTCAATCCATCTTCCATTATGCGTGTTCCTCGAGCTAGTGGCGGATACCGTAATCTCATTGTGGATATGGGACTCAACCGATTAGCTCCATTGATTCAAGGAGCTGATTCTTCTTTCGCCTTGATGGCTGAGCCAACGATGATGGCTCCTGAACAATTTGATGGCACCCCTGCAACTGTGCAATCTGATCTTTATATGGTTGGCCAGTTTACTTATATTTGTCTTATTGGCGGACACCCATTTGGAGGCAAAAGCTTGGATGAAGCAGAGGAAGCACATCGCAGTGAGCAACTCCGTCCTTTGTATAAATACGATAGTGGAGTATCACGCGAATTGAGTGATTGGGTAGATAAGCTCATCGAAAAGGATCCAGCGAAGCGTCCCCAGACGGTTCGTGAAGCGATGGAGTGTATGCCAAGGTTAAAGAAGCCTGGGGACTATAATAAACGTAGTCAGGTAAGCGGAGCTGCACCATCGAATTTAAGTAATGGTCCAGCCACAAGTTTAACGGAAGGTAATAAATCAGCAACGGCTACGACCCACCTCAATGCCCCAACCTTAAAGGCAGCAGCTTCATTAAATATGGGAACTGCAGCTCCTTTAGCGAGACAGACAACAGCACAAGTAGCAAGAGACACTACAGCGGTTCAGCACAGTGCAGCTCCAGCAGGATTAGGTGGGCGTAATCCAGGTTTGCCTTCACTACAGCAGAAAAAATCTAATGTAGGTCTGGTTGTAGGTATTATTGCGGGAGTTGCCTTATTAGTCGGCGGGATTATTGTTGCGACCAGTGGTTCGTCGACACCCCCTGATGACACGACCAATACGGATAAGTCTGAGGACACTGAAAATCCTGTGATTAAGACTCCCAAGGTTATTTTTAGCGCCGGAGCAAAATTTGCGAAGCCTGTGTTTGTGGCAAAACTGGGTTCTAACAAGGAAAGTGCTGAAATTGTCAATCTTTCTGGAGTTCAAGATTGGCTGTGCGTTAGAGCCAAAGGCAAGGGCACGCAGCCATGGAAAATAACTAAAAAGGACGGCCTATACTTAAGTGGAGTGCAATATCATGGTGGCACCAGAGGAGTGCCGCACGACTTCTACTCAGTTGGCTTTAAAGATGCGGCTGAGACATATTTTTCTAAGCTTTTGGTGAGTTCAATGAACAGCAACCTTAAAGAAGGTGGAGGCTTCAGAGTCTTAGGGCAAGTGCCTAGAGATCACACCGGAGCGTTGAAAGGACGAGTGTACTTCACCTCGTACAATGCTAAAGTTCAGGTAGACTATCATATTTCTGGAAGGACTCCTGATGCTACCAGTTACGGCTACTATTCTCCATCAGCTGGTGAAGTCGGAGCCTGCTACTTCATGGACTTTGAGTGTTCCAACCCGGAGCCAGGTTCTGAATTTGAAGTGATTGTCTTTTCTCGCGGTGCAGAGAAGGCAGGTAAGGTGGCATCACTCATCTTGAATGGTATCGTCATTAAATAAGGAAGATGAAACAATTATCTACGTCCCAGCAGGAGCAAGTGATTGAACTGGTTCATCAAGTTGCAGCATTTCAGTTAGAGCATTTTCGAGCTGTCGCTAGTGATGCTGTTAATATGAAGGCGAGTCGTGAAACGGTCTCGTTTGTTGATGTCGAATCTGAGCATAAATTAGTAGCAGGGCTAAAATTGATATTACCCAATGCCGGCGTGTATGGTGAAGAAACTGGCCAGTCGGGTGATGAATCTATTAGATGGGTCATTGACCCGATCGATGGCACTACCAATTATTTGAGTGGAGTCGATCATTTTGCGATATCTGTGGCTTTAGTCTGTGACAATGAGCCAACATTTGGAATTGTGTATAAAAGTGTGTCTGCTGAATGTTGGGTGGCACAGAAAGGCGAAGGGGTAAGGTATAATGGAGACATCATTGAAGTGGATGCTAGCGCCTACGGTTGCAGTACTGCTTTGTTTGCTACAGGTTTTCCGTATCGTTCGGATGATTTGTGCAAAGCTTTTTTTGGGGCAGCTGAAGAAGTTTTGAAACTGGGCTTGGGTATCCGCAGGACAGGTAGTGCTGCACTGGATTTAGCTTATGTAGGGGTGGGCTGGTACCAAGGTTATTGGGAGTCGGATCTCCAACCCTACGATGTAGCGGCATCGATGGTCATGTTGAAGGAATCTGGTTGTGTGATGACAAATGAGTCTGGTAAACCTTACGATTTGTTCTCTGACCGCATTATGGTGGTGGGCTATCCATCAGTGCATCGTGCGTTGCTAGAAGTGGTTGGAAGACACTATTAGGGCTCATACCAATTGAATAGTTATCTTAGCGGAATGATAATTTTTAACGTTGGGGTGAAATAGTCAGCGGAGCTGAGCGAGAGAAAGGACGTCGAATGATTGAATGCTAGCAGCGTTGAGCGTCAGTCACATAGCCCGCTATGCTCCTTCCTTGTGCCTTGTTACCATCCAAACATTCGCCGTCATTCCGACAATCTAACTATTCAAATGGTACCATTCCATCTTCGCAGTTATTATGGATCAAAAATGGCCACAAAAAAGCCTAGCTGGAAGTTGTTCCAACTAGGCTAAAAAGTTATTTTAATGTGATTACTCAGTCACCTCAGTTGGGGGAGGTGTCACAGGGGGAGGTGTCACAGGTGCAGCAGGTGCTGCATCTTTATTGAGGAAGTCGTTGAGCAAGAAGGTTTTATTTTCTACGTAATGTTTGATCGCCAGACCTGCAAAGAAACCAATCACGCAGAGGATGACGAATAGTATCGTCACGAGTGGGTTTGATTTATTTTGAGCTGCAATTCTCTGAGCTCTGCGAGGAGCTGGGGCACTAGCTTTAGGCTTTGGCTTATTTTTAGATTTAGCCCTTGGGCGCTCGTCCTCATCTTCGAAATCATCCTTGTCTTCAGCGACGACTCGTGATGATGAACGTTTCTTACGAGGTTTTTCGTCTTCGTCTTCCTCCTCGTCGACAGCAATCACGTGCGATGCACGTGATGAAGAACGCCTCTTACGAGGCTTTTCCTCTTCTTCCTCCTCTTCGTCTTCTTCGATTGAGATGTCCTCATTTTCTGCCTCCATGGCTTTACGTTTTACTGACGCACGTTTTTTGCGTTTCTTATCCTTCTCTTCTTTTGAAGGAGGAAGCATCGGTTGCTGTTCAGATTCGAACGTGTCTTCTTCAGCTAAAACATCATATTCTTCATCACTGAAGGAGAATGCTACTTCTACATCCCCGAGCAAGAAGTCAGTATCTTGGTTGAGGTCGAGCTTTAAGAAGCGTTGTTCATCGAGCTTGACTCCATTTGTGGATTTATTGTCCTCAAGGATGAAGCCGCCTTCGACACGTCGGATAACACAATGGTTTGATGAAGTTGACGGATCTGTAAGAAGAACGTCATTGTTGGCCGCACGGCCAATCTTGATGGTTTCACGATCGAGTTTTACCTTATATGGTTGAGGTGTTTTACCCGGCTCTGAAATTTGAATTCTAGGCATAAATTACTATTTGTTTTGTTACATCAATCTTAAGCATCTCACTTTAGGAGTGGAAGCAAATTTTGTTATACTGATGAAATAGATTAGAGGTTTCCTGTCAGGAAGAGTACTATTAGTGCTATAACGATAGTGAGCACGAAGGCCGCTACAATAAAGAGGAAGCCTGACGACCCTGCATCATCATCATCGTCGTAATCATCATCATCGAGCTGTTCTGAATCATCCTTAGATTCGGATGATTCGTCTCGGCTACTTGATTTGCCCCCTCGTTTAGGCTTTTTCTTTTCTTTTTGTTGGGGCTCGAACTCATCTTCCTCATCAAGTATGTCACACTCTTCATCATCGAGAGAGAAGTCAATTGGCACATCGCCTAGTTTGAAGCTGCAGTCATCATCAAGGTCGATAACGTGGTAGCGTTTGCCATTGATCTTTGAGCCATTAGTGGAATTGAG
>CAXMOB010000248.1:0-2505 GCA_964194815.1 Vicinamibacteria bacterium | reverse complement strand
CTCGTCACGGATGCGTTTTCTCCACTTAATCAATGCTGGTTGCACCGCTCTGGCTTTGGCTGCCTCAACGATCTCCACTTCGCATTGCTCAAATGTTTGCTCCTTAGCTGCTTGCTCCCCTGTGATCTGCACAAGGTGCCAGCCCAACTTTGATTCAATAATGGACGGTCCTTTCACTCTCGCTTCATTTCCAGAAGGAAACGCTAAGGCTGCCAATTCCACGGGCATACGCTTCTTACTCATCCAGCCTAAATCACCAGCACGGGCCTTGGAATTTAAATCCTCTGAGGATTTAGCAACCACTGCAGAGAAGTCAGTTCCCGCCTCGACCTCCGCTAGGGCTTTATTGATCAACTCTTCCCCATCATCTGGATGGTCGAGATGAGAAATGAAAACAT
Source organism: Vicinamibacteria bacterium (assembly GCA_964194815.1). Lineage (GTDB taxonomy): Bacteria > Verrucomicrobiota > Verrucomicrobiia > Verrucomicrobiales > Akkermansiaceae > Rubritalea. Next base: position 2,107 of record CAXMOB010000248.1, on the reverse strand, counting down.
GCTGTAACCTCACTAACTCAGGTGTTTTAAATTGCTCTTTGTGGCGTTGAAAAAACGCTTCCAAATTCTTCATGTCCACTGGTATATTTTTTTCCAACTGCTCCGCTAAATAAAGATCCTGCTGCAGTAATGCTTTCACACGAAGCTCAAGCTCGACATCTCCCTGCACATCCACTCGTTGCAGCACCTCTGCTCGCAGCTGATCAGAAGCAAAACGTGTTTTCAACTGAGCCAAGGTCGTTGCGACCAATGCATCATCCACTGGCAACAAATTCTCATTCGCCTCCACCTTCACTCTCACAATGATTTGCTCGACCAGCAAGTCCAAGAAGCGCCGTCTCACCAAAGCCATTTCATTCGGTTTCAACGACTTCATATCGATCCCCACCATCGCCAATGACTCTGTTGCAAAGTAATCCACCTGACTCAAGTAGATCGGATGACGAAACACATACGCAGCAATTTGCTTCTGTTCCATTTCTTCAATAATCACGGCACGATCCTTCCCTCCCTTACTCTCCACCATCTTTTGCAATGGTCCCTCGAATACAAAAAGATCAAGCAACACATAGCCAAAGACCAAGGAGTATATTCCTAGCTTGATCGGGAAAGCCTTAGACATTTTCATGACCCACACCATGCGACGAATCCTTAGTTGTCACAAGTGTATTTTTACCACATCAAAGTTCCTACAAGTAGACACTTCCCCAGCCTAAAATGAAGCTACTCTAACCCCAACAATCGACTTTAAATAGCTGTAATAGCAGATAATCAGCATAGCTATACGATTTTCTTTGATCCCCCCTTCGCCAGTTGGTTATGTAGTTCACATGATTTCACTTCAAACAATTTCCCACTCAGCTTCTGAGCTACGCCGAGTGAACGGCATTCTGGTCGGCGACCACAACTTTGAGGTGCCACTTAATTACAATGCTCCAGAAAAAGGATCCATCAATGTGTTTGCTCGTGAAATCTGCCTAGCCGAAGGTGCTGACAAGCTACCATGGGCGATTTTCTTCCAAGGTGGTCCAGGTTGTGAATCTCCACGCCCTACTGGAGCCAACGGATGGATCGGCGAGATCTTAAAAACACACCGCTTGCTGCTACTCGATCAACGTGGCGCTGGCCTCAGCTCACCCGTGCTCACGCAAACACTCGCAGCTCAAGGTGATCCAGCAGCACAGGCTGAGTACCTCACTCATTTCAGAGCGGACAACATCGTTCGCGACTCCGAAGCTATCCGTGCATGCCTCCTCAAACCTGAACAAAAATGGACTGGAGTCGGCCAAAGTTACGGTGGTTTCTGCCTTCTGAGCTACATGTCAATGCATCCAGAAGGCCTCGAGGGAGTCATCATCACCGGTGGTGTCGCCTGCGTTAAACGTAACATCAAAGACAACTACCGTCAGACTTATAAGAAAACTAGAGAGAAAAACGCACTCTACTACCATCGCTACCCTGAAGACATCGAACGCACTAAAGAAATCGTTGCTTACCTTCAAAGGAACGACGTCAAACTTCCATCTGGCGGCAAGCTCACTGACCGACGCTTCCAACAACTCGGCATGTGCTTTGGTGGCAGTGGTGGCTTTGAAACACTTCACTATCTCATCGAAAATGCCTTTGTCGATGGCGTCAACGGCAAGGAACTGAGCTACACCTTCCTCCGCCAAGTCGATAACTCAACAGGCTTCGAGAGCAATCCAATTTTCTGCGTGCTGCACGAGTCGATCTACACCGAGAACTACGCTAGCAACTGGGCAGCAGAACAACTACGTGAAGAATTTCCTGAGTTCGATACCAAGGCTGACCGCTTCCTCTTCACTGGTGAAATGATTGCTCCACAAATGCTCGACGACTACACCCAGCTCCGTCCACTCAAAAAAGTGGCAGAGATTCTCGCACAAAAGGACGACTGGGACCCACTCTACGACCTAGAGCAGCTAGCTAACAACACAGTTCCTGTTTCTGCTATCTGCTACTACGATGACATGTATGTGCCAATCGAATGGTCTGAAGAAACTGCCCAACATGTCGGCAACTTCCGTATCTGGACAACCAATGAATGGGAACACAACGGCATCGGCGTCGACGGCCCACGCATCAT
>CAXMOB010000247.1:0-5952 GCA_964194815.1 Vicinamibacteria bacterium | reverse complement strand
TCCATTCATCAATCGACTCAGATAGCGACTGTAGCTCCCGAAGTTGTTCATCAGGCCTTTGCTCACGCATTTTTTGATCTGATATGACGATGAGTCGTCTCTCCAATAATTTCTGTAGTTGCGAAAAGTCCATCCTTCCCTGTCCTTAGATAGAATGGACTGATTAATCAAGCAAAACCGTTTGAGATGAATAGCACTATTAAATCTCTCGTGGCTTAGATTTTGATATAACTAATAAGCTAGGAGTTAATTATCAGCATTTACATCACACTAATCGACTACCTAGCATAGCAGGCATAAAAAATCCTCTACCGAACGAATCAGTAGAGGATAATAAATCTATTGTCGGATTCGACAGCGATCGTGATTAACGAAGGCGTGGAACTTCCATCACGCGATTAGCAGAAGCACCAAAAGCACCGAGCGCACCCACTAATGGAGTAAGCTTGTCGAGGTAGTTCTTCACTGGGAATGGAGCACGAAGCACAGAGTTCATACCCTGTTCATCAACTGAAATCACTGCAGCCATACCTGAGTCAGAACCTGTAAGATCAGCGATCATCTTGTCTACGAGTGGCTTAGCAATTTCAAATTGAGGATCATCAAGCAGTCCATTCTTGCCGGCCATTTTGTATTGGCTCACAAGTTCGTCGAGCAGGTCTTTAGATACATAAGCAAGCGAGTTGCCGTTCTGAGGTAAGGTAGCCATTGTCTTCTTAAAACCAGCACCGTCCTTAAGTTTTGGAGCGTCGCCACGAGCCGCAGCAAGAACTGACGGCTTAGAAGCAACCCAAATGTAGTTCTTTGCTTTGTCGATGCAGATCACAGGTCTATAGCCCATAAGGTCTTTTGCCGCCTCTTCTTTAAGTGTGTAGGTAGTCACCTGTCCTGCAAGTTTCTTGTCCCATGGCATACCCGACTCCACAATAAATTGCTCACCAAAGATGCCCCAAGCCCAAGCTGCGTTATCGATGCGAGCCACTAGCTCTGCACCAGGTGCATCAGCACCTTGCATAACGAGGCGATTTTTGCGGTCAATATCGATCGCAATGCTCACGCGGAAGTCCAATTTCTCGATCAACTGGAAAGGTGTCATTCCACCCATCTCCTGCTGAGGCTTACCAAACTCTTTACGCATCATGTCACCCTGACCTATTGCATCAGCAATTTCAGTGATGACTTTATTCATCTGAGAAAGGTTGATACGAAGCTGTAATGCAACATCAGTAGATTCAGGAGCGAAAGCCGCAACTTCATACTTCTCATTAGCCTTACCATAGAGAGAAAGTATGCCTTTCTGGCTTCCTCCAGTCCAAAGATAAGCACGGTTGTTCCAAGAACCATCTACCTTTTTAGAGCTCGAAGCAGTTGCCTGTAGGGCATTAAGTCCGAGCACTTCGAATAGCTTACCAACTTTCAGTGCTGCTGGTATCTCGCTATTTTCTGCACGAGCGATATCGAGAACGAGTTCTCCATACTCTTTAAGAGTTGCGAGGTCGCCGTCGAACTTGTTCAACTGAAGGAAGTCACCGTCAGTGTCTACCTTAGCGGCAACTTTTTCGAGGCTTGGTTTGAGAGTAGCTGCGCTCAATGGTGAAACCATTATTGCAGCTATCGGCACGAGGGATAAATAGCGTTTTTTCATAAATATTGTTGTTGTTGTTGTGAGTCGTCACTCGACGACGTCGTAGTTTTTAAGACGTCTAAGTTTTAACAGACACGGACAGGTATACAAATTACAATTACTATGGGAAGTTATAACGACCGACCTATGTGGATTTTTTCGCGTCAAGCCAAGCAAGTTCCATCGCATCCAAATTCTCAGCCACCAAGCCCAGTTTCTGTGACTTTAGACTTTGCTCAACATGTGTAAAACGCTGTAGAAATTTCTGGTTAGTGCGGTCAACCAATTCTTCAGGATTGAGCTTTAGTTTACGAGCCATATTAACCACCACAAAAAACAAATCCCCCATCTCATCTTTCAGTGCCTCAGACGCTTCCCCTCCTTCGGTATGACTTGCCATTTCATCCTTCACTTCATCCAATTCTTCTTGCACCTTCGCTAGAATCGAAGAGGCACTCGGCCAGTCAAAGCCAACTTTAGCCGCTTTTTTCTGAAGCTTCGCTGCTTTCAGGAATGCGGGTAGCCCATCCCCTACTCTATGCAGGTATGGCTTTTCCTCTTCAACTCCACCCTTTTCTTGAGCTTTGATCGCTTCCCATTGGTTCAGTACACCTTCTGTGTCAGCTACAGAAGAATCCGCATACACGTGTGGGTGACGGCGCACTAGCTTATCGCTCACCTCTCGTGCAACATCATCAAAGTTAAAGTCTCCGTTGCCCTCAGCTATCTCACTGTGGAATACCACCTGTAAAAGCACATCACCTAGTTCCTCTTTCATGTGAGGCATGTCGCCGCGACGGATCGTGTCTACCGCTTCATAGGTTTCTTCAATAAGGTTGATCATCAGACTTTGATGAGTTTGTTCAGCATCCCATGGACAGCCACCAGGTGACCTCAAGCGATGCATAATGGCACGCAGCCTCTCTATTTGAAGATGGTCATCGGGGCATCTGATTTGTTCTGAGTCATTCATCCTTGTTGTCTGCTGCATTTTCTAAGGTTTTTCTTTCTTTGGCACTGAGGCTTTGAAAGCCATCTGCTGATATTTTATCTAAAATTTCATCAACTTTGCCATCCTTTAACTTCACCGATGTGCGTGGTTTAATCTTAGGTGTGTATTTTGGTTTCTTCTTCGTTCCCTTCACCTTTTGATGCTTATGACTCTCCCAGCTCACCACAAGAACACCTATCAAAATCCCTATAAGATGACTAGATTGGGAAGCCTGGCTCGTTTCGCCAATAGCCCCCCGCTGAACAATCAGAGGTAATACCCACAATAAAGCCAAAGCAACAATCACCCATTTCAACCTGAAAGGTTTCTGAATGAACATGAGTCGGATCATTTCATCCCCTGACACCTTAAATAATGCTGCCAACATCGCCATGCTCATTGCGGTTCCTCCCACTACCCAGCGCATGTCATCGTCTGGAACTATATGAAGAACAACAAGTAAGCTGTAGAAAATAGTCGAGGCTACAGTTGAAGCCATCAGCATGATAAGCATTTTCTTGCGACCTATTCGCTGTTCCAACATGGGTGCAAAAAAGTAGAAACATAATGCCACACCAATGAGATGGTTGCCATTCACATGGAAAAAACCTGCACTGAAAAATCTCCATACCTGACCACCGAACAAGCCTTGATGAATGGTGAAAACCCCAGCTTCGAATAATTGCTCGGTGGCAAATATCTGCCCAAATAAATGTATCCCAACGATGAGCAAAAAGAATAGCCTCGACATCTTGTATCGCTGCCACTCCCAGCTCAAGCCTACACTCTGTTGCATTCGTTTCATTTCCTACTGAGAAACTAGCATCAATGTTGTCATAGAAAAGGGAAAGTTTTTAAGATTTCAAGTGGTGGCTAATGTACCCAAGCTCACCGCTCAAATCTATCGAATCTTGAGCATGTCCACCTAGGAACAAATGCGCTTAGAGTTAGCAGCCGTTTTTAGTTGCGTCTAGTAGATGATGAGCCATTATCCCCCCCGTGGCATATACAGAAGACAATGCATTTGAACTCATCCAGTCGGCACATGAACGTGGTCGACTTGGACACGCGTTTCTCATCATTGGAGATGAACACTCAGGAGCTCACAGGCTTGCCGCTAGAATGGTCGACCTCGTCAATGGTGAACCAGAGGGTCCTGCTGGCCTTGATCTTTTTGGCGACGCTACCATTCAAGCAAATGGTGAGCCTAAGTCCCTGAATGAACTCGAGGGCGAACTCGTCCGGGTCCTTCGGCCCGAGAAACGCTCACGTATCATTTCAGTCAGTGCCATGCGTGACTTCGAACGCTCACTCTACACATGTGCCCCAAAGGGCAAGTGGAACATCGGCGTTATCGAACCCGCAGACCGCCTCAATGATGGCTCTGCTAATGCCTTTCTTAAGACACTAGAGGAACCTCCGAATCAAACTCTCCTCATCCTTATCACCAATCAAGCTGAGAGATTGCTTCCAACCATCCTTTCGCGCTGTGTGAATATCACACTCATTGGTTCAGGACCGACACCTGTCACAGAAAGTGAAACGCGTCTCCTGCAGTCGATTGCGACCCATTGTAAACGCGGATTCGAATCTGATATCTCAGCTCTTCAAATGAAAGCGGTGTTCGCTGCCATTCTGGCTGAAAGGAAGTTGGAAATAGCCAAAGCTAACGACCAATCCATGAAGGACGAAGAAGCAATCTATGCTAAAACGACCGAAGGCAATTGGTTAAAGGAACGCCAAGAATACTACAAAGCTCAAACTGAGAGCGAATATTTACTCGAACGCACGCTACTCATGAACACCCTTGTTTCATGGTTCGGTGATATCGTTCGTTCGAAATGTGGCCACCGTCACCTCGACTACCCACAAATCAAAACACTCACCAGCCAATTGGCTGCGTCAGAAGCTCAGAGTCAGCTTCTGCAACGTATGGAGGCACTTGAAAACCTCCGCGACTCATTGAATACCAATGCTGATGAAAAACTGGCTCTAGAAGTCGGTTTCATGCAGTCATTCGGTTAATCCAACATATTATGATTCTTCAAAATTTATCACGCTTCAATGAAATTGGAGCCAGTTGTTACCTCATCGATACAGGTGACTATCGCATCATCCTCGATTCCGGATTACACCCGAAATACGAAGGTGATGAGGCGATGCCTAGAATGGAAGATATTCCAGAAAATAGCATCGATGCCATTGTGCTCACACACGCTCACCTAGACCACGCCGGAACCATCCCAGTGATGATGCGCCGGAACCCTAATGCGAAGCTCTACTTGACGCCACCAACTGCAAAACTTGCTAATGCGATGCTGCACAACTCGGTTAACGTAATGCAAAGCAAGCGTGAAGAACTTGGTATCCTCGACTACCCACTTTTCGGGCACCGTGAACTCGACACCCTGGAAAAACGCTGGGAATTAGTCGGCTACAACGAGCGTATCAAGCTATCTAACGATATCTATATCACGCTCTACGATGCAGGCCACATCCTTGGCTCAGCTGGTATCTTTGTTGAAGCTCATGGCAAGACACTTTTCTACACAGGCGACATCCAGTTTGACGATCAATGCCTCATCAGTGGTGCTAAGTTCCCAGAATCTGGAGTAGACACACTTATCGTAGAAACAACACGTGGTGCAGCACCTCGCAGGCCAGACTACACACGTAAAGCGGAGCAGGATAAATTATGCGACGCCATCAATCACTCTCTCGACAAAGGTGGTTCAGCTCTGATTCCTGTATTTGCCATGGGTAAGACCCAGGAAGTCCTTACCATGATCCATCGCTTCAAGGAAGAGGGAAGAATTGAAAAACACGTACCTGTCTTCATCGGTGGTTTAAGCACGAAGATGACACTTATTTTCGATGAATTTGCCGACACGCCATACCGTAGCGATGAAAACTTCGTTATCATGGAGGACATGGGACTAAGATCGAGTTCTAAGAAAAAGAAGAGAGCTCCGATCAATTACCAAAGAAGAGCTATTTACGCTCTTTCAAGTGGCATGATGACTCCTAAAACGGTTTCCAACAACTTTGCTAGAACCTTCATCAACAACAAAAAGAACAGCCTGCTGTTCGTTGGTTACGCAGATCCCCTCTCACCTGGTGGCGTTATTCGCCAAGCTGAGCGTGGCAGCATGATCACACTCGATCCAGAACAAGAAGATGTGCTCTTCGATTGCGACTTAGAAATCTTTGACTTCTCTGGCCACTCAACCCGTGATGAAATTCTCGACTACATCCTTAAGCTCAATCCAAAGACAGCATTCCTTGTCCACGGTGACCTTGAAGCCAGTGAGTGGTTCCGCCAGCAACTCGTCATGCG
>CAXMOB010000246.1:0-6646 GCA_964194815.1 Vicinamibacteria bacterium | reverse complement strand
CCTCAAAATTCGATAACAGCTCGCTGACATTAAATGACCTTGCTGACGAAAGTGATTATTCACCACTCCATGACGCGACAGAAACCGTTGAGCTTACCCCATTGATTTGAACTGCCGCATGTGCGGTTGATGACTCCTTGTTTTCTTTTTTATAAGATATAAAGACTCTTGTCATGGTACCTGTAAGTTCTCCTCGTGTTTAGACCTAAATAACTCTCATGTATCCCATCAATGCAAAAAATTCCTCATAGACAAAGAAAAAGGCCCGCTTTCTAAGAAAGCGAGCCATTGTAGCCAAAGCTGGCAGAGGGGGTGAGATTCGAACTCACGGTAAGTATAACCCTACGTCGGTTTTCAAGACCGGTGCATTAAACCACTCTGCCACCCCTCCGTGTTTTGCTTTGTGCTGCGGCGGAAAGAAACACCAAAACCGCAGCTAATGCAAGGAAAAGTTACACCATAAGTGTATTTTTTTCTCACCTCAATTATTTGGCATTGCCTTACGTAAGGCATCCTCTGAATTCCCGTTCCAGTAGCCACTGTCTAATTCCATGAAAACTGAGGAATAAGGGTAAGCTGAGTGACTTTTCACCATCAGAACTCGGTAATTTTTCATACCAGCTTTCAACAGAAGGTCGGCGGTGCGTTTTGTCACTTGTTGCGATTTTCTCTCCGCCAATGCGGCATTTCTTGAGGCGCGGACCTTATCAATCCCAGGAGCGTATTCCTTCTTAAGGAACTCGAACTCGCGTAATGTGTAAATTTTGGGCCATATATGCCCTTCTGATTCGATCGCCTCGAGCACCTCCGACAAGGTTTCGGGTAATCCCGCGTCAGCCACCAACACCCTCACACCAGTGTGTTGTGGGGTCGGGTAGGCTTGCTCGGTCACAATGATCCAGTTTTTAGAGCCCAATGCAGCGACTTCTGTCTGTAAGGCTTTCACCCACGGTGCCTTGTCTCTACCCTTTTTTCCTACACCGCGCGAAGATGACGCACAAGAAACCATGTAGCCACAAACAGCCACTGCTAAAAGTAATTGAACCCAATTTTTCATCCGTTTCACTATAGTTAGTATACTAGATAAGCGTCTGAATCTGTCAACAAAGTGAGGCATTTGCTGCGTATTTATTCACTTCCTAGTAGATCTTCAACCATTTTGACACATCACCATTTCAGCGGGTCTAATTTATAGTAATCACGCAACACCTCATACAACTCAGGATATTTTTCCTCTAATTGCTTCGGCTTTTCAAAAAATGTCTCGGTGGCTACAGCAAAAAACTCCGCTGGATTAGTAGCACCATATTTATCCATCACCGTGGGCTTACCCTTTTCTACCTTCTTGCAAAACACCTCGAATGCAGATCGGAACACATGCGACCACGTTCCATAAGCGGCACGGTTATCGAGGAATGGCAAGCCAGGCCCAGCTGTGTTCACTTGATCAAGTTGGTGGGAAAACTCATGCAGGCTAACATCGTGCCCATCCTCATCATTCTTGCCGCCACTCTCAACTGATGCCCATGATAAGATCACAGAGCCAGTTGACCAACTCTCACCCAGTCTCACGCCATTTTCGTCAAAGCCGAAGGCATTGGGGTAGACTAAGATGGTGCGCAAGTCGCGATAGAAGTCGTCAGGTCGATTCACAATAAGTAAACATGCTTGAGCTGCTATCACTCTACGCATGAATGGTGTGACCTCATCAAGCCCGCCACAGGCTTCGAATCCTTTCTCTTCGAGGAACAAATGAATCCATCCATCTAGACGATCCTTAATATCCTCCGGCAATTTTGCATACAGTAAAAACGTTTCACCTAGTTCCCTTCGCTGCTCTGCGGAAAGTCGCAACTTCAGAGTATTCAAGCGCCGTTTCAAGCGTGAACGATTCAACAAATGCACACAGAAAAACACTGCGATCAATATGACCACTATAGGGATAGTTTTACCCATTTATCTTAAGCTTTCTTTCATTAGCCTATGTATACAAGCGAAACGAAATCACGCAACCGATTTGATGCCCCGCATCAGCATTAGATGATAGCATACTGGCTACCTGCCGCTACTGAGCATAAAGCACAAGACAGCATCCCCTTGATAGTTTAACATTCTACCTCTTTAAAACTCTCGATACAGGCTTCTATGGTGCGGTAGCGAAACTCGAAGCCCTCCTTCTCTAGGCGTGTAGCAATGACCCATCGGCTTTTGAGAATCAATTCCGTTTCGGTCCTTAAAAAGAACGCTCCGATTTCCAACATCCATTTAGTGGCAGGAAGACCAAAGCTCACTCCAACACTTTCACGCACCAATTCCATCAGACGACAATTATCAGTAGGACCAGGGGCACTGACATTGTAGCAACCTTCGGCTTCAACTTCATCAATCAGCCATTCAACCGCTCGACAAAAATCCTCGATATGAATCCAACTCACCTTCTGCTTGCCGCTGCCCATCTTACCACCCAAGTATTTTTTACTAAGTCCCTGTAACACATCCCATACAGTACCGGCTTCATCACCCAAAACAATAGCGGTGCGGGTCGCTACTTTACGGACTGTATCTGGAACCTCAGCCTCGAAGAAACAATTCTCCCATCGTTTTGCTACTTCAACAGAAAAACCTGTACCCAGTTCCCCTTCTTCATCAGTTTGTGCTCGGTCCTCGGCATGACGGTATATCGTCGCAGTGCTAGAGTTTAACCACACACTGGGTGACACCTTAGCTAAGTTGATGGCATCTGCCACTAACTCGGTGGTTCGGGTGCGTGAATCAACTATTTCAGCCTTATGCGTTTCGGTGTATCTACAGTTCACCGTTCTCCCTGCCATATTGACGACAGCATGAGCCCCTTCAAATGCCTTAGACCATTCCCCCATAGTCACTCCGTCCCATTGATGAAAATCCGCCCCATCAGCCACTCCTTCAGCTCGGCGTGCTATCACGCGGACCTGCCAAGCATTGGCTAACATATATTGACTCAAGCATCTTCCTAAGAAGCCATTACCTCCAACAATAACAATTATTTTGTCCATATGATCCAATTTTCAAATACTGGCCAGATCACCCCATCAGCAAATACTTCTGGAAATAACACCGGCACGCCAACAACTAAGCTCATCAAGCACGCCATTCTACTCCATTGCCCGCCCTTGCTTTCAACTAAAGCACCACATCCTTGAATCACGAAGAACAACGTTGGTAAGCCATAGCCACCTCCAGCAGGCACGGTGATGGCTAACTCGTGCAACACTCCAGAGAGGACAAACACTGCGAACACGCTCCCCTTATTTCCCAAGTAGGGCCGTAAAGGTCGCTGCACCGTACGTGCCATCATGTGACTATACGCAAGATTCCATCTAGCTCCCCAAAAATCGACAAACCCGGTGGTTGCGAACGGGTTCCTAAACAAGGTTCGCACCGCCATCCCTCGCCACGCCCAAAAGGCAGTGAGTATACGTAAGGCACCGAAGTGAAACATCGCACTCATCGCGGCAAACACTAATGGAAGCAGCCATACATCTAGCCAACCTAACACCGTAAGGAAAATTCCACCGCAGACAATGCAACCACTACCCCACATCAAGTGACCTTGCCAACGTCGCTGCTGCCTCTTCCCTATGAATGCTCTAGGCTCCATGCCAAACCACATCCAGGCAAAATTAACCCAGCGGATAAATGGCATACGAGCACCACCACTACGCTTCCACTCCATATAAACGATCACTTTCATGCCAAGTAAGAGCAACACGCAAAGCCCGACCATGCGCTCAAACACGCTAGCGTCCGCCAGCACCCTCTCGGCTAAAGCTAAAGGCAGCAAGATAATCAGCCACCAGAGCAAGCTCGGAAGCACCCAGCGATCGACCATCCATTTGCCAAGCACGCTTAACAACAGCCCGCCAAGAACAACCAAGCTCACTAGCATTATCTGATCAAAATCCATATCACCCCTCCATAATACACAGTAACGAGGCTAAAGAACATCATTACTAAAAGACATTCCGCCACTTTGTTAAATCGGGTAGCAGGAATTGCCTCACGATCGAAGTAAAAGAATTGGCAAACTAGTCTGCCCGTCCACCACGTTCCCATGAAGGCGAGCATCGCCAGTGCCAACCCATCACCTTGAACCAACTGGTCAGCCAGGAACATAGATACAATACTAAAAAACAAGTGACTCCCTAAGATATAGAGGGCGTAGGTATAAAACATCTGCTGCATGAAGGGAATCATACAAGCTGTTCGTTCACTCCACTTCAGACAACGCGGTATTGCCACACTTCCAACACATAATGCGAGTTGGGCAACTCCAGCTGTCTGCAATCCAATTTTTAGTAATGTATCCATGTTCATTTTTCTAGTACCATTTAGGGGTTCGACACGTGATCCTTGCGAGCTTAATTTTTTTAATCTAACTTTGCGTCCTTGAGATTGGTGAGGTAATCCTTACTAGCGGTATAGTCTCTAGCACGTTCTGGTAGTGGTGGCACCTCTACATCTCTCTCCCGCTTTCTAATTTTGTTAAATATGTAGATATTGAAGAAGTGCATCGCCCCTAGAATGAGCATCACTGTTCCGATTTTCATACTCACCAGTTCTATACCACCACGAAGATCGAACACCTCGCTGGTGGTTTTTAAGAAAAGTGAGACAAACCCTAGATTCACCAGATAGAAGCCAACCACTAACAAATGGTTTACGCTATCTGCCAACTCGTTATTTCCTTTAAAACAATCCACTAAAAAAACGCGACCGTTTTTGTGTAGTGTGCGTGCTACCCATATAACGAGCGGCACGGTGATTGCGATGTAACTAATGTAACTCCATTCTATTGCTTTCATTTTTTTATAGTATTGCTGTGGTTAAAAAGACACCTGTCAAATAGACAAAGGCGGCTGTGAATAATGCGGTCCACCATGGGTTGGCTCGCATCAGAGATTTTTCATAATAAGTAAGTGTGAAGATCACGCGGATCGCCCAGAACAGCGTAAGAAACCACCGTAGCCCACGCGTGATGAGCGTTTCAGAGTTCATCAGTTCCTCGGTTGCAAATAGACAAACAGTCGCCATTCCTAACAAGGTTAACACCATGTAGAAGGTGTGCACTCTGAACACTTGACTGAAGAACAATTCCGTATGCTTCAAGTTACGGCTCCAACCGAGCTTTTTGAAGGCCATCAAGTTAGCCAGAGCAATGAGAACGAGTCCCCCACCAGCCACTTTTAAAGCTATATTAAGCATCGTATCCACAAGCCCCCCTTTCACATTTTGGAGTTGGCATCTTGTGTAATTCCTTAGCTACAATCTTGTCCTTCTTGCCAAAGAAGACCTTACTAAGCTTATGGCGATTTGCAGCCAACACATTGCAGGCCTTGATGGCGACAGGTAACAACAGCGGCCCACCGAGTTTAACGGCCACCTTTTGGTAGCTGCTGCAGCTATATAAACACAGTACCCACGCTTGAGCGCCGCGGAACAGTTCGCCATCATTGGTGCGAACAATCATTTCACTGGCTGGGTCTAATGCCATCACTCCTGGAAATAACAGCTCAGCACGCTCACTTTGATACGGGATGAATTTCACCTCGTAAGCCCTCTGCTGTTCATTGATCCACTCATGGAATGTACAACACATCCCACACTGACCATCATAGTAAACCTCTACTGTACTTATGTTTTTAGGAATAGTCATTTTTATCATTATGGTTTATTCAGTAATTACTGAAAGTTTGGGTTATTTTTTATCCCTATGCCGAAACATAGGGATGGTCTAAATTAATTATCTAAATACTTTTGCTGCAATTTTCATCGCTGGTCCATAGCTCAACAGTGCAATTTTTTCGCCCATACTACTGGCGAAACGGGCAAAGTCTTCGAGGTCCTTCATCTGATCATTGAACGCCTTGCCTTCAACTGTCTTACAATTCTTGGTGCGTGCTGAACAATCTTGTAACACATTAATCGCGGGCTCGATTTCTCTACGTTTACGCTCCTTCAGGACAATAGTGAAAGTCTTCCAGACATCCTTCTCAGCTTCAAAAAATTCCTTCCGCTCACCTTTCTTAACAATGATCCTAATCAAGCCCCAGCCGACAAGATCCTTAAGGTTAGTATGAGCATTACCACGGCTGATGTGTAATTCTTCCATCACTTCATCAGTGCTCATTGGATCAGGTGTCACCATCAATAATGCGTGAATTTGTGCCATCGTGCGGCTAATTCCCCAACTGGTGCCAAGTGCCCCCCAGCTTGCAATAAAGTCGTCCTTGGCTTTTGTGAAATCGTCTTCGTTGCTCATACTTTCAGAAGTTACTGAAAATTCAGACAAACGCAAGAATAATATTACGATTAATATATTTAATACCATTTAGAGTTTCAAAAGAGACTCATGAATTTTTTTTAATGATGAAGAGCCTAGGCTACGCATTGGGCGAAGGCACTCGCTGAATTCTTATACAATCAGTGTTTTTCTTCAGTCACGATGCCCGTCTAGCCCGGCATCACCCTCCCCCTTCGATAAGTAAGCTGATTGGTGTAAGCATCAACTCCAAAAGAAATATTCGATAAGCCCAACTAAGATAAAAATACTTCTTTTTGAGTAATATTCTTCCAATGGTGTGGATGTCATGAGCGAAACATTCAC
>CAXMOB010000245.1:0-2037 GCA_964194815.1 Vicinamibacteria bacterium | reverse complement strand
CTTTTAAAAGTGCATTTTTAACGCGGCCTTTGCGTAAGTCGCCCAAATTCTGGTTATTGAACATGAAGCCTTTGTGAGCTTGAGGCAACTATCATAAAAACGGAGATCAATATCCGGTATCAGCAGAAAGGTGGACACCCCCCTGTGTCAGCGTAGTTGTCATCCATCTTGTAATGCTTTGCTAATGACCCGTCTTTGTACCCTTTTTCTAAAGTAAGGTTGGACTCATGTTCCCAGCCCGCTTCAAAGGCACAGAGAGCTAGTTCTTGAATGCTCGATCTCAGGCTCTCAATTTGGTCTATAGAGATTGAGGGAGTAGCCGAGCCTTCTCGAAGAGTTGGAGTGTCGTAAGCTGATGGTGAACAAAAGTTCATCCAGAAGGGAAGTTCTTCTATATGGATAGGTTCGCCTAGGTGGGCGTTTCGGTATGCTTGTGAAATTCCATCGTTTTCAGAAAGTCGATAAAATCCATGTGAAACTTCGTCGTAGTGGAGTCGATATGAGGTGGACCCCATCTTCCGACCAGTTAGAGACTAAATTAAGCTATGGTGCTGGAGTCGATGTAGGTTTAGTTTTTTTAGCGCTGATGTTCAAGATCGAACTCAGACGATTTGCAAATTTGGGAAGGTGAAGCACGGAATGGAGCGTAGCGAAATGGAGGGATTCACCTTCCAAAATTTGGCCGACTCCCCTCCTTTAGGATTTACTTCTCAGTGTTAACTTACCTTTTTCGTTTTGTTTAATATCCCCAGCATTGAGGCCTCGTCACCTCTAGCGGCGTAGACAATGGATGGTGTGTGATTCCCTAGAGAGGCGTGTGGACGCCAGGTGTTGTAGCGTTCAAACCACTTTTTAAGACCCGTACAAAGGTCGATCACCGTGGCGTGCTCGAAGAGGTAAATTTCTTCATATTTCACGCTTCTCCAAAGTCGCTCGATGAAGACATTATCCATCCAACGGCCTTTTCCATCCATGCTAATTTCCACGTCCAGGTCTGACAATCGATCAATCCATTCAGCCGAGGTAAACTGGCTCCCTTGGTCAGTGTTGAAAATCTCGGGGACTTCGCCAGTGTTTATCAAGGCGTTCTCCAATGCCTCCAGGCAGAGCTCTGTTCCCATGGTATTTGAAACAGCCCAGCCAAGAACTTTCCGCGAATACCAGTCCATTACGGCACATAAATAGGCGTATCCGTGAGGCATGGGAACATAGGTTATCTCCGTGCACCATACTTGGTTGGGTCGTTCTACATCAAGGCCTCACAAGAGGTAGGGGTATTTACGATGACCGTCATCTGGGATGCTCGTGCGCGGTTTGCAGTAGATCGCTTCAATACCCATTTCTTGGCGCAGTCGCTGCAGCCGTTTTCGGTTCACCAATAGTCCATTTTCACGCTGTAAAATGGTTTTTAGCCGTCTCGAGCCAAGACAGGGATCGATCATATAGTACTCATCTAACAGCCTCTTCACCTTCAAATCTTGCTGATTTTCTACAGCCATCTGATAGCTCACAGATGACCTAGCGACACCGAGGAGTTCACATTGCCTTCTCATGCTAATTTTTGGATTATCTGTTTCTACCAACTCGATACGATCCCTCACAGACCGAGTTGTTTTGACTTTTTTTGCAGGAAATCAATCTCAACAGCCTGTTGCCCAATCTTCGCGTGGAGCTGCTCTCGCTGAGCTTCAAACGCGTCGGAGCTAGATTTCTTTTTGCCTGATGAAAACACATCAGCGGCACCTTCGAGCATCTTCTTTTTCCAGTCGGAGACTTGCACAGGGTGGACTTCAAATTCCTTCGCGACTTCCTGAATCGTTTTGATTCCTTTGATGGCTTCTAGCGCTACCCGAGCCTTAAATTCGGGTTCGTGTCTTTTTCTTTTTGCTTTCATTATTAGTGGTTTGGATTCGGATATTTCACGACTCCAGTCCACCACTTTTATAACTTAGCTACTGGCCCGAATTTCGGGATCCACCTCACTTCATATATGACGCAGCTTTGACAATAGTTCACAGTGTGCTGATACCAAGGTAG
>CAXMOB010000244.1:0-6563 GCA_964194815.1 Vicinamibacteria bacterium | reverse complement strand
GCAATACCACTCGTGACGCCAAGGGCAACATGACCGAAGACGCAGAAGGCAACAAATACTTCTACGACCTCGACAACCGTATCAACGAGATTCGGATGAACGGTGGCGACACCGTCGAGATGACATACGATGCACTTGGACGCAGAGTATTTCGCAAGAACGGTTCGGACGAAACAGCCTACCTCTGGTGGGGTGACCAAGAAACATCAGAACATGCATCAAGTGCAGGTCAGCCAGTGATCCAGAACGACCTCTGGGCTCATCCTACAGCATTGAACAAGATCTGTGCTAGAGCGGTTGATGGGAGCAAGCTTGAAATTGAGTACTATCATAAGAACTACCTAGACCACGTTTACGCAGTGTCAGATGACTCTGGAAGTATTGTTGAGCATTACCGTTACTCAGCCTTTGGTGAAGTAGAGATCTACTCAGCAGCGGGTGTTAAGTTAGCAGTGAGTGCAATCGAGAACTCCATCACATGGAATTCTCGAAGATTTGATGCTGATACTGGATTGTATTATTACAAGTATCGTCACTATGCTGCTCAGTTGGGTAGATGGTTGGGGAGAGATCCGATTGAGGAAAGAGGTGGGATTAATTTATACTTTTTTGTAGCAAATAGTCCACTGAGATATTGGGATGTTTGCGGTTTATCAGCTAAGATTTCTCCTGATCAGTTTTATCAAGAATGGTTTGAGGAGAATTTCGGTGACCTTTCAGAAGAAGAACAAGAGAAGATAGATAAGAAGGGAATGCGTGATACGGTAAAAAAAGAATGCATTGGCTTGACATGCATTAACCTAGGTACAAAACGCCGCCCAGATATACAAAATTGCTATTTTGTTAAAAAAACAGACAACGATATAGACAGAAAAAAAGCAATAGATGAGGCTTTGAAGAAAGCTAAGGATAGAAGAGATGAAATGATTGAAGACAAAGAATGCAAGCGTTGTAAACCTTTCCCAGGTAAAAAAGAAAGTGTCCCTGTTATTTTTTCAATTCGATTTTGGATGGGGAAAAAGCGACGATCTGAGCGTGGAGATGGAACCGCACAATTGTCGGCTAGCGTAATAGCAAATGGTCGACCAGTATCTGGAGGCGGAAGAGGTCAAACGATGATTCCATTTGATTATGGCTTCTTTGATGAGAGCGCACCCATAGATAAACAGTGGATACATGCTAATCATGGTGGAAGAGGAATGAAGGTAAAACTGAGTTCTTTAGAAGATTTTTCCGAAGAACTTATGAATTTTGATACTCAAGTATTCTGTGTAGCGTGTCAAAAATGGGGCTATAGAAAATAACATGATTATGAAATTGATATTGTTAACTATTGGAGTTTTGATTAGTTGCTTGTCTGGTGCAGAACCTGAGCTTAAAATTAAATACTCATGTAAAGTTCCAGTTGGATTAAAAAAAGAAATTCGACTGCAACAGAAGTCAGGGGAAGTAAAAATAGCAGATGCACATGAAATATATAAGGAGTATCATGCGAAAGGTTGGCATGAACTACTTCAATATTATTTAGACGAAGATAATGTTGATATGGACTATTTACATCCAGCATTATGGGGAATTTATACACATTCTGAAAGAATTGGTATATTAGAAGCTAAAGCGATAATTTTAAGATTAGAACTTACGTCGGATGATGTTTCGAGAAAAAAAGCTGTGAGAGGTGCTTTGCAAGAGTATAAAAAAATTAAGAAACAAAATACAAAGCACAACCAAGACCCCGCCAGCAAATAACAACTAATATGTTATCCGCCGAATTGTTGTCGAGTCGTTCGGCCGATTTTTCATCGGGTGATTTGATGTATTTTTGACCACTTCTTCCACTTTGTTGTCGTGTTTTTTGTTAGGAATACTGTGGAACAATTTGTTCTTTTTGGTCGTATTTATGATGATTCTGGACGTGTTTTGACAATTTACTTACCAGACAAATAGAGGAGGAACTCGTAGGTGTTGATTTAACAATGATTACAGCGTAAGTGAGGGTGACTAAAATATGTGATTTTTCTGCTAGAGGAGGCTTACCACACAAAGCCCTGTCCGCTCCCCCCTCACCCGTCCTCATTGTGTTTTATTTTGCTGACAAACTCCCTCAGGTAGATAGTCTATGCTATCAAACTAACATCCCATTTTATGACACCAATTCCCACAGCTCTTACCACCCTCTGCATTTCAGCCCTTAGTCTATGCCATCTATCAGCTCAAGACATCCCCATTTTCGAATCTTCAAGCAAGATAGAAAAAATCAAAGAACGTAACGATGAGCACCGGATTTCAGTTTTGATAGAATACCTATCAGTCGACACTAAAACATTATTTCGTTTGCTGTCAGATGACACCATTTCCAACTCGGACAGTCTACTGAGAAAAAAAATTGGGCTACTTGAAGAAGCTAACAAAGCAGAACTTATCGAAAGTGCATTTCTCACATGCGTAGCTGGAGGAAAAACTGACTCTCACTCAGGTAAACAAGTAATCTACCCTACTGAATATGATCCAGCAAACATTACAGACATAACAGTGGATAATTCAAATAAGGATCTAAAAAAGAACGATCTGAAAGGTATACCATTCGCAATTGGACCCTCACCTACGGCATTCGAAGAGCGCCCAACAGGACTCATTTGCAGTATGCTGGCAGACTGTGATCCCACCACTAAAAAAGTCACTTTATCTTTAGATTGCTCGCTAGTATACTATCAAGGAGTCATAAATTGGGCCGAGTGGAAAGATCAATTTGGCACTGCAAACACCTCAATGCCACTATTCTACAATTCAGCTTTTAAGACTACCACAGTTATTAACAATATGGATATTGCATTGCTCGCTACTCACACGCCAAAAGGTGATGATGGCAAACCAGATAAGAGTAAGAAACTCGTCGTTTTTGCAAAAGTCGTAGTCAAGTAACACACTGTCCCTTTACTATGAAACCTCTGCTTCTCACTCTCGCCATGATGAGTACTCTTGCCAAAGATTCATCACTTCATGCATCCCCCTCCACTCAACTGGCAGACCTAGATGAAACGACGTATACTATTCAAATCACTACCATCGATCTGAACGCCAAAGTCTGCAGAGGCTTAATTAAAAAACACCTAGGCAATGACCGTTCACTCTACCAAGCGTTTCATCAACTTATTACTCAGGACAAAGCAACAGTAGTAAATATCTTTAGCACTAAGGTAAACAATGGTGAAGTAGCTCACCTTGTGTCTGGTCAACAATACATCTACCCGACCGAAGGCGGATCGTGCGGCCTCAGCCCACACTCTATACCTAAAAACATCATTCCCCTTCTCGGCACTCAAAATATAGCAATGGCTGTCGGCCCAGGATTTTCAGCTTTCGAAGAACGACAGCTCGGTAGTGATCTTACACTCCTCTGTAGCAAACAATCAGAAAAATCTGTACGCTTAGGTCTCAGTTTCACAGACACGAGTCACAGCAAAACCAACACTTTTCGAGAATGGAAAGATCAATTTGGTCATTCTAACAACCAAATGCCTGAGTTTTATAAAAACGAAGTTCAATCTGACATCATCATTCCGTTAAAGTCAACAATTCTGCTCTCCATACAAACTCCACGAGACCTAAAAGGTAATCCTAGCCCAACACGCAAACTAGCCCTCTTTGCAAAGGTCAGGAAATCAAATTAAACCACCACTGCCTACTCTCAGACTAAGTCTACGCTTAGATTAGACTTTTACCCGTCATTTGTTCTGGCTGGTCAACTCCAAGCATCGCTAACAATGTTGGTGCCACATCAGCAAGGACACCGTCCTTCACGTTCACATCTGCGTGATCCGCTGCCACATAGATAGCATCCACCAAGTTAGTCGTGTGCGCGGTGTGTGGTGACCCATCTGGGTTCATCAACACTTCACAGTTACCGTGGTCGGCAGTGATCAGTAATTTCCCACCCAGGCGCAAGGTTTCATCTGTAACAGCCTTAACAGAAGCATCAATCGTCTCACACGCTTTGATACATGCTTTAACAATACCCGTATGGCCTACCATGTCTGGATTGGCAAAGTTCAAGATCACCAGATCATAGTTCTTTAATTGCTCAACCACCTTGGCGGTCACGATCGGGGCATTCATTTCTGGCTGCAGGTCGTAAGTCGCCACCTTCGGTGAAGGAACGATCATGCGATCTTCACCAGCGTAGGGTTGTTCTTCTCCCCCATTAAAGAAATAGGTAACGTGTGGGTATTTCTCAGTCTCCGCAATACGAAGTTGTTTCAACCCAGCTTCTGACACAGCCTGTCCTAACACCTGATCCATCGAAGTCGGCGAGAAAATAACTTCGCAATCGTATGAGCTATCATACTGCGTCATGGTTACGTAATGAACATCGGGATGAACTTCTTTGTCGAAATGCTCCCACTTGTCGCCCTGTAAAAGGGCTTCAGAAAATTGGCGGGCACGGGCAGCACGGTAGTTGAAAAAAATCACGACATCGCCATCGTTGATGCGTTGAGTATCACCTTCCTCAAAAATAAGGCTGCTCATGAACTCATCGGTAATACCTTCTTTATACTTGGCTGCAATCGCTTCAGATGGAGATAAGTCAGTTTGCTCGCCTTTACCTAGAACGATAGCATCCCATGCCAATTTATTACGCTCCCAACGAGTGTCGCGATCCATTGCATAGTAGCGACCAACCACTGTCACCACACGCGCACCTGCATCTGCTAATGGCTGAGCCACTGCAGCAAGACAATCGGTGCCACTAGTTGGTGAGCAATCACGACCATCAGTGATAGCGTGCACTAGAATATTTTCAACCCCTGCCTTTTGAGCTTCCTGAGCCATTGCTACCAGATGATTCTGGTGACTGTGGACACCTCCATCGCTCACTAAACCAATCAAATGCAGTTTGCCAGATTTCGCCTTAGCCTTTGCAAAAGCTTCTACCAACACTGGCTGCTCACCGAGTTCGCCGTCAGCAATCGTCTTGTTAATACGAGTGAGGCTCTGATACACAATACGCCCAGCACCAAGGTTAAGGTGACCCACCTCTGAGTTACCCATCTGCCCATCCGGTAACCCTACGTCGTAACCTGACGCACTGACAAAACCTTTCGGATAGGTCGACCACAAATAGTCATGAAATGGTGTATTCGCTAATTCCACTGAGTTGCCATCGCGTTCTGCGGTCTCCGCTCCACCTGGGTTCACTCCCCATCCATCTCGAATGATTAACACTACTGGACTTTTATCAGGGGTTATTTGATTATTTTCGCTGGTTTCCATTGGTAAATTTTTGCTGATGTTGTTATATGAAAGCTTTAAGCCACGGCGATACTTATCACAAGTCCCTCATGTGAGCTTATATAAAAGGGGTAACACTTGATGACTTAAATACAAGGACTACACGTGTAATAATACAGTCAGGATATCATTTGGAATGAGGGTCCCTTCACAATGAGGCAGCTATGGTACACGGTTCATCAGATCTCCTTTAACTACTTCTTGTCCTTCTTAATTTCGCTACCTGTGTCTTCTTTTGGGGTCATATGTAGCGACGAAATCCACTGAAGTGATTGGGTCTGCCACGCATCCCACATGGGACCTTTGTAACCATTCAAGCCATGACCTCCGCTGGGGAGCTTTAGGTATTTAGCACCAACTTTGTTGGCAATCAGTGCATCGTAAAACATCTTACTATTCTTGGGTACCACAACGCGATCATCTTCAGCATGGGCAAGAAAAGTAGGTGGGGTCTTGGCGGTCACCTGCAATTCATTTGAGAACAACTTGACCATTTCATCCTTCGGGTTATGGCCGAGAAGGTTTCTCTTTGATCCACCATGCGTTAATGGCCCCATGGTGATAACCGGATAAATGAGCATCGCAAAATCGGGGCGACAGCTTAGCTTTTCGATCGGATCCTCGGACTCCTTATTTCCCTCGTCGAAGTGAGTTGCGGCGGCAGATGCGAGATGCCCACCGGCAGAAAAGCCGATGATACCGATTCGCTTCGGGTCGCATTGCCACTCCTTAGCCTTCGAACGCACCGTGCGTATCGCACGTTGTGCATCATAAAGTGGGCGGTAAGCCTTTCCCTTGGGCAGCCTGTATTCAAGAACGACTCCCACGATTCCGTGCGTGTTAAGCCACTTTGCGATACCAGCTCCTTCCCCGCCCTTTACGAGGCGCCCATACCCACCGCCAGGGCAGATAATGATTACCGTGCCATTCTCTTTGGCAGGACGGTGCACTGTAATGAACACATTTGCTACTTCTGATTTGCCGCCGCCAACAGGTGCTTGCCCTGGCCACAGAGCGATTCTCTCAGGTTTTTGTTCTGCACAATTTGCGTGAGTTGCCATCAAGATGGCTACTGAAAACAAAAAGAGTGTGGATAAATTTCGAATGTAAGTCATATCATCTTTATTATAGGTTGCTTATACAAAGTCAAGACAAGGTCATGGAGCTCCAATCACTAACTAGTGGCGGGTCTTTGACGTATGGGTTGATGGTTAATAGTCATACTGCCTTATTTAGGATTCGCGTTGGTAGACATTAGATGCATCGAATGATCG
>CAXMOB010000243.1:0-2580 GCA_964194815.1 Vicinamibacteria bacterium | reverse complement strand
TCATTCGTCTTAGATCGAGCCCTGAAGGGGCGGTCTATAACAGCGACCTCCTCTAATTTTCAAGCCTCGCAACGTGGACTGTACCGCGATGCTCCATTCCATCAAGCGGGTTGATGAATTTGATCAGGTGCGTTTCGCAGTGAGGGAAAACCTCGCACAGGTTGGCTTCGAACTCTGGAATCGGATAACCATCTGCCCACATCGCAAAAATGCCCTTAGGCAATAATTTCTTCGCCATCTTCTTCAAACCCTCAGGTTTGTAAAAACTCGAATGCGAAGAATGCAGAAGGTTCTCTGGTGTGTGGTCGATATCTAGTAAAATCGCGTGGTATAACTTATCGTTCTTACTGACCTCTGGGTCAAAGCTGCGCTCATCTGAGTTTGCTTCTGCGTGAGCACACTTGAAAAAATCACCGTGAACGAATCGACAACGTGGATCATCAGTCAGACCCCTGCCCAATGGAACCAAACCTTGTTGATGCCATTCGATCACTGGTTCTAGGTAATCCACCACCATCAGTGATTTGACAGCGGTCGACTCCAACGCGGCTCTCGCAGTGTAGCCTAATCCAAGCCCACCGATCACCACGTCTAGGTAACTGTCTTCACCTTGATGTGCAGAGCCAAACACCTCCACCGCTGCAGCGATGCCGAGCCATGACAGCTGTTCTTCCACTTCTGTGAACATACTCGACATCAAGAACTCGGTTCCAAGGATGATCTCATGCACCTGCAAGTTATCTAGCGAAGTCATCGTGCGACGACGTAAACTCAATCCTCCCAAGGGAGTTTCACGGTAATCAAGCTCTTCAAATCGAGGTGGCATCTGCATCCGTGTTTATAGACAGGTTTGTCACCAATTGAGAATGAAATAAATATTCAAGTCACGACCTTGATGTATGCGGTAAACCACCCACACTGCCCGTCCCATTTTGTCAATTCTGCAAATTTTGTTAATTCTGTCGAAAAGCGCAATTCCCTCAGTCATTGAGAGCAATCTGTATAACTTTTAGCTTACACCACTTAGAGAAACAAAAGAGACCCATGATTTTTTTGTAAGGATGAAGAGACTAGGCTACGCATTGGGCGGAGATTACTCGCTGTATTCATCTACAATCAGTGTTTTTCTTCAGTCACGATGCCCGCATCGCTCCTTTATCAAGCCTCGATTCTAAAAGAATATAGCTTCGCATAAGTCTCTTTTGAAACTCTAAATGGTATTACACATTTCTCCGCCTGACATGTCCTCGCCCCTACTACAAAAAAAGTTAAGCCTCTCTTCGTCACCAATCCATGTTACAAGGCTCTCTTATCTTTTCATCTCGTTTCGGGTGCACATTGATTTTCAACTACATTTGGTTGAATAGATCTCCTCACCTTATTTGAGCTTTAGACAGGTAATATACCTATGTCTATTCTACTGCCACCATCACTCTTCGATCTCAACACAATGGATCAACTCGCCGCAGCGGTGGCCGAACCCGGATATGGTGTGTTTCCAAACCTCCTCAGCTCAGAAGTGCAACAAGAACTCATTGAGCTGATCGAAGCCAAGGAAGCGGCTGACAAGTTTGTTCCCGCCGGAGTGGGTGCAGGTCATGGGCTGAAAGTGCGACCAGAGATACGCAGCGATTCGATCATTTGGCTAGATCCTGATAATCCAGAGCCGATCGCTGAAACATGGACGGAGGGGATGCAATCGCTTTGCCAACACTTCCGCAGCCAACTTTATCTATCCGTGTGGACCTACGAAGGGCATTTGGCCAGATACCCAGCCGAGGGATTTTATAAAGCACATCTCGACAGACATGCCCAAACCCTCAGTCGCGAGATTTCCATCATTGCCTACCTCAACAATGACTGGCAACAAACCGATGGTGGCCAACTCCGCATCTACACTGATAAAGAACAAGGCATCGCAGGCCCCTCTCTCGATGTCCTTCCACAAGCTGGCACAGTGGTCGTTTTTAGAAGTGCTGACTTCTGGCACGAAGTGCTGCCCTCAAAACGTCCACGCCTCAGTGTGACCGGCTGGCTCCGTGGCCGAGAAGAACTGCCGATTTAGACGATTTCGAGTTTCATGCCTAGTCTCAAAAGTGACCATCGTCGACAGCTTGGAGCGACCACTCCCGCTACAGAAAGCTCGCTGAATAAGCCCTATGATCATGTCATTCATTAGCAAAATGACTTATCGTATTCTACTCTTGCGATCTATTATAGGCCTGTCCCTATATATACCCTGCCGTGCACACCACAGGCACAAAAAAGCCGGGTTTCAGATGAAACCCGGCTGATGAAAAGCATTTTGTGGTTTAGCGGCGGCGGCGCAGGATGAGTGCGAGTCCACCTAGGCCGAGAAGGGCGGTGGAAGAAGGCTCGGGGACGGCGGAGATGGTGAAACTCGTCATTCCCGTACCCCCAGAACCTCCCGACTTGTAAATTCTAATTTGAGTGCCTGCGGAGACGCTTGATACGCCTGCAGTGGAGAGATCAAATGATGTGGGGTCAATCGTAGTTACGAAGCTGCCGATTGTGCCGTTGCTTGTGAACGACCAGCCGGTTCCGGTAGTGGCAGTATCA
>CAXMOB010000242.1:0-4456 GCA_964194815.1 Vicinamibacteria bacterium | reverse complement strand
TAACTCAAAGTGTAAATCTCCAATTACAGTTTCACTTTTCCCCCCAGTATTTTTGACTACCCAACTCTTTGCTTCTTTTGATTCGGGTGAATTTTTACCTAATGTCGAAATAACACCAAAGTAGTGTTTGGCTAGGGGATCAACTGGCTTTTTGTCATGTCGAAAGATTCGAGCTTCAATAGAAAATATATCATCTGGAGACCTACCTTCAATCACAACCGTATATACCACCTTCTCCACATCTAGAGAAAAAAGCCATTTTAAAGAAGATGACTGATCGATTTTGGTCAAATGGAAACCTCTATCTTCTAAACTATAGGCCTTTTGTAATGTATCAAAAGAAACCCCAACAATTTTAGGTGTGGTAATTTTAGGTTCAATAATTTGTGGTTGAGGAGTATGTAAGCTAGGCTCTTCAACTGTATGCTTACGGTGTTGATTCACGTCGGGGTTCTTTGCTTCTTGGTGCTGATTAATTGCTTCTGTATTTTCATTTACCTCAGTCAATTGCTCATCCTTTAACTCGTCGCTCATCGTTGACCCTTCATTCTCTTTAGCCATGGATGCAACAAGAATTGATATAGAGATCATCTGAGTAATAATACACAACAGAGGAAAAACTATCAGATTGCAAACAAGTAATGCTACGCCTCTTGATGGGTTCCCCTTGGCTAAGGCAACGATCCCGACAATTAGGGCGATAAAATAAAGAACAGAAGTGAGGGCTAGACCCAAGTAAAATCCTAGTACTGGAATCATCCAAGGTATAACTCCTATGAAAAGAAGTATCCACGCTGCAGTGCGATAAGGCCTCCCTTCATCAAGCCCTGCAGATTTCATTTTTGCTATACCTTGCACATTCAGCGAAAGCTTACCAGTGTTCAATTTGTTCATTATATTCTGTAACTAAATTCAGCTTCTTTAGATAATATTAGGTCTAAAATAGTAAGGTAGTGACTAATCTTGCAAAGGAAAGACGATAATGAGATATGATCATAACTCGGTTATATACAATGAGATGCCCACCAAAGGGGACTCCTGGACGATCAATTACGCTATTCACAGTGTGGCTGGCCATGCTTTTGTGTGCTGGTTTATTAGCATTTAGTATCTTTCACAGTCGTTAGGAGCAACCACTTTTGGATCGTCCCATTGTATCATGGGTGAAAATTCAAAAGCCTTTTAAGCCGATTATAAAAACTACAGTATCCATGATCAAATAATAGAACTTCTCGACACATCACCCACTATATAAAGTAACTGAGTTTGTAAGCCCATATTTAGCCTAACGTCAGAGCGCATACACCACTACCAGCGGGGGCGGAAGTCGATCACAGGGTTGAGGTTATGACTACGCAAAATCATCGGAACTGAACGGCTGGTAGTGGTTGGCTGACGCGGCTTGTTGAACAGAGCCGCTACGCGGCGATGGACAAGGCTGTAAAGTGTGCCGGTTGCTGAGTGTGCTATAGTTTGCTTTCATGATAAAAAAACAGCCAACCCAACATCCGACGCTAACTGGTATAATCTCTTCGTAGATTTTGTCCATCTCAAAGGTTTACGTAAACGCTCGGCCGATGCCTACCTTCGCTGGGTTCGCCAACTCGACGCCCATTACTCAGATGCGCACACCCCTGATCTCACCAGCCATCAGGTCCTCCACTTCTTACTGCACGTCCAAAACGAACGCAAACTCTCAGGTAGCACCGTAAATCAAGCGGTCTGTGCACTTCGCACCCTCTTTGCTGACCACCTCGACAAGCGTTGGAAGATATGGAGCAAGATCAAGATCGTCCGCAACGTGCCCCTTCCTCATGTGCTCACACGAGAAGAAGTCGACCATCTGCTCAATTCCTTCTCAGATGGACGCTATCGAGCTTTCTTCACCACCATGTATCAAACTGGGCTGCGACTCACCGAAGCCCTACGTCTCCAACCCAAGGACATTGACGGCAACCGCCTCACCCTACGCGTCGTCGAAGGCAAAGGCGGCAAAAGTCGCGAGGTGCCAATTTCTGCCGAGCTTGTCGTGCGACTTCGCAAGTTCTGGGTATACCACCGTAACCCAAACTGGCTCTTTCCCGCAGTCGGACGTGGCTGGAAATCCTCAGGTATCAGCATCGCCGATGCCATGCACGGCAGTAAGCAGCACATGAGCCCCGCCAGTATCTGGGCTGCTTTCAGGATGGCAGTCGTGGCTTCTGGACTCGATAAAAAGCACAGCAAGATCGGCACCCACACGCTTCGGCATAGCTACGCCACCCACCTGCTAGATGGAGGGGTCAACGTGCGTCAAGTATCCGCCTACCTTGGTCACACCACCCTCAAGCCCACCATGGTTTACCTACACCTTACCGAGATTAGTGAAGATCAAGCCCGGCAGGCACTCAACACATTAGCTGGCCAGAAAAAGCACTAGAACATCGCGCTTACACACTGAGCTGACGTGGGCCTCACCCTAAAGGATGTGCTACTCAAGCACTGGAAGAGCTTTGCCAAACGGCATCGCTCACAGCTGGTTGGTGTCCACTACCGAGCAGTCAAGTCCGTGTTAGAGTGCCGCACTCCAGCTCTAGGAGGTCGACTCTTTGGTTGTAGCAGTTGCCACACCAAGCACTTTGCTTACCATAGCTGTAATCACCGCAGCTGCCCACAGTGTGGAGCCAAAGATCAACTCATTTGGAGTGCCAAACAAGAAGCACGCCTCCTGCCAGTTCCCTACTTCATGGTGACCTTCACGATACCCAGTGAATTGCGTAGCCTCTGTAAAGCTCACCCCCACGAGCTTTACGACGCCATGCTCAAGGTCAGTGCCCAAGCCCTTAAGGATGTCATTGAAACAAAAAACCAGCCATCATCTAGTTCTAGTAAACAAGCCATCATCAGCGGATTCACCAGTGTGCTCCACACCTGGGGACGCCAACTCCAGCATCATCCCCACGTCCATAGCATCGTTCCCGCACTAGCCTTGTTAGGTGACAAGATCATCACTCCAGATAAAGGAAAGTTTCTCGTCCACTACCGACCTCTAGCCGACCGATTCCGCAACCTACTACGTCTTTATCTGGCAGAACATCACCCCGACATCTTTGCTAAATTAACCCCAGATCAGAGACGGAGTTTCAATCCAAAAGTTCATTGGAATGTCCAGCTCCAGCACGTCGGCAAAGGCAACACCGCCCTACGCTACCTAGCACGTTACGTTTGTCGTAGCGGCTACACCGACAAACGCCTCATCGGATATGACAAGTCTGGTAAAAACGTGCTACTACGCTGGACACCCAGTGGCACCAAAGAAACCAAGATCACCAGGCTCAGCATCGACACCTTCCTTAAGCGATGGCTCACCCATGTGCTTCCACGTGGATTTGCAAGAGTGCGTCACTATGGCTACTTGAGCAGTGCAGCAAAGAAACGACGCCTCACCATTTGGTTAAGTTTCGGTAAGCTCAGCGAACCCACTGTCAGCTTGCCTGAAGACGAGCCGTTTTGTTGCCCTCACTGTGCAGCTGAGTTGCGCTACCTAGCGGCACTTCCACGAATGCAAACTAACCGAGGCCCACCCTTATGACATGCTAGCACTAGTTGACCTAACACCACAGAACTGTTGCACCACATCCCACAACCAAGGGGTGTGTAGAGAACGTGCACCCAAAAATGAGGTAAAATCACTAACAATTACACAATTCAACACAGGAGTGAACAAATACTACCACCATCATGGCCACAAAGCCACTGAGCCTAGTCCAAACAGCTTTGCTGTTCTGACAAGGGCCTATTCAAGTAGATCAGCAACTCATTGCTTAGTAACTAGTCGCCTACAAAGCCCACCCTTACAGCGAAAAAACGAAATCGCATAAGGAGCGATCCTCCCACCATTACACACGACGGACTCGTTCAACAACCGATAGCCTTGAGGCAAGCTCAAAAGCTATCTTTGGGGTTCTGCATTTTGTTATTGTTCTCAGTGGATATAATTCAGGTTAGCTATTGGACTACAATACGCGATAGGCACTGTAAAGACTTCAGGAGACTCTCCTCCAACTCCACCTTCTGAGATTCTCTTAGTGGAAGGAACTCCAAACCAAAGTCCGACATGATCCTCTGGGACGTTAGAGTCGTTGTCTGTTGCAACTACGACTGCTATCAACCCGTCCACCTCTACAAGATCTCCTTTGTGTGCTATGTTCATGCTGTGTAGGCTAGTTCATCTGGCAAATCGTCCTGACAGAATGTCTTCTCGATAGCGTGACAGGCACGTGGAAATGCAATCTTCTTTGCTATCTCATCTACTGCATCTACAAGACAAACTTCCTTGCTCTCGATATCTACCATTAGTGTTCCGTAGAGCGCTCCGTCAGATTTGAAGAACGAGTAGGTAATAGTGCTGTTTGTTCGGTCTATGCACTTTAAGCCGACGTAGATCGCCATATTTTTAGCAGAACGTCATAGCACA
>CAXMOB010000241.1:0-5150 GCA_964194815.1 Vicinamibacteria bacterium | reverse complement strand
GAGCATCTTTGTCCAATCAGTAAGAAAACGTTCATGTTCATGAGCTCCGGGGCGGTGGGTTTTCTCACCAGCACGAATAAACACACGTAGAGGCTCAGCAGCGTTGAGAGGTACAACGAGAATTGAGATCAGGACAAGTAGTGCAAGTTTCATATGGGACGGTATTAAAAGATTTCTGCGGAGTAAAGCAAAAGGGTCACTCTGCAAAAGCAAGTCCCTAGCAATCAATATTTTTTTCCTTGCCTGTCCATAGTCCGCTCGTCACTGTTCAAGGATTCTACCCTCTTTCTCCCCTCTCCGAACTTCTCGGCAACGCACTCAGGAACACCCAGCAACAAGCAAATTACTAGCTTCACCGAAAGAATCTGCAGGCAAACAAAGTATCAAACTAGCATAATATGAAAAGACATCCAATACGTACAATGATTCATGTCTCCCTCGTCGCCGCATCTGCTCTCTTTGGGTCTGCCTTTGCCAAACCTGCAAAGCCGAATGTCCTTGTTCTCTATGCGGATGACTGGCGCTTCGACACGCTCGGCTGTGCCGGAAACTCGATTGTGAAAACGCCTAATCTCGATGCACTGGCCTCTAGAGGAGTCCGCTTCACCGAAAACTGTGTCACCACCGCAATCTGTGGGGTGAGCCGTGCCACACTTTTCACCGGCCAATGGATGTCACGTCACGGCAACAAGGGATTCAAACCTTTCAAGACTCCGTGGGAGGAAACCTACCCCGGACTGCTTCGCGACAACGGCTACTGGGTCGGTCATGTCGGCAAATGGCACAACGGCAAAGCACCTGCCGATAAATTTGACTTCGGCCGTTTCTATCACGGTAGGCACTGGATCAAACAGAAAGACGGCACTAAAGTCCATGTCACCCAGAAAAACGAGAACGATTCGCTCGACTTCCTCGGCGAACGTCCGAAAGACAAGCCGTTCTGCCTGACCGTCGCATTCTTCGCTACCCATGCCGAGGATTCCAGTCCCAAGCAGTTCCTGCCGCAGCCGCAGAGCATGAAGTTATACAACGACAAGCCAGTTCCCGTTCCGCCAAACGCGACTGAAGAATCATGGGAGCGCCTCCCAGATTTCTTCGACGAGAAGAACGAGGGCCGCAACCGCTGGCACTGGCGCTTCGACACTCCCGAGAAGTATCAGAAAATGATGAAGAACTATTACCGCCTCGCCACTGAGGTGGACGCCACCTGCGGGAAGATCATTGCCGAGCTCAAGAAGCAGGGTGTTTACGAAAATACCCTCATCATTTTCACCACCGACAACGGTTACTATCACGCCGAGCACGGTCTTGGCGACAAGTGGTACCCTCACCAGGAAAGCATCCGAGTGCCCTTGATCATTGACGACCCGCGTATGTCAGATAAGTCTCGTGGCAAGACGGATGACAGTTTCACGCTCAGCGTCGATCTCGCTCCCACGATTCTCTCTTTCACTGGCATCACTCTCCCGAAGGGAATGCAGGGCCGCGACATGTCACCACTCTACCTTACTGATAAAAAGCCCACATGGCGCACCGAATTCTTCTACGAGCACGCGACTCTGCGCAACAAGACCTTCATCCCAGCTTCCGAAGCTCTGGTGAGGAAGGATTGGAAATATTTCTACTGGCCAGAGCACAATGTCGAGCAACTCTTCAACATCACTAAAGATCCACGCGAAGAAAACGATCTCATCGCAGATCCCGCTAACGCCAAGCAACTCGCTGAGATGCGTATCCGTTTCAAAGAACTCAAACAAGCTGCCAAGTAACCCTAGATGAATAGAGCATTCCATATCACCCTTTCGATCATGTTGACTCTGGTGGCTTACCACCAGAGTGCCATGGCTGCGCCAGACAAGAAACCCAATGTCATCTTCATCCTCGCCGACGACCTCGGTTATGGTGATATGAGCTGTTACGGTGCCACTCATTTCAAGACCCCTGCCTGTGACCAACTGGCCGCGGACGGGATGCGTTTTACCGACGCTCACTCACCCTCGGCCGTTTGTACTCCTACCCGTTACTCCGTTCTGACTGGTCGCTACAGTTGGCGTAGCTGGCTCAAGAACTGGGTGCTTCAGGAAAACCACCCGCTGCTCATCGATACAAAGCGCCTGACCGTAGGGAAACTATTCCAACAAGCCGGCTACACCACCGGATGTATCGGCAAGTGGCATCTGGGCTGGGGAAAGGAACTTAGCACCGACTTCAGCGGCGAGGTGAAACCAGGTCCCTTAGAGATTGGGTTTGACTCCTTCTACGGGGTGCCCTTTAGCCACAATAGCAGTAAAAGACTCCAGGTGTTCATGCGTGACCGCCGGATCGTCAATCTAAAACCTGGACTTAAATTTAACAGCAAGGAGGCGATGAAGGACACCGGGCGTAAGCTCGAAGACACCGCCATCGATCTCTCCGAAGAAGCCGTTGCATTTATCAATAAAAACAAGGGTCAACCCTTTTTCCTCTATTACCCAACCACCAACATCCACTTTCCCATCACCCCTAACAGCCGATTCAAGAACACTACCAAAGCTGGGGCCTATGGAGAGTTTGTGGTTGAGTTTGACTGGGCGGTGCAGCAGGTTCTCGATGCACTCGAACGCAATGGCATCAGCGACAACACCATCGTGGTAGTCACCAGCGATAACGGAGCGAGACCACCCGGAAAACTCAAGGAGCTTGAAGCATTTAACAACCACCCTTGCAACGGCCCATGGCGTGGCACCAAACGCCACATCTATGAGGGTGGCCACCGCATCCCCTTGATCGTTCGCTGGCCAGGAAAAGTGAAACAATCAACCGTCTCGAATGAAACCGTTTGCTTGACAGACTTTTTTCGCACCTTTGCAAGCCTGCTTCATCAACCAGTTCCCGCCAATGCCGGTGAAGACAGCTATGATTTAACTAAGCTCCTTCTCGGCAAACCCTACAAACAACCACTCCGCGAAGCAACCGTACACCACTCGGTCTCCGGCCAGTTTGCGATTCGCAAGGGCGATTGGAAACTCATCGAAGGCAGCCACAACGGTGACTACCCAAGAAATGACAAAGATAGAATGGACGTGAAAACCTGGAATCCAGAACGGGATCCCAAAACGGGAAAGTGGACGGAACTCGATTACTTCCAACTGAAACCCGACGGGAAATTCCAACTCTACAACCTAAGATCCGATCCAAAAGAGGTAAAAAACCTCACTAAAGAACAGCCAGAAAAAGTCCGCCAATTACTTCAATTACTCGATCAGTATCGCAGCAGTGGACGGTCAACGCCTACAGAGTAAAAGCACCGTAAATAATATATCAAAAGAACATCAATACGCAAGAATACAAGAAGAGCATATTTCCGCTATCCAAACTGGTTGCCCACCCGCTTTTCTCCCCTAACCTACCCTATAGACCTCCTCTATTCTTAAAGTAAATACACATCATGAGCCAAGATCTTATTAGTTTTTCACCTCAGGAAATGTCGGCCCGCTTAGTTAGCATCCGCAAAGAAATGTCTAACTGCGAATTAGACGCTCTCATCAGCACAGATTCGGCAAACATTCGCTATACCACCGGCTTCCGTGGTGAACCACACACCCTCCTCATCACAGCAGACACCCTCATATTATTCACCTCCTTTAGATCCCTACCTTGGGCCGAGGAGCAGACCAAGACACTGGCTGATAATATTCAGATAAGCACCGCTGCAAACCCTCTTGAACACATCGCTCGGCGACTATTTTGCAAGTCTTTAAAAATCGGTATCGACCGCTACACTAGTCATAAAAAGTTCCTAGAGTGGCGAACGATTTTCAGCACAGAAAACCTTTATTCAGTATCCATCATCGAGCAGGTTCGCCGCATCAAATCTACTACCGAAATCTCGCTCATGCGCCAGTCGCAAGCGATCAACGAAGCTATATTCAGTGCTGTGCTTCCTAAGATTAAGCCTGGCATGAGTGAACGTGGTGTGCAGGGGCTAATTCTAGCAGAGATGGCTGCCAATACAGATGTAGATAGCTATTCATTCAACCCCATCGTCGCCGTTGGTCCCAATGCATGGGAAATCCACCATCTACCAGACCACACAGTCATTAAGAAAAACGACATGATCCTCATCGACCACGGCGTATTCTATCAGGGCTACGCCTCAGATATGACTCGAACCGTCTGCTTGGGAAGTGCCAGTAATGAAATGCACGAAATCTACGACATCGTAAACTCAGCACAGTTAGATGCTATAAATGCTATCAAAGCTGGTACAAGCACCTACGAGATTGATCACGTGGCACGTAATGTTATCACCACCGCTGGACACGGTCGTTGCTTCACCCACGGACTAGGCCACAGCATCGGCTTAGAAACTCACGACCCAGGGCTCAATTTCAACCAAACCGACGAAGCTACTCTCTTAGAGCCAGGTATGGCCTTCACTGTAGAACCAGGCATTTACCTCGAAAACGGCTTTGGTGTTCGTACCGAAGATGTCGTTATCGTCACTGAAACTGGTCACACAAACATCACTCACCAATCGCACGAACTCATCGAGCTACCACTCTAACAATCATAAATTTCCATCCTCATGCTTCAAAATTATAACGAAAAAAATAAAGACCTTATTCTCTACATCAATGGCGAGCTCATCCACCGTGACAAAGCTGGCGTATCACCCTTCGATTCTTCCGTACAAAATGGAGATAGCTGTTGGGAAGGTCTCCGACTCTACGACGGTAAAATTTTTAAATTAGAAGAGCACCTCGATCGACTCTTCAAAAGTGCCGCTCTACTCCGATATGAAGGTCTTCCGAGTCGCAAAAAAATTATAGATGCACTACGTCAAACTCTCATGGCTAATGACATGCATGACGCTGTACACATCCGCCTCATCCTCTCGCGCGGACTCAAATACACCTCTGGTCTGGACCCCCGCATCAATACCAAAGGCTGCTCCCTCGTCATTCTAGCCGAGCATAAAGCCCCAGTCTACGACCAGGGAGGACTACACCTCATCACCGCCAAGCAGAGACGACCATTCGCCAATGTCCTCGATCAGCATATCCACTCATCAAATCAGCTCACCTCCATCCTAGCGAAACTCGAAGCGAACGATGCGGGAGCAGACGATGCACTCATGCTAGACACCGATGGAAATCTAGCAGAAACCA
>CAXMOB010000240.1:0-7558 GCA_964194815.1 Vicinamibacteria bacterium | reverse complement strand
ACCGCCTCATCCAGATTGTAGCTGAGGTGTGGCCCCGAGCCATCTCGCTGAGGCCTGAGAGTCGGATACAGTTTGTGGATCTGGGCCCACATCGTGCGCACGGGGATGTTTCTCGCGCTTGGTGCCTCATTGAGCATGCGGTTGGCGAGGTCGTTGTCATGCATGTGCATCAGGCCGATATGGATGTCATTCGCTGCTTCAGCGGTCTGCGGCCAAGTGTTCTGTTGATAGTAATAGCCGAACCCTGCCTGCCAGTAGGCAGGGTTAACCATGTATTTTTTGACCGCCTCCGAAGAAAAACCATCTCGCCCGTAGTTGAAGCCAATCGGCATGGGATTGGATGTCGGCCAACCCAAGGCTTCACTCCCTGGGTCATTGGTGTCGTACTTGTCGTTGTACGGACTATCAACGGCCGACACCATGCTGCGCGTCATCGCCGACTTGATCTTGCCCTTAAAGCCCTGTTCGGTGCTCGTTCCCGTCTCACTGAAGTGCACTTCGCGCCGCTTGTCATCCACCATGAGGTAGGGGCTCTGAAAACTCATCAAGCCACTGTAGTGCGGGGCGCTGTTGTTGGTCGTGTGGGTATTGAAGGTCGTATTCGCGTTGGCATCGCTATACGAATAATTGGACGCAGCGGCACTTTGGTTGTAGATGCTGCTGTAGATGGAGGACGCCGCAATGTAGGCACCTGCAGTCGTCGGATGAGAGCCGCCGGCTGGTGAGCCACAGTCCTGCCAAGCCAAGGCACCGGCAGCCACCTTGTGCCCACCGGAGCGGGCGGCGCGATACACCACTTCCTTATAATGATTGACCGATGAATCCGAGCTGGCGTGCTGCCAAGGCATGAGCAAAACGAGTTCACCCGTTCCTTTGGCTACTTCTTTAGCAATTCTGGACACCCCGAGCGCATACATTCCCGGCGTGTATTCCATGGTGTAGGGATCGCCGATCAGAACAACGTAGTCCCACTCAGTACCGACTTCTCCACGCAGATTGGCCCAGCGAGCGACCTCTGCATCTGCCGGATATGGGTAACTAAACCAACTCATCAAATTGTAGGAGTAGGCAGTCCAACTACCGAGGATTGCACTCTGGCTCATGTAGCGCTCCTCGACGTGAACATTGGTGGAGCCCTGGCTATCCTGATCCATAATATTTTGAAGCTGGCTACCGATTTCAG
The DNA here is from genome assembly GCA_964194815.1 of Vicinamibacteria bacterium. Lineage (GTDB taxonomy): Bacteria > Verrucomicrobiota > Verrucomicrobiia > Verrucomicrobiales > Akkermansiaceae > Rubritalea. The sequence goes on along the minus strand of CAXMOB010000240.1, from coordinate 6,375 downwards.
TCGGAGAAAACGGCTCTGAGGTAGGAGTGTAGGCGGGCTTTTGGGCGTTCCACCAGACACTGGAGTTGTGACGCTCCCCCGAATCTCTCGTCGAACCGATGATCAGGATGTTCACATCAAAACCTTCATCGTCGTAGATGGCGATGTCATCCGACGCCGTGCCGACCACGTAGCCCGTTCCGGCACCAAGGGTCAGCGTGGCCACTTCTTCGGCCTCGGAGCCAACCGCATCATCGACAGGTGTGAGCGTGACGACTTTAGTGGTTTCTCCCGCGGCAAAGCTGACCGGACTGGTCGTATCGAGGTTGTAGTCGATGCCTGATGTGGCGTTGCCGCTGAGCGTGAAATTGACGTTCACGGCTCCCGTAGTATTGCCGCTACGCGTGATGGTCCAGGTACCTGGCTCCGAGCCCACTTCAGAGGCCTCAGCATCGGTGGCACTGACAAACACTTCGGACAATGTAGCTGAAATTCCCGTAACCTGAATATCGTCCAGGCAAACGCCACGTCCCCACTTGGCGTTGCCCTCAAATTTGATGCGAGTGTTGGCGCTGACAACAGGAATGGCCAAGCTGCGTTCAGTCCAGTTCGGCACACTGGCCGTGTAGTTGACTAACTGCGTCCAGGTCGATCCGTCGTTGCTACTATAAAAGACTTTTAGCTCGTCCTGGTCAGGAGACCAAGCTGCCTGAGCGTGCCAGAAAGTAAGGCTGATGTTGGTATAGCCCGTGGTATCGAAGGCAGGAGAAACAAGTTGGCTTTGATTGCTGTTCGTATTCGAGGCAAACAAGAACGCATTGTTGGAGCCACCATGTGCGGCCGCGGGTTCGCCCCCATTGCCTCCGCCTTGGATAGTCCAATTGGACGTGCCCGAGATCTGACTTTGTGCCCAGCCGACAGGGAGGCTGGATGAGCCTTCAAAACCGGCATCCAGGAAGGTCACTTGGCCTTGCGCCACACCACCGAAGGCTATGAGGGCGGATATCAGTGCCGCGATGACAGGCAGGCACACAAAACGGGCTCGAAGAGAAAGGTGGGGGGGGGTCATGCTGTGTGGGTTTTTCATGCTGTAGTTTTGGTTTTTCATGCTGTAGTTTTGTTCATCCGGGCGGCTCACAATTGGCAATCCTTGGATTTGATCCCGTTCATATCCACTCCTTGCCTACCCCCATTTACTTCTCCAGAGCAAGCGTTCTGGCTGTGAGATAAGCCTTTGCTGCTAGCTCACTAATTCTGTGGATTGACGACGATTTCGTCGATCCAAACCCACTGATCTCCGGTCTCGATTTCTATTTTGAGGTAGCGTGCCTTAGCTGATTTCTGCCCGACAAGGAGGGGGATAGATTGGGGAGCAATACCTTTTTTGCGCATTATTTTGAGAACATTGCGGTTTTGAAATTTGATGGCCTTGTAGCGTTTGCTGTTGACCTTGAATTCTTTACCGTCCTCTGAGGTGTAGTAGGCGAGTGTATTGGGAAACTCGGCTTTGGCTTTGCTGCTGATCAACATGTTAACCCCGAGCTGATCGATCACCATCGGCTTACCAAGGTCAATGTTCAGTTCAATGGTTTTTTCTGAAGGTGCAAAACCAATCCAAGCTTTATCAGTGTGATCGGCAGGGCCATATTGACCATCCGTCAAGATAGAAAAACTGGGCTCCGACGTCGTTTTGGAAACAGGTTGGTTTTTACTGGTCACCACCTTACCGATACCTTGATGGCTTGCAAAACCCTCGTGAGAGTCGATGAATGTTTCTTTGAAAATCTTCGGGTCCAATTTTATGTTCGGATCGAGAAGAAGGCAGGCCTTCTTGACAAAGCGCTGGGCCATCACGACGTAGCCAGAATCGGGAAAGTGTCCATCATTGAAACTAAAGTCTCCCGCGCCATTCACCCCGTGGTTAAGGTCGTCGGTGTTAATCCACGCACCATTCGGATACTCGTCGCCGATTTTGACGAGGAGATCACGCATTTGTTTGCCGTGGGGGCCTCTCAGATAGTATTCATTGATTCGGCCGACCACGAAATTGATATTTTTGATATCAAGATCTGCTTTGATCTTGTCTAGTATTACATTGAAACTTTTTTCATACACTCCGGACCAAGATCTGCCGGCGTCGGCCTCACCTTGCATCCAGATGAAGGTTACCGACGCTGGTTTACGGTCTCCAAGCACTTTTTTTATTGGGTCCATCATTCTTTTATAAAGCATGCCGTTCCTAGAGGGATTATTATCTTTCATGCCCTCTGGTGGTTTCCAGCCCTTGTCCCACATCTTGATTGGCTGACCTGGGGATCCACTAACAGTCACCACCACACGCTCTTTACCCAATGCTTGCTCGACCGTATTCTGGAACGCTTCGCCTAGCTCCTTCGTCATGTTAGATTGCCCAGAGAGTATGAAAAGATGGGGTGCTGGTTCAGTTTCCGCACGCAGTGACGCCTGAGGCAAGATATGTAGCAGAGCCAAAGCAATCGAGAATAAGGTGGGTGATGAATAGATTGATTTAAACATAAGGAATGTCATGGATAGTGATTTTATTTTTCCGTTAGAGCGGCCCATCACCAGTTCGTCAGCCTTAGAAAGGTTAGAATGGTTCATAACTGCACGTGTTCATTATGCCGGCATTCATGTAGAGTCTATTACTTTTCTATTTACCTACTTGTCAGTTTACCTGACAGGTAGGTAGCAGTCATTTAACTTGAAGGATTTCGGTTTGTGGCAAATAAACAGCACAACTAAAGAAAGAAAAATAATGAATTTAAAATCAATCAGGACAGCAGCACTACTAGGACTCGTCGCCATAGTTCAAACGAGCCCATTACAGGCTAAGCCTCTCAAAGTGTACATATTGGCAGGGCAATCGAATATGGTGGGCCACGCCTATACCACTACTATTCCTTGGATGGCGCAGGATCCAAATTCGAAAGCTCTCCATGACAAAATGGTAGACCCATCAGGAGAGGCCAAGGTGTACGACGATGTCCGTATTAGCTACGTATCGGAAGCGAGAGATGGAAGAGTAACCTTGGTCGAAGGAGCCTTGAGCTTGGGCTATGGAGCATGGGACAAGAAAATTGGCCCTGAGCTTGCTTTCGGGATCACCATGTATGAGAATCTAAAAGAGCCTATTTTGCTTATCAAGACAGCTTGGGGTGGAAAATCTCTTCACACCGACTTTCGTCCCCCCAGTGCAGGTCCCTATGTATATAGCCCGAGTCGTCTGGCCTTTTTGGCCAAGCGGGGCAAGATCACCGAGGACGAAGTGACTGCGCAAACGAGAGAGCTTACGGGTGTTTTCTATAAGAAAATGTTGGAGCACGTCAACAAAGTTCTCTCAGACCCTGGAAAGGTCCATCCGGCCTATGACAAAAAGGAAGGATACGAAATTGCCGGCCTGGTTTGGTTTCAAGGCTGGAACGATATGTGTGATTCGAATACCTACCCCAAGAAAAAGGGACCAGGGAGATTCAATGAATATTCGAACCTCTTTGGACACTTTATCCGAGATGTTAGAAAGGATTTGGGTGTCCCAAAGCTTCCTATTTCCATCGGCGTCTTAGGAGCTGGCGGATGCAAAAGCAACAATCCCAATTTGAACTCCTCTACGGCCGAGTTCCAAGATGCGATGGCTGCACCAGCATCTCTCCCCGAGTTCAAAGACAGTGTCTATGCCGTCCAGACAGGAAAATATTGGGACTTTATCCAAGATGCGTCTCAAGTCAAAAAGTGGCAAATAAGAAGTGAGGCTGACAAACTAGCCAAACAGGGCAAGTTTAAGGTCGAAGCAAAAGATGATTCCAAGCAAGCCAAACACAAAGCGACGTTAGCTGAAAGATCAGCAAAAGCCGCCTATGAAGCCAGGCGATTGGACGAAATTAGAACACCTGAGGAAAAAGAAGCCGCCAAAGGCATTTCAAACAAGTCTTATCATTACCTAGGAAGTGCGAAAATTCTTAGCAGAATTGGCGAAGCACTTGCCAAAGCACTGATCGAAAAGAACGGCAACTAAAGAACTTAAGGTGTAAGAAGCATGAAACTCCTCACGATTGTTTTCTTTCTCTGCCTAGCCCACATCGATCACCGATTCGAGATCTGCTGAGTTTGTTAAACTTGGATTGTCGCACGGATGATTAAACTTGAGGGACTTCGGCATATGGAAAATAAACAGTTCTAACCAACTCATCATAAATTACATTTCAATTAAATATTACCAGAACCACTCATCGTGAAAAATTACAATAGACTATTTCCTCTCCTACTTGCCGTACTAACAGCCGCCTGTTGTGTCACCAGCGCTCAAGCTGAGGAGGAATATTACTCCAGTGAAAAGGTTTACCAACTCCGACCGAAGCCAAATGCTCCTAAGGATTTGGGTCACATTGGTTCAACGGGTATTCTTGCACGCGTTGAGAAAGGCGTAATCGTGACCATTACAGGCACTCGGGAAGGCAGTCCCGCGGCTGGAAAATTTAAAACTGGCGAGGTTATCCTAGGCGTAAATGGCAAATCGCTGAAGGGCCTGAATCCTTTTATTGTGTTGGGGTCAGCCATCACCGCTGCTGAGGCAAGTGATGGCAAAATGGCCTTTGAGCTCCAGTCGAAGGGTGGCAAGCAACATAGTGTGGCGGTTCAGATTCCGGTACTTGGAGCCTATGGCAAAAACTGGCCAGTGGACTGCCCGAAATCGAAGAAGATCATCGACAACGCTGCAGCATTCTACAGTAAGTCTGTTAGTGAATCGAAAGGTCTAGGTATTCCGACTGCTTTGCCCTGCCTGTTTTTACTGTCTACTGGGGATGATGCGTATCTAACAGTGGTGAAAAAGCATTTTCAAAAATTTATCGATAAGCCTAAGAGCATCGGTGATCACACTTGGAATAACGGTTACAATGGAATTGCCATTGCCGAATATTATCTCCGCACGGGTGACAAAGACGTATTACCATTACTGCAGGCAATCTGTGATGATGCCAGAGATCGTCAGAATTTCAACAGTGCTTGGAAACATTGGGGCTCAGACATTAACCCTAGCTATGTCGGTGGAGGGCTCATGAATCCGGCGAGTACTCAGGTGCTGACCACCCTTCTTCTCTGCAAGGAGATAGGAGTCAATGTGGATGAAAAAACTCTGCTTAATGCGTTGAAGTATTTTTGGCGCTTCGTAGGACATGGTTCTGTGCCATACGGAGATCACCGAGCGGAGGGTGGTATTGGCTCCAATGGTAAGGATGCGATGACTGCCGCCGCGATGCAGATTGCCTCTAATGCTTCTGGCGATACTTCGATTTATGAATCGGCACGCGATTCTCTCAGCATGGCCACTTTAAACGCTTACCCTGACATCATCATGGGGCACGCCGACAACGGACGTGGCGACGGTATTTGGCGTGGCATCGCTTCTGCCTATTTGATGGGCAAAGCTCCTGGCAAATACCGCGAGGTCATGGATAGGCTGACATGGTGGTATGACCTCTCGCGATATGACGACGGAGCGATGGGCTTGGCCACTTGCTCAAGCTATAACGATGCGGGATCCGGAGCTGGAGCAGCGATGGGCTACACGGCACCAATGAAAACTCTGCGTATCACCGGAGCGCCGCGCTCGAAATATGCTAAGGAATTCAAATTGCCCGCACGTATTTGGGGTGCCGAGGCCGACTTCGCCTTTCACAGCATCAAGCCTGCAGCCGATTATGAAAAGTATGGGAGGCTATTGCCTGTTCATCAGATCGATTTATCTATTGGTTCATCGTACAGCAAAGGTAGCATCGAAATTGATCCCGATAGTGTTTCGGTGGAGCAGTTGCAGCAGTTTGTCCGGCACAACAGCTATATGATACGCGGACAGGCAGCAAAGGCTCTTCGTATTAAAGGTGAGTTGAGTGTGCTTGAAGAACTTCTGCGAGACCCAGACCCTCGTCTCCGGCGCACGGGTTTAGACGGTATCATAGACTGGAGGTTTTTCTTCGGGCCGGGCAAGAAAGTGCTGACTGCTGAGAAATTCACACCTGCAATGATCGAGACTATCACTGCAATGATAGCTGACCCGAAAGAATCGATGTATGTGGTGGAGGGAGCATTGTTTGCGATTGGATTCATGCCGGTAGAAGTCATTCAGAAGAACGTCAAAGCTATCATGCCTTGGACCAAGAGTAAGGAATGGTGGCTCCGTCATGCTTCATTCATGGCACTTCAGGGACTGGAACGTGATCCAGCTCTCTACATCAAGGTGGTGCCAACGCTCACTGAGATGATGGTTGCTGAGAATCACACTATGCCAAGGGGCGGTATGAATAGAGCACTGGCAGTCTCACTTAAAAAATACAAGTCTGACAGTCCTATTGGTTTACTACTGGTGAAGGGCTTTAATCA
>CAXMOB010000239.1:0-4381 GCA_964194815.1 Vicinamibacteria bacterium | reverse complement strand
GGCTTGACCTTGCCGAACCGAAAGTTGGAAGATTTTGATTACAGCGTTCCTGCTCCTGAGGATGATGGTAAGCGTTACAGTAAGAAGGATGACCCGAGGGCTCAGCGTCGTGACTCGAAGTATTCCCATGCCAACCGCATTGCGAAGAATAGGAGAGATGCAAAACAAGGTGATTCAAAAGGTTCTAGAGGGGCAGGGAAACCTGGTGCTCGTAAGAATGCTAAACCGAACAACGACTGGAGAAATGGCAAAAAAGGGGATGTTCCGCGTAGACCACGTTAGGCATCCAGCTAATCGACAGATAGTATGATGGAGGATATCTACGATATCGAGGCGGTTGTCACCTACTTACAGCGTAAGAAGCGTGGTGGCACCGTGCCGGTTTCCTCCGGATTTCAACCAGCGTTTTGTTTTGACGACGAACGTTGGATTGCGGAGTTGAGTTATCCGGAAGGGAACTTGGTGTATCCAGGGGATCGTGTGCGTGTGAGGATACGATTTATCGACGAATATGATGTCGGCAGCCGGCTTTATATCGGCATGACTTTTGAGTTAAGGGAGGGAGAGGTCGCGGTTGCAGAAGGGACCGTGAGGGAGATGGTGGAGTAAAATTGATGTGTTTTAGAGGTTAATTCAGTGGAGGCTGTTTATGATCTTGCCCACGGGTGGTGTGTCATTTATATGTGATGAATGGGAAAAATTATTAATATTAAGTGGGTGCTTCCTTTTATGGGAGTATGGCTGGGCTGTATGCCTGTGGCTTCGGGCCAAGTGAAGGGTGACGAACAGGTGGTGTCTCCTCCATCTATAACTCTCAAAACTAAGGGTAAGTTTTACCCCCTTTTCTGGAAGGTCAACGTTAATGGAGCGAAGTCATTTATTCCATTGGAGCATGTAGATACCTTTGGGGTACAGACGTATCGCGTGAACGATCATCTAGTGACTGAGTTCACTGTGGCACTTAAATCGAAAACGTTTATTCGATTTTATCATCTTAAGCAGGAGGGCCTGGAATCCAAAATTCAGGATATCGCAAGAAATCGAGCTAACAAAAATGAGTATGTGATTAAGGACTACCCAGCCACCACGCATAAGGAGATGATGGAGTATCGAGTGGCTTCAAAAAAGGATGTGGATCGATTGATGGAGGACTTTTATGAAACTTATCTAGATTATAAGATGAAGGATTATGTAAAAGAGCAGCGCGAAGAATCAGTCAAAGAGCTTGATCTAGATGAGGAGGTAAAAGATGATAGGACCGCCGAGGAGAAAGCATTAGAAGAGCTCAATGATGCAGTGTTCAAGTAAGCCTTAAGCTAATACCACTTAGAGGGACTACTACTTACCGATGGTTTTGGCCAGGCCGATGGCTCTGACCATTCCCATGGCTTTGTTGCAGCATTCTTGGTGTTCTGAGGTTGGGTTGGAGTCGGCAACGACACCAGCTCCGGCTTGCACATAGGCCTTACCATCTTTGATCAGGCAAGTGCGTAGAGTGATGCAGGAATCGTGACCGCCATCCCAGCCGAAATAACCGACCGCTCCTGAGTAGGTGCAGCGTTTGTTATTTTCTAACTCATTGATGATTTGCATGGCTCTGATTTTTGGAGCACCGCTCACGGTTCCTGCGGGGAAGGTGGAGCGAAGCACATCGTAGGCAGTGAATTTTTCATCGAGTCGACCACTTACGTTAGACACGATGTGCATCACATGACTGTAGCGTTCGACGATCATGAAGTCGTCTACTGAGACTGTGCCGTGCTGGGCGATGCGGCCGACGTCGTTACGCGCCAGATCGACGAGCATGAGGTGTTCGGCGCATTCTTTTTCATCAGCTAGTAAATCGGCTGCGAGAGCATCGTCCTCTTCAGGAGTTTCACCACGTTTGCGCGTTCCTGCAATTGGGCGGATGTCGATGCGTCCATCGATCGAGCGGACGTGCACCTCTGGTGAGCTGCCGACCAGTGAGAAGCCATCGAGCTGCAAGATGAACATGTAGGGCGATGGGTTGACGTGGCGAAGTGCACGGTAGAGGTCGACCGTAGAGCCGGTGTATTCGGTTTCGAAGCGTTGGCTAGGCACGACTTGGAAGACATCGCCGGAGGTGATGTATTCTTGAGCTTTTAGCACCTTGGCTTCGTATTCGGCTTGGGTGGTGTTGGCTTTGATGTCAGGAGTATCGTATTCTACGAAGCCATTGAGAGCTTTGACGTGATGTGGCTGGTCGAGCTTTTGCATCAATGTCGCGATACGGTCGCTGGCGTCCTGGTAGGCGTCAGCTGCAGAATCGAATTCATCGAGGAAGGCATTGGCAACGAGGAATAGGCGTTTGAGCTGGTGGTCAAAGATGAGGACGGTATCGGCCAAGAAGAAGACAGCATCAGGAAGTCCTAAGTCGTCTCTTGTGTTAGGCGCTATCGTCGGCTCGAACTGTGAAACGGTGTCGTAGGAAAGGTATCCCACCATGCCGCCGTAGAATGGTGGCACTTGAGCCCCGTGTTCAACTGGACGGTAGGCAGACATCAGTATTTCAAGCTCAGCTAAGACGTCGCGTTCTGCGGTCCAATGACGGGTTTCGCCTTTTTCAGTGAATTGAATTTCTTTGCCGTGAGCGATGAAGCTAGTTTTTGGGTTGCTACCAAGTAGGGAGTAGCGACCACTAACATTGCTGCTTTCGGCACTTTCAAAGAGAAAGGCCTGGCCGTCTGCTGCGATCTTATGGAAAGCAGAGATCGGGGTTTCGTAGTCGGCAGCCAGCTGTGCGTAGACAGGAATGACATTGCCTTGTGGAGCTAGGGTGAGAAATTCGCTTTTAGTAGGACGAACTGGGAAAGCTTGATCATCGGTGTTCACGGGCGGGAGGATGGCAGCCCATCGCTCAGAATCAATCCTTTTGTGTGTTGGTGTGCAACTCTTGTGGTGATGATTTCGAGTTCGGGTGTGATTGTTCGAATGCTGCCCAAGGAAAGAAAGGCCACAACCCCCACGAAATCAACGATTTGCTAAAAATTGTTCTCTTGAACACCTTTTTTGTTGACGAATATTCAAAAAGGTGTTCATCTGTGCATGTAACCACACAGCAACATTATGGCAGAAGTAACAGAAGCACAGACAGAAAAGATCGCAGCAGCACGAAAGAAAAACTTAGAGCTCGCAATTTCAAGTATTCAAAAAGAATTTGGTGAGACCGCCATCATGCGTATGGGCGATGAGCACCGCGTTGATGTCGACGTGATCCCAACAGGAAACCTACTTATCGACCGTGCCCTCGGTGTTGGTGGTTTCCCACGTGGACGCATTGTAGAGGTCTACGGTCCTGAATCTTCAGGTAAAACAACTTTAACATTAACCGCTATTGCTCAAGCCCAAGCAAAAGGTGGATTGGCGGCCTTCATTGACGTGGAGCACGCATTGGACCCGCAGTATGCGAAGAAGCTAGGCGTGAATGTGGATGACCTTTTGGTGTCACAGCCGTCTTCAGGTGAGGAAGCATTACAGATTTGTGAAATGCTAGTGCGTTCAAACGCGATAGATATTGTGGTACTGGACTCCGTTGCGGCGCTTGTGACCAGGCAGGAATTGGCTGGTGAAATCGGTGACTCTACCGTTGGAGCTCAGGCTCGTTTGATGAGTGCGGCGATGCGTAAGCTCACTTCATTCATTGCGAAGGCTCGCACCGTGGTTATCTTCACTAACCAAATTCGTGAGAAAATTGGCGTGATGTTCGGTAGCCCAGAGACAACTCCAGGTGGTCGAGCCTTGAAGTTCTTTGCTTCAGTGCGTGTCGATATTCGCCGAATTGGTCAGATCAAAGCCACTGATGGCACCGTGGTGGGAAACCGCACGAAACTGAAAGTGGTGAAGAACAAGGTGGCTCCACCATTCACCGAAGCAGAATTCGACATCATGTATTCTGAGGGTATCTCCTCTGTCGGTTCGATGCTCGATCTAGCGATCGAATACAACCTCGTGCTCAAGCGTGGAAGTTGGTTCAGTTACAATGGGAATCAGCTTGCTCAAGGACGAGATGCAGCGAAAGAGGTGCTGAAGGAAAATAAAGAACTTTATATTGAGATCGAAGATCAGGTGAAAGCCTTGATGGCCGGTGATAAAGAGTAGTGATAAAGATTAGCTTAAGGCTAAAATATTTTGTCAGCCTTGTAAACTTGCATGGCGATCGAGGCTGACTAAAAATTTGAGGTAGCGGAGACTCTCCGTGCTGTGTGGTAGATAACCATTACCTCAAGAAACTTGGGAGGTGGATGGCGAGTGCATAAGGAATTGGATGTGGCAAAGGGCTAGTCACAATCAATTCCGCACCGCCACCGCTTCTCGGTAAATTAAAGCTCCAGGTTGCAATAGCATCCTGGAGCTTTATTGT
>CAXMOB010000238.1:0-2231 GCA_964194815.1 Vicinamibacteria bacterium | reverse complement strand
CCTGCGCAACTATAAGATCATCGCCTTAATCGGCATGTGGAACCTAGCATCCGAGCCCAAGCATCTGGAATCGGCAAGTATAGAAGCACTCACTGCACTGACTGAAAAATTGCCTGCTGGAGCAGATGTCGTTCCACGGTTCTGTCTCGCAAAAAAAGCCCTACGCCTTGGTAAGGCTAAACCCACAACCGTCCTCGAATCATTTATCAAAGACTCGGGTGGAGACGTCACATCCGCCTCAGCTTATGCCGCTGCCGCCATTCTAGCAATGGACGCTAACATGCCAAAACTACACCAACAATACCGTGAAAAACTGCTCGCGACCGACTCTCCTGACCCCGATCTCTGGCCGGTTGTTACATTTCTCCGTGACCAAAACCACCGCTTCCGATTATTTAAGGCCAACAATTACTTACCCCCAAGCCGTGCACGCCGAGTCGTACGCAGCGCTCTACGTTCCAACGTCACTGACCTCAATTCCTCTGCAGAGAAAAGCCAACTAGTGAAGATGGACTTCAAAACACTCACTGGTGGTAAATTGAGCTTACCTGAGGCTACCGATGATAAATTAACACTACTGATATTTGTCGAGCCGCCAACTGAGCCCACCGCAGACTTCCCTGCCGAGATAAAAGGCAGTGTCACCGAAAACACTAAAGGAAAAAAGATAGAAACCTTAGGAGTGATGCAACATGCACTCCAACTAGCCGACCAGGATGCAAGTAAAAGCATCAAAGTCATCACAGCTTTTCTCAGCGACGATACAGAACGTGTTCAAGCGCTGATGAAAAAAAATCAATGGCTGAACCAAGCCGTCATGGTCCCTGATGGCCTCGCCAATCCTATGGTGCAAAAACTAGGAATCATTTCCGCCGACCGCGTGCCTAATGTTTTTCTTCTCCTCCCAGATGGCACAGTCGCATGGTCGCTATCGGGAATCGTTCACCCACAACACAGGAGCGAAGGCATCGGTGAGTTAATGGGCACCATTACTCGTGCCATGAAAGCCAACATCGAGCCACGGGCCATGGCACAGTCTCTCAATACATTAAAGCAAGGTAAGTTCCGCGAGGCCGTTCAGCAATTTTCCGGTCCACTCCCGGTGGATCCTCCTGCACAAGACCCATGGGCTACCCCACAGCTGCACGGTCGTGCCCTCGCCTACATGGGGCTCAAGGATTGGAGTAATGCACTATCGGACATCGATGCCGCCATCCTAACACACGAGAGAATCTATAACCGCAGAAAACCGTGCAGCTGTCACCGTGTCGCAAAACTACTGAACACCAAAGCAAGCATCCTCGAAAAACTAGGACGGAGCGATGACGCTAAAAAGACACAACAACGAGCTGCCGCCGCTACCCACACCCATACCGTAGGTAAAACACCATCTCGTTACGAAGTGTTCCACGATCAATTGGATGTTATAAAGCCCAAACAAGGTAAATAAGGGGATCTTATATTGTACAACAAGGAAAATACACCGCTCGCCAACCTCTGAACCACCATGCTGCAGAACGCCAGAGCCCAGATCGCTTCGCCGACGCCACAGCGAGTTCGATTTTGGCATAGTTCACCCAATCCCTTCAGTCCGACCCCTTTCTCCCCCTTGCACGATACTCTCGACCATCTCACTCAAAAAAACAAATTTCTATAAATAACATGACTTTACAATACCTGAAGCACCTCGCTACCGGACTATGCATTGCCTGCACCTGCTCCCTTGCTGTAGCTGACACAACCACGAAACCCCAACCGAACATCATCCTCATTCTGGTGGATGACATGGGCTATGCCGATGTCAGTTGTTACAGTAACGACAAGCACGTGAAGACTCCAAATATCGACAAGATTGCCGATGCGGGGATGAAGTTCACCAGTGGCTATGTCAGTGGTCTCCAATGCGCGCCGACACGAGCCGGCCTGCTCTCAGGAAAATACCAGCAGCGCTTCGGTTTCTACCACAACCGCGACGTCTTCAATAAAGTCTTCCTGCCGCAGGTGACGATACCTCAGGTTCTAAAAAAGAGCGGTTACCGCACCGGCATGATCGGCAAATGGCATCTGGGCCGGAGTCAAGAAGCGGAGTACCCTCACCGCCGCGGTTTCGATGAGTTCTACGGCTTTCTTTATGGCATGCGGGGCTATTTGGCACCAGCCAAAGGTGGCTGCTTGATGCGCAACAACGAGCCGGTGAAGGAACACTTCGGTTACCTCACCGACTTCCTGAA
>CAXMOB010000237.1:0-10693 GCA_964194815.1 Vicinamibacteria bacterium | reverse complement strand
GATGGCTATGGTTTGGACTTTATTCATCAATTCGATAAATCTGGTAAATATCTCAAGACCTTTGGTGGGCGTAAAGTCCCCTACAGTTTTTCAAATTGCCACAAGATTGCGATCGACCCTCGTTTTGATCCCGTCAGGTTGCTGTGCACAAATCGAGCCAAAGGAACCTTGGTGCATCTTGCATTGGATGGTTCCGTAATCGGTGTGTATGCTAAGGGTTTGCGTCGTCCGAGTGCGGTGTCGTTCCGTGGCGATACCGTAGCCGTAGCCGAGATTGTGGGCAGGATCAGTGTCCTCGATAAACAAGGAAAAATCATCAATGTGGTCAGTGAAAACCTAGCGAAGTATAAAGGAAATCGCTGGACCCCAAAGGAATGGAAGGCCGGTGTAGTCGGATCACCACACGGCATTACTTATGATGCCAAAGGCAATATCCTAATGACCGAATACAATAAATTTGGTCGCATCATGCGCTTTGATGTGGTTGAAAAAAAGTGATGTAGCTGGCGTTCCGCTGACTGACCTGCCATGCTCGCCTGCAATCAGGTGGCTGCTGGTATTTTTCTCACATTAGTGGGAATAGAAGTGTGTGTCAGTGCCTCTTAATTATTGAAAGCCATGAATGAAGAATTCCAATCACTCGTCGATGAACACTACCAAGCGTTGTATCGATTCGCCTACTCACTAGCCAAGAACCCGGATCGGGCCTCGGATCTAGTGCAGCAAACGTTTTGTATCTGGGCTCAGAAAAACTCTCAGCTAAAAGACAGATCAAAGGCAAAAACGTGGCTTTTCACTACCCTGTATCGTGAGCAGTTGAGCTATTCTAGAAGAAACACTAAGTTTCCAGAACAAGACATTGCAGATCTCGATTACCAGCTCTCTGGAGACCAAAAGGACAGCGGTAGGGTATTAGACGGTCAACGTGCTATTGCTTTACTCAATGCACTTGATGAAACGTATCGAGCACCACTTTCCTTATTCTTTATGCAGCAGCATTCGTATAAGGAAATCGCAGAAATCCTCGATATCCCAATGGGCACAGTCATGTCACGTATTGCACGTGGTAAAAAACAATTGCGCGATCGCATGGAAAAAGCATCGCCAACAGCGCAAGTCCTACCTATTCAACAATTTAAAGCGAAGTAATCCCCATGAAAATTCAACAAGCTAAATTTATTTTGAGCAGCTTCCGTCCTAACGGACAGGATGCCAAAGACCCGGATTTTGCCGAGGCATTAGCACTGGCCGCCGAGGACCGTGAACTCGGTGAGTGGCTGGCACGTGAGCGTGCACAAGATGCCACATTCTCTTCAGCCTTGAGTTCAGTAGAACTCCCTGAGGAACTTCGCGAAGAAATTCTCGCTGCATTGGATCAGGATCCCTCAGGTCTAGAAGACCCTGAGTTAGATTCAGCCTTTTTCTCAGCCTTTGCTGATATGCAAGCCCCGGAAGATCTTAGAGATCAGATATTGGTGGCGATGGATCAGGAAACAAAAGTGGTGCAAGGGGCATTCCCAGTGTGGAAGGTCTTACCGTACGCCGCCGCCGCTGTGTTGGTGCTTTGTCTCACGCTTGTCTTTTTGCCAAATAACAATGATGACCGGGGCCCAATTGCGGGTGGAGCAGGCCAGATTGACACTCCTGAAGAGATATTTGAAGCGAGAGACATCCAACAATCTGTCGGTCGTCGTCTGGTGAAGGATGGGGTTCAGTTTGTCAGTAATTCAGCGGAAGAATCAATCGAGTGGTTGAAGGCTAAGCAACTTCCGGTGGTGGATATCCCTGAAAAATTGAAGAACATGAAGTGTATTGGTTGCACTGAGATTGTGCTCAAAGGCGACGTTCATGGTTCATTAGTGCGGTTCATGTCAGCAGATGGCAAAGAAGTGAACATGCTGGTGATTGCCGAGAAGGATGTAAAAAATGTCAACGATCTACCGATCTGTAAAGTCACTGCCGAGAGGGATGCTTACTATTGCCCGAAGTGTGAATATTGGGTGGCACGTATGCACACCAAAGACGCGGTGGTAATTTTACTTTCTCAGCTTGATAAAGAGCAGACGGCTGGTATATTCTAACCCTGTGATCAGCACTGAGGAACTCACCATACTAGCACAAGAGCATGCACAAGAACTAGGTCTGATAGCCCTAGCGAAGCGTGTCTGTGTGATATGGAATCCTCGCATGCGCAGCACTGCTGGCAGAGCATACTATCAAAAAAGCCAGATCGAGCTGAATCCCAAGTTGATCAATATCAGCGAGGAGGAACTGCATCGCACCTTTTTACACGAGCTCGCCCACTTGGTGGCTCACGCACGCACCTTTCCGCGACGTATTGCTCCACACGGAGACGAGTGGCACGAGGCTTGTCGCGACTTAGGGATTCCCTTTGAAAAAGTGACGCACGACCTCGCCTTGCCTAGTCACCGACAGCAACGCAATTGGCACTACACCTGCCCGCATTGCAAGACAGTGGTCACGCGGGCAAGACGCATGCGACGTAAGTGGGTGGCATGCTACCCCTGCTGCAAGGCCCACAATGGTGGTGAATACCACGCCAAGTTCGCCTTGAAGGAAGAGTTTGTGGAGCCTGGCAAGTAGGGGGCGAGAGTCTATCGGATACCGATGCCTAAACTGCCTTGCTTGCTAGTACGAATTACAGGAACCACATGAAAAGGAGGGTGGGGGATGCATTCATTTAGGGAGGGACTATTATATTCTATTTTTTTGTATTTGCGTCGATGAAGGTTTTGATTTCTTTTCCATAGGCAAGGAGGTCCATTTTCTCCATAGAATTAGGCTTAAATTTGGATGTTGAAGATATGATTTTATTTTTAACGACAGTATGGATAACGATTTCTTCTTCTATTGGCTGTTTGAGACGATTGGCTTGCTTGTCCCGTAGCCAATAACTTTTTTGAATGATGAAGGAAATGTTGCCTTTAATATCAAGAATGTAGGTGAGGTTGATGAGGCGGTTGCTGAGGTCTGGACCGACAGTGAAGTGAGTGAGGCGGCCTTTTTTCTTCACATAATCAACTCCAGTGGGTGGACCGTCGACTTCATAGGTGAGGTGATGATTAGAGTATTCTGTGGCAGAAAGGGAGGCTAGAGTAACGAAAAGGATGATGATAAGTCGCTGTTTCATGAGCATAACAACGTACAGAAGTGAGTGTTTATTTCAGAATCAAGCTTAGGGAGATCATTTGTATTTTGTCAGTGTACTGGACACCATAGACTACTCTAGTTGGATATAGCAGCTTGCCGGCAGGGTGCGACCGCTAGGTACTGGGCTAGTTCTTGGCCTGTTCGAAGTGGTGGACGGCGGCCCTGCCGCTGATCTCTTCTTTTTCGAGCAGGTCTTTGGCGACAGCTTTAACGGCGGCCCAATGGTGGTCGCTACTGAGCAGGTTCTGCACTTTGTCGAGGGCACGTTTGATGAGCTTGCCAGCTTGACGTGCATTCCCGGCACGCGACATCGCGAGCCGTTCGCAATCGCGCAGGTCTTGGCCAGCTCCTTGTAGGTTGTAGACACCTGACATGCGTGACTCGGCTGCCATGCCGGCAAGGAGAATGAGGAGGTCGGCTTCCAGAGCGTCCTGAGTGGCCTTAGCACGCCCTTTCTGCATTTTACAGACACCGAGCTTTGATTTCTTAGGGATGATGCTCACCTTGCTGACAGAGCGCCCTACTGAAATGGCGACGACTGCATGACCAGCTTCGTGGTAGGCGGTTAAGGTATTCTGATCAACGGATTTGGCCATGGGGTTATTTAGAGGGACAAAAAAACCACCGGCATGTGATGCACGGTGGTGTTTTAAATTTGTAAAGCGGAGCTTACTTATTCGCAGGAGTTTCAGTTGGAGCTACCGGCTGTGGCTGAACTGCAGGAGTTGTGCTTGTAGCTGGCTTGTCCTCTGTTGGTGTAGGAGTTGTTCCCGTAGCTGGCTTGTCCTCTGTTGGTGTAGGAGTTGTTTCCGTAGCTGGCTTGTCCTCTGTTGGTGTAGGAGTTGTTTCCGTAGCTGGCTTGTCGCCTGCTGGAGTAGTGGATCCTTCAACTGGTGGAACTGTTTCTGGAGTAGCTGTGGTATCACCTTCTGTTCCAGTGGCAGGAAGATTTGGATCTTCTCCAAGATCGTCAGGGTTAGCTGGAATTACAGGACCGGCTTCTTCACCAGTTGCAGCTGGAATTTCAACTACAGGAGCAGGATCTGACTCATTCGCAGATGATTTGTTGTCATTACTTGCTCCAGCGATGACTAGCATGGAGATAACGAAAGTGAGAACGAAGAGCAGCGTGCCGAGCATTGCTGTTCCTTTTTGAAGGAAGTCAGTGGCGTGAGCTCCAGTGAGTGAGTCCATGGTGTCGCCACCAAAGGCAGCGCCGAGACCTTCTTGTTTCGGACGTTGCATCATGACAACGAGAATAAGAAGGATACAGACAAGCACCTGGAATACGATCACTACATAAGTAACAATGTCTAAAATGGTTGTTTCGAGAAGCATAGGAGCGGGAACATTATGGCTAGCGCCTTGGTTGTAAAGCCAAAGTTAACGAATTTTTTAAAATTTGTGGATCGCTGGCAAGAATCTCTAAATTTCTGCTAGCGAGGTGATCAACGAGTTGGCTAGAAGCTCTTGCGAATGACTTCGTTTTTCTCGTTGCAGACGATCTTTTTGGCTTCGATAGGTGTTTCGCTATTACAGAATGCCATGATGGTGACGCGTTCACCTTCTTTGATAAGGTGAGCTGCACCGCCATTGACGATGATACGACCGCTACCAGCTGGACCTGGTTGGGCGTAAGTTTCGAGTCGACCACCTGCTGTGGCTGATGTGACGAGCACTTTTTCACCAGGCCATAGGTCGATAGCTTCCATGAGATCGCTAGGGATCTCGATACTACCTTCGTATTTTGTGTCGGCCATGTTGACCATTGCACGGTGGATTTTTGATTTAAGAAGCTGTCGAAGCATGAGGTTTGCATCGTATCAAAAGTGCTAAGCGTCAAGGAAATAGTAGCCGAAATGGCGGGGTTAGCGCGGTTTCATACGTTTTTCGCTTGCAAGTTCACTGCGGGGTTTTAGCCTCCGCCGCATGCTCCAAGCAGGTATTGTAGGTCTTCCAAACGTCGGTAAATCCACTCTCTTTAACGCAGTTACTAAAACTCGTAAGGCAGAGGCGGCTAACTATCCATTTTGCACAATCGAACCGAACCAAGGCATTGTCACCGTGCCTGACGGACGTCTCGCAGTGCTCAGTCAGCTTTCAGGATCAGCTAAGCTGATCCCCACGGCGATTGAGTTTGTGGACATCGCAGGCCTCGTTGAAGGAGCTTCAGAAGGGGCGGGCTTGGGTAACAAGTTCCTCTCCACCATTCGTGAGGTTGATGCGATTCTTCAAGTGGTGCGTTGTTTCGTGGATGACGACATCATTCATGAGCTTGGGTCTGTTGATCCGATCCGTGACATTGGAATCATTAATTCTGAGTTGATTCTCGCTGATATGACTGTGCTTGAGAAGCGTCGTTCATCACGTGCTAAGAAGGCGAAGAGCGGTGATAAGGAATCAGCTAAGGAAGTGGCATTGATCGACAAGTTGATGCCACACCTCGAAGACGGTCAGCCAGCCTTGACACTAGAGCTCACTGAAGATGAACTTTTGACCTTAAACGATTTTACCTTGCTTTCTGCCAAGAAGACTGTTTTTGCGTGTAACGTAGCTGAAGACGAGCTTGGTGAGGTTCAGGCCAACCCAGATAGCAACCCGATGGTGAAGGCTGTGCGTGAATTCGCAGCGAAGTCACACGGTGCGGAAGCGATCGTTATCTCAGCACGTATCGAAGAAGAGCTGATGGATCTTGATCCTGAAGAAGTGAAAGAATTTTTAGCAGAAATGGGAGTTACTGACTCAGGTGTTTCTACTCTCATTAAGGGTGTGTATGAGCTTCTAGGGCTTCGCACTTACCTTACGACTGGTGTGCAAGAGACTCGAGCTTGGACTATCGTTAAGGGGGATAAAGCTCCTGCAGCAGCGGGAGTGATCCACACAGATTTTGAAGGGAAATTCATTCGTGCGGAAGTGATCCACTATGACGACTATGTTGAGTGTGGTTCAGTTTCAGCAGCACGTGATAAAGGTGTGCTGCGTGCAGAGGGTAAGGACTACGAAGTGAAAGATGGGGATGTGATCAACTTCCTCACTGGAGCCTAAGCAAGCAGTACTTTCGTGGTAGCAAACCCAGAAAAAGAAATTCGATTCACCAGAGCTGGGCAATCCCGGCTCTGGTTTATTTTTGCGGGTGTGCAGCTAGCAGCTATGCTTATTGGCGTGGTTTTTGCTCACGTTCCTGGGGATTACGGAGCTCCTGTTTTGAAGGAATATTGGTGGACCTTGATTCCTTTGTCCATCGGTTTGCTGCTGTGTGCGAGAGTCGGTTGGCATTGCATGCGACATGCTTACCTGATCTTTTCACCGATTGGGGTGGAAATTTTTCCGTTCCGTAAGCCAGAAGAAAATTTGGATGTTGTGATGTGGTCAGAGATCGACCACCTCGAACTGCGGGGCAATTTCCTGTTCCTGCATTACAACTCAGCTGAAACGGCGGGCAAGGCGATTTCTATCCAGCCGATCCCGCGTCAGAAACGCGCACTATTAGTAGCGGTTGTCGCCAGAGGCAATAATACCACTTATACCAATTGAACAGTTATCTTAGCGTAATGATAATTTTTAACGTTGGGGTGAAATAGTCAGCTGAGCTGAGCGAGAGAAAGGACGGCGAATGATTGAATGCTAGCGGCGTTGTGCGTCAGTCACATAGCCCGCTATGCTCCTTTCTTGTGCCTTACTACCATCCAATCATTCGACGTCATTCCGACAATCTAACTACTCAAATGGTATTAGAGAAACAAAAGAGACAAATGTAAATTTTTAGGGTGTGAAAATCTAGGCTCCGCAATCTTAGATTAGAACTCGCTTCTTTCTTATAAAATCAGCATTGTTCTTCAGTTACGATGCCCGCATCGCTTCTTCATCACGTCTTGATTTAAGAAGAAATCAGCTTCGCATTAGTCTCTTTTGTAACTCAGAGTGGTATAAAATGAAGAATTATGCAGTAAAACGTGACATTGAAGGCTTGATGTTGTTCGGTTTTGACTTAAAACCCAATCCATCAGATGAGTGACGCACTAAAAATTTGGCTAGACGGTAAGCTTGTTGATCAAGCGGACGCAAAGATTTCTGTATTTGATCACGGTCTTCTTTATGGTGACGGTATCTTCGAGGGAATTCGATTCTACAACAATCGCGTGTTCAAGCTTGAGCAACACATTGATCGACTTCTTAAGTCAGCGAAGGCGATTTTGATGAAGCTGCCATGGACGCACGAGGAAATTTGCCAAGCAACGGTTGATACCATCAATGCGAATGGCCTCACTGCAGGTTATGTGCGTTTGGTGATCACACGTGGTGAAGGTGGCCTTGGGCTCAACCCATACCTCTGTGAAAAGCCATCAATGTTCATCATTGCTTCAGCGATTCAGCTTTACCCTGAAGAGCACTATGAAAAAGGCTTGGAATTGATCACCTGCGCGACGCGTCGCCCAACTCCAGGCTCATTGAGCCCACAGGTGAAGTCACTCAACTATCTCAACAACGTGATGGCAAAGATCGAGTGCATCAAAGCTGGCGTGCTCGAGGGTGTGATGCTCAACGAGCAAGGCTATGTAGCTGAATGCACAGGTGATAACATCTTTGTGGTGAGTGGTGGCGTGATCCACACACCACCGATTTCTGATGGTGCATTGGACGGGATCACCCGTGCAGCTATTTTTGAGCTTTGTGAAACCATTGGTATTGAAATCAAGGAAACCACATTGACGCGTTACGACATCTACACTGCTGACGAAGCATTCCTTACAGGAACTGCTGCTGAAGTGATTCCATGCGTTGGCTTGGATGATCGCGAGATCGGCGATGGCGTGCCTGGTGCGATCAGCAAGGAGCTCATGAAAGCATTTCGTGAGCTGGCAAATAGCGAAGGCAGATCACTTAGTTAAACGATATTTTCACTATGAAACTTAAGACGAGCTACTTGGTGGGATTTACCGTCGTTGGAATGATCATCATGACCTTTCTTGTCCTCAATATGGAGGTGAAGAAGGAAGTGCGTGAGTCGATCCAAAATAAGTATGATAGCGGGGAAATCCCACGCGAGGTCTACAAAGACGCACTTTCCGATGGTAAATTAAGCTATTGGGAAGCTATGACCTTGAAGGATAAATAAGTGCTTATTGGTACTGTTTTAACGATCTACGGGACACTTGTTGAAATGCTTATAGCTTTGTGAAAGGTCCGCAGCAAATGCACCAATGAGCTTAGCTACTGCGACTGTAGCTATTTTTCTTAGTTTATTTCAATCAGGATCGGTACCCAGAATGGAGACTTTGATGATGGAATATTTAGGTTATAATCTCAGGAATAGGTCCTTCTTGATCGAGACCACCTTTCATTAAACCTGGATCAAAGTCACCGTAGTGCTTGACTGGATTACCATAAGCATTGAGGACACTTGTCCACCAGTTACCGATGGTTTTATGGCCTTGCTTACCGTAGCCTGGGACTTGGACATATCGGCCAGGGAGTTTCAGCTTGTTACCACATCCACCGACAATAACCATTGGCCAGCTGTCTAGCTTACCGTGGTGTCTGTCTCCTGAGGGACTGATGTAAATGATCATGGTGTTATCGAGCATATTGCCGTCACCCTCTGGAACATTTTTGAGCTTCTTGGCAAGGTGGGCGATGATTTCAAAGTGATGCTTTCGGATAATTTCACGGCATTCAAAACCTGTCTTTCCTTCAGTTCCTTCATTGTGACCAAAGCCGTGAACGCTTCCTCCTGGAAGACCTAAGCCTTTGTAAACAGTAGCGCTGTTGTCGATTTTCATCGTCGCACAATTAGTGATTCCTGAAATTAACGCTGCAGCGATGAGGTCAAAGTGTGCCTCCTGACGGCTTTCCATTAGATCTGAAGTGTATTTATCTGTGATCTCAGGCACGTGTTTTTCGAGACTTTCTTTTAGTGCGGCGATCTTTACATCCTGTCCCTGTAACCCTTCAAGAGCGGACAAGTAATGTTCTAATTTTGCCCTTTCCTCTGAGGGAAGAGCCTTTTTAGTCTTTTTGATGTCTTCACGCATGAAGTCTAACAGGTTTTTCTTGCATTTTAACTTCTGTTTAGCGTATTTGTCATTGGACGCGACAGTTCCGAAAAACTGCTCGAATACGGTGTCGGGCGAAGCTTGGAAAGGGATTGTTTTCTGTGCTCCAGCGGATGATATATCAGGATACACAACACCTTCTGTGACGCGTGAACCCCATTTACCCACACCTGTGGTCATGTGGTTGATAGCGGCCGGGTTCATGGAGGCGAGCATGGAATCAACTGTGGCGCGCTTCGGTTGGGGAGCACCTTTCTCACCTGGTGCTCTCCACGCGCCGAGTGCTCCGTAGTTACTTGTATGGCCTCCTGCACACATCTTTCCTGAAAGACCTTGGACAATAGATAGATAGTCTTTTAATGGCTCTAGAGCCTTCATGGTTGGATTTAGTGTATGTTTGTCGAGTGAGACATTCATATACTTATCATTGTCTTTTAAAAGAGGTGTGAGCGACGAAGATCCAATTTCTTCTGGCATGATGCCGCTGCTGACGACCACGAAGACAAAACGCTTGGGTAGCTTGCTTGCATCACCTTGAGCATTCAATTTTAGCTGAGCCAGGACAGGGGATAGCAGCGAGTAACTGGTTCCAAGTGTGAGGCCTTTTAATATATTTCTTCGTGAGTAAGACATGGTTTTTATG
This sequence comes from Vicinamibacteria bacterium, assembly GCA_964194815.1. Classification (GTDB taxonomy): domain Bacteria; phylum Verrucomicrobiota; class Verrucomicrobiia; order Verrucomicrobiales; family Akkermansiaceae; genus Rubritalea. The sequence goes on along the minus strand of CAXMOB010000237.1, from coordinate 826 downwards.
TGTAAGTTTAAGTTTAGACTAAATTAAAATTTAATCTAGGCGTTTTCTGTAAATGAATGAATCTGATGTCAGCAGGGAGATAAGCATTGCTTTGAAGCTTCCATCATTGTCCATGTATGCTTTTTCAGCTCTAATGAGTGATTTTGAGTCGGTGAGTAGTTCATTACGGCCCATCCAGTAGCGGAAGGCGTGACGGATAATACTCTGCTGAACTTTCTGAGATTCTGCGAGGCGGTTGATGAGCTCATAAGCATTTTCGACTTCTCCATCGAGTTTCTTGTCGCCAGTTCCCTCTAGATAACCTTTAGAGTTGATTGGCCTTGTTTCATATGAGCCTTTGACTTTAGGAAGGCCTTCTAGATTTTCCTTATCTCTCCATCGGCCAAAATCATCGAAGACTTCAAAAGGGTATCCGAGCGGATTCATTCCTACGTGACATTTCCAGCATTTCTTAGCCTCAGTTAGAGAGTACCTCTCTCTGAGAGTTTGGTGAGGGTTATCTGGGATAGTAGCATCTACGGTGATAGGGACATCAGGAATGGTGCCAGCGAGTAAGTATTCTCTGATCCATTTACCTCTTCTCACTGGATCCGTATGTGAATTTAGCGAATGCGCTATCAGCCAGCTAGGGTGGGATAGAATTCCGATACGTTTACCCTTAGCTAATACGAATGGCTGCTCCACGGGAAAATCCCATTTTCTTGCTGGTAGGTTATAGGCTAACAAATAATTAGCCCTTTCAATTTTAACTCGGTCCCCAAACGACTGGATGCCTAGCTTTTCACATTCATCCATGTGCTTCATTGTTGATTTAAGCATGTTGCCG
>CAXMOB010000236.1:0-4201 GCA_964194815.1 Vicinamibacteria bacterium | reverse complement strand
ATCTCCACCGCCTTTGCCCGTGGCCCTCGTCCAGGCGAACTTGGCACCAGCCCACTTCCGATCGGTGCCGAAAGCGTCGTCTGGTATACCACCTGGGATACAGCGAAAGCCGAAGCCAAACGCAGTAACCGACCAATCTTCTTCATGGCTGCTGCCCACCAATGCAGTAGCGTGTCAGGTACATTCTGACCAGGTTACATGGGAACGGAGATCAGTTTGTTCTCCCAAAAATCATTCATCGACGCATCTAAGAACTTTGTTTGCGTCCGCCTCGGCACCTACGAAAGTAAAGAACACCAAGACATGGTGCGTGAACTCCTTCGTGGCACTTTCCAAAACACAGCATTCATGATCTATGCTCCTGATGGCAAAACAAAACTCACTCGCTCAGGCCGTGGACCACACCATGCATTTGGAAATGACTCAGTCGGAGGCATGAACACAATCGCTGCTAAATACAAAACGAAAGCCGACACCAAGGACGCCATTCTTCAGGATTTTCATAGCTTTAAACAATCCCTCAACGTCGCCTCTGCTGACCAGCGTCTCTTGCTTTTCTCTATCCCAACCAAAAGCACCGCCAATAAAGAGTCAGCAAGCCTCCGAAAAGTCTTCAATGACAAAGACATCAGCGGACGCTTCCACTTCGACACTGCTGCTAAAACCGACGCCGAATGGAGTAAAGCAATCGAAGGTGACAAGCAAAAATCTGGCCACTTCATCATTCGACCTGGCAAATTCGGCATGACAGGAACCGTCATGGCTGAGCTCCCACTAAAGAGTTCACCCGAGCTCATCAAGACCACACTGCTCAAATGCAATGCCACATACGCCAAAACCGAGAAGAGAAAAACCTACAGCTCCCACGTCTCCGAAGGGAAACGTAAAGGCATAGAATTTGAAAACACCATGCCGCACGGTGAAGATCGTGACGGTGATGGCAAAATCGACCCAAAACGCGAACGCCCAGGTGGACGCCGACCATAAGTCAATTGATCGTATAGCAAATCGCCCGTGCCTTGGAGCTTGCCATTCCTCATGAAAGGGTTCAGGAATGGGTGAAATTCCACCTAGCTACAAAGTAATGCACGTTAACAGTATCAACGATCAACCCCCTTTCACCACCAAGGACGGCAGCACCATCAGGAGTATTCTCGACTCCACCAATGCCCCGGTAGAACTTCAATCACTGGCCGAAGCCTCACTCCCCACTGGTTGTGCCACCGACCGTCACTACCACAAGCTTAGCGAAGAGTTTTACTATATCCTTAAGGGCTCAGGAACTATGGAAATCGATGGCGTATCACGCGAGGTCAATGTAGGTGATGCCATCCTCATCCCACGTCATGCATGGCACCAAATCACCGCAACTAAGGACCTCCAGTTCCTTTGCTGCTGTGCTCCTCCCTACCAACATAACGACACCTTTTTCAGCTAACTGACTCACCCGAAGGCAGATCTTTACAATTTTGGGCTTCCGAATGGTCAATTGCTTACGTATCTTGCGGCCATGCGAAGCCATTCCAGCAAATTGAGAAGACGTTCTACTGCAACTCTTGGAGCCATCGTATTCGGCACAACGCTTGTGTTCAACAGCCCGATCACTAGCTTCGCTCAAGCTGTCCCCGTTGCTAATCAAACTGCTACCGAAGATAAACAACTGGAACCGTCAGACCTTTTCTTCCAGGCACACCTCAAACGCTACAATGGCGAGAAGGCAGAAAAGGAAGGCGATTTCAAAACAGCGTGGAAAGAATATTCATCCGCATTGAAATATTACCAAAACCTCAAGCTCACCCACAGACTTTGGAAACCTGAAGTGATTGATTATCGTATCAATGCCACCACTAAAGTCCTCGAGAAAATTAAACCTCAGCTCAAAAATCAGCTTGAAAAAGAACAAGCTGCTGCCGAGGGCATCATCTCAGATAAAACAAAGTTCAACCTAGATCTCAATCAATTTGACACACCTCCTGAACTCCTCAAAATCACCAATGGCATCAATCTTCAACAAGATAAGCTAGCTGACAACAAAAAGAAATTCGACCGCGAACAGGTGCTCCAAAGGGCTCACCTCAACCGTCTAGAAGGAGAGCTCAAATTGTTCGAAAAGAACAACCAAGCCAACCCTGCTCAGGCCGCGAAAATAGAAAAGGAAATCGCACGCACCCGGGCACTGCTAGAAAACATAGCTCACTACTCAAAAACTGACCAGAAAAAGATCCTCGATAATATCACGAAACTCAAAAAGCAACTCGCCAAACATTCATCTGCACCACTCAAGGCAGATCTCGAACGTAGCCAAAAGGATCTCAACAGACGCACAGCAGAAGTCCGCATCATGGCTGAGGCACTGGTTGAGTCGAAACAGGAGCAAGAAGTCTATCAGCAGAAGATGCAAAAAATGGCTCAGCAACTCACTCTATCTAAAGCTGAAAACTCCAAGCTCACGGCACAACTAAAAGAACAAAGTGGCACCAGCACCAAAGTAGTGAAAGCCCTCTACGCAAAACTAGAAGCTGCCAACAAACGAGAAAAGACACTCATTGATGAGCTCAAAGAAACCAAGGTCATGCTCGCCGAGCTTTCCGAAAAGTTCGATCAGCAATCAGAACAAAACAAGGAACTCAAACAGCAGCTCCGAGCAGTCACTGATGAAAAAGACCGCTTGGCAGCTCTCATGCTACAAGACCCGAATGAGCGTATCAGAACCATCGTAAAACAAAACCTAGGTCTCATCCAAGATTTAAAAAATGCTAAAGACGCTCTCCAAAGAGTTTCAAAAGACCACGCATCCAATCAAGATCGCCTAGTCACTGCCGAGCGTGACCTAGCTGTAGCCAAACAGCGGATTCTCGACCAACAAACTCAAAGCCTACAGGACAACCGCCGTATCAAAGAGCTTCAGAGAAAACTGATCGCGATCCAAAACTCTGCTTCTGATCAACTTTCCACCGGCACGCTCACTGCAGCTGAAAAAGAAGAAAATACTCTACTCCGTTCCACAGCGAAAAAACTCATGGCACGTGAAGTCGCTAACACAAAGAAACTAGCACTCTTACAAAAGCACATCCTCACACAGAACGATGACCCAATTGGTCTCGCACTTGTCCACAATAATATCAACGCGGACACACTCCAACTTTCCGAAAAAGAAAAGCAGATCCTCAATAAAAAGCGGGTCGCTGATGCAACCTTCACCAGAAAAAGTAAAGGCTCCCTAGCCGACACCCGGTCCACCGAGGATCGCATTAAAAATGATGTGAAAACTATCCACCGCGTGGTCGATGGACTCATCCAACGAGGCCGCCTAGCGTCAGCTAAGGACCTCCTCGAGGACGCGAACGGAATGCTCCCGAACAATTTTTCAACTCTCATGAACCTTGGGACTGTCACCATGAAAATGCAGGATCTCGACAATGCCGAGACGCACTTCAAGGATGGAATCGTAATGAAGCGTAACAACCCATACGCCCACTACATGTTAGGGCTCTGCCAATACCGTAAAGGTAAGGGTGACATCGCTGAAAAATCTCTGCAAAGCTCTGTCGAACTCGATGGTTCACAAGAAAAAGCCTATTACTACCTTGGCGTTATCGCTGGACAAAGTGGCCGCCTCGAAACCGCCGAAAAATACTTCAAGATCGCCATCCGTATTAATCCTGACCTAGACCAAGCCTACTTCGCCCTATCAGTGAACTGCCTACTCCAAAATAAAATCAGCGAAGCTCAGGATTACTACCAGGAAGCACTTCAAAAAGGCCTAGCACCCGTCCCCACCCACGCTGAAAAACTCGGCCTCCCGCACTAGCCACAAATTCACACCTCCCATTGGGGTAAACCGAACGAATCAACCCAACACCGCACCATCCGCCTCAGCGGAAAAGCACGCACAGTCGTCGTCGGTAAGTCATCTGGAAATAATATCAACCTGCTAACGACACACCTCTGTAGCCTCGGTTTCACAATTCAGTGACCACCTCCCAAGAACTCCTCTCCTCTATTGCATAATCGGTTTCTTGATCACCTTCAGGTCACTCAACTTCAGCTTCACTATCTTTTTATCCTGCCGAACCAATATCACGTGCTCATCAGAAACCCATGTAATCGTTGGTGAGGTGTCATGTAAATCAGGGATCAACTTCCCCTCCTTGTCATAAGCATCATCAGAATAAGCCTCAACCTCTTTAGGCATCACCAC
>CAXMOB010000235.1:0-1707 GCA_964194815.1 Vicinamibacteria bacterium | reverse complement strand
TGTTAATCAACACACTAAATCATGTTTAATAAAAAACTACTTACATTAATGCTATCGACGGGTCTCTCGTTGTTTTCATTCACAACAAGTGCTTCAGCTCAAGATCCTGTGGTCACCACAGCTCCAGTCGAAGCAGCAGCTAAGGTGGAACTTACTGAAATCTCAGATGAGATGCTCGACACTGAGCACGGTGACTATGATGAAGGAGCCCTAGACTTAGAGGGTAAAACCCTCTACAAACACATGCAATTCCACGGTAGTGAAAAACTCACTGCAAACCAAATCGCAGCTGCGGAAGGTTATTACGATCGATACATGGACCAGCCGTTCTTCGGACTTAGTAACCTTTGGATTCTACTTTGTGCTTTCCTCGTGTTCATTATGCACCTCGGCTTCTCTTGTATTGAGTCAGGCATGTGTCAGCGTAAAAACACGGTCAATATTCTATTCAAAAACGTCTTTATTGTGACCGCTGGTCTTCTTCTCTATTTTCTATGGGGATTTGCAGCGATGTATCCAGGCGAATGGAACATTGAGGGCGTATTCGCCTTTGGCTCAACTCTCTCAGGTGGCCCAGGAGACACTGCTGACATGTCATATGGTGGAACAGGGCTCTGTCAATCAGGTTGGGCTGACTTCCTCTTCCAAGGTATGTTTGCAGCTACTGCAGCAACCATCGTATCTGGAGCTGTTGCCGAACGTGTCAAGCTTACAAGCTTCATGATCTTCGCGGTGCTACTCGTAGGTTTCGCATACCCAATCACTGGTGGTTGGAAGTGGGGCGGCGGTTTCCTTGCTGAAATGGACTTCTACGATTTTGCTGGTTCAACAGTTGTTCACGCATTTGGTGGATTCGCAGCACTTGCTTGTGTGATCGTTCTAGGCCCACGTAAGGGTAAGTTCACTAAAAATGGTGTGAAGCCAATTCTTCCTAGTAACCTTCCTCTCGCCACTATTGGAGCGTTTCTGCTCTGGTTCGGTTGGTTCGGTTTCAATGGTGGCTCAGTTCTAAGTGCTGACCCAGGCCTCATTGGTTACGTCTGTGTAACCACAGCATTGGGTGCTTCATGCGGTGGACTCGCTTCAATGGTAACAGCATGGATAACATCCAAGAAACCTGACCTTTCAATGTCACTTAATGGTATACTCGCTGGTCTTGTCGGTATCACAGCTGGCGCTGATCAATTATCACTCATTGGTGCATGTATAGCAGGTGCTCTTGGTGGTATCATCGTTGTAATAGCTGTCCTAGCTCTTGATAAGCTCAAGCTGGATGATCCAGTAGGAGCAATCTCAGTACACGGTGTAGTTGGCATCTGGGGAACAGTCGCTGTAGCTCTACCATTCCTTCAACGTGAAGGAGCTGAAGAATCAATCAATTTGGTTAGCCAATTAGTTGGGATCGTGTCAATTGCAGCATTCGCATTTATCTTCTCTTTCGTAGTCTTCTACATACTCAAGCTCATCATGGGTGTTCGTGTTGACGAAGAAGAAGAGGCCGAAGGCCTCGACGTAGCTGAGCACGGAGTTCCAGCTTACAACGACTAAATTTCATAAATTTACTACTATGCTATAAGGGAGCCCTGAGTGGGGCTCCCTTTTTTTGTGGTTTAATAAAGAGAAACCGAGCAACCTTTCACCTTTCACCTTTCACCTTTCACCTTTCTCCTTTCACCTTTTTCCTTTTTCCTTTCCCCTGCAGCACAC
>CAXMOB010000234.1:0-4871 GCA_964194815.1 Vicinamibacteria bacterium | reverse complement strand
AAGCAATGGAAACGACAGTCACCCGTGAAGATCTTAGAAATCTCGGTTTTGAACAAATTCAAAGCACCCTCGACATGCTCACCGAGTCTCTAGCTGAGGCACTAGAAAGCATTGGCGAAAAGGAACTCATCTCGTTCATCCCATGGCGTGGCGAACTCCCTACTTCTACGCCGCCAGAAGGGATTCAGCAGCTTTACTCAATCGGCTTCCAGCTTCTTAACATGGTGGAAGAGCGCGTGGCTGCATCGATCCGCCGCGAACGCGAAAAGGCCTTTGGAGCCGACTCCATCCGCGGCCTGTGGTCCGAGACGATTTCTAAGATGAAAAAGCAAGGTCTCAGCGAAGATGAGGTCATCGAAGTGTTCAAGGATGTCCATGTTGAGGCCGTGTTGACAGCTCACCCAACTGAGGCGAAGCGTGCCACTGTCCGTGAACGCCATCGCTCGATCTACAAGGAACTCGTCTCCAACGAATTTACTAAATTCACCCCACGGGAACGCCGTCGTATTCAAGATCGTATCACTGTGGCCCTTGAGACTTTGTGGAATTCTGGTGAAATCCACCTGACACGCCCAGATCTCAATCAAGAGCTACGCAATGCTCTCTACTACCTTCGTGAAGTCTATCCAGACGTGCTGACTCGTGTTGACACGCACTTTGCGGAGGCATGGAAGGAATCAGGCTTCGACCCCGAAAAGCTCAAAAATACAGACCACCTTCCGAAGCTTACCTTTGGCACATGGATCGGTGGTGACCGTGACGGCCACCCACTCGTGACACCTGAAGTGACTGAGAACAATCTTAAAGAACTACGCTATCACGCCTTTGTCCTTCAACGTAAGGAGCTGGAGCAGCTAGCGTTCCATTGCCCACTTTCTAACGAATTCGTAGAAGTTCCTGCAGCTCTGACCGACCGCATTGAGTCCATCCAGACTGAAATCAGTGATCAAGACTGGGCTGAGAGTGTGATCAAGAAGAACCGCCACGAATCATGGCGCCAATTGATCTACCTGATGCGTGGCAAGCTTTTTGATAACGTCAATGGCAATGGTGGTTATACTACTCCTCAAGAGCTAGATGCTGATTACAAATTGATTTTTGATACGCTTGTTGAGATCAACTGTGACCTTCTTGCTGAAAAGTATGTTCGTCCAGCTCGTCAGAAGTTGGAGATGTTTGGTTTCCACCTAGCAACTCTCGATATCCGTCAGAACTCCGAGTATCATGACGCGGCGATTAGCCAGCTCTTGACTGCCGCTGGCATCGATGACGGAGCTAATTTTGAAAATTGGTCAGAGCAAAAGCGTTGTGATTTCCTCTGCGAGGAACTCAAGTCCACCCGTCCATTCGCCCACAATGAAATGTCAATCGGTGCAGAAGCCGACGGCGTGCTCAACTGCTATCGCGTGCTCGCCGATCACATTGCTCGCAATGGCAACATCGGCATGGGCTCACTCATCGTTTCGATGACTCGTTCGGTTTCTGACCTTCTTGTCGTCTACGTGCTTCAGCGTGAAGCTGGCTTGTTGATCCAAACTGACCAAGGCTTGGTCAGTCAACTCGAAGTGGTGCCTCTTTATGAGACCATGGAAGACCTCGATGCCTCTGAAGGACTTCTCACAGGCTTCCTCAACCATGAGATGACCATTCGCAGCCTTGCGTATCGATTCCCGCAAGGAAATATCATCCAGCAGGTGATGCTCGGATACTCAGACTCAAATAAGGACTGTGGTATTCTCGCAGCTCAGTGGTCGCTCTACCGTGCTCAAACTAACATGACACGTGTTGCAAACGAACGAAACATCAAGCTCAACTACTTCCACGGCCGTGGCGGCACTATTTCTCGCGGAGCTGGTCCAACTCAGTGGTTCATGGCAGCACTCCCACACGGTTCCATGTCTGGTCACTTCCGCATGACCGAGCAAGGTGAGACAATCGCTCAGAAGTATGCTAACCTCTCGAACGCTACCTTTAACGCCGAGCTCCTAGTGGCTAGCGTAGCTTCAACAGCAGCGACCCACAAGCACACCGAGAAGCTGCACGATCCATGCATCGACCTGATGGATCAACTTGCTCACACTTCACAGCAGACATACCAGGCATTTCTCAGTGCAGACGGATTCATCCCGTTCTTCCGCGAAGCCACTATCATCGATGCTCTCGAGAACTCCCGCATCGGCTCTCGCCCTGCAAAACGCAGAGGAGATAAAGAATTCTCACTAAACGACCTGCGTGCCATCCCTTGGGTGTTCTCATGGACTCAAGCACGTTTTTACTTCCCCGGTTGGTATGGTGTAGGCTCTGCCCTTAAGGAGATTAAAGAAACATCGCCACAGGACTTCGACAAACTCAAGCAGGGCATCAAATCGTCTGTCTTCGTGCGTTACGTACTCACTAACGTGGAAACCAACCTCGCTAGTGCCAACCGCGAACTGATGGATCTCTACGCAGATCTCGTCACCGACCCAGCAGTGAAGGAAAAATTCATGAAGCTCATCGGAGACGAATTTGCTCTCACCACAGAACTCCTCGCGGAAATATTCGGTGGCGATATGGCTTCTCGTCGCCCACGCATGAGCAAGACACTGGCCATCCGTGAGGCTCCGCTCAAGGTCTTACACCTACAACAGGTCGACTTGATCAGACAATGGCGCAAACTGAAAGAAGACGGCAAGGTGGAGGAGGCAGAAACGCTGTTCCCATCTATCCTACTCTCGATCAATGCTATTTCCTCTGGTCTCCGCACCACGGGATAATCTAGATCAGCTTTTAAAAGCGACTCCACAACGGAGTCGCTTTTTTGCTTTTGTCATCCTTCATGCTAGTCCATCCTTTAGAGCAGCTTTCATTCATCATTCCAAATTCTTACTTATCCAAACTCGCATGAGCAATATTCCCAAACTCGTTGAAATGGACCCATGGCTGGAGTCCAACGCCCAAGCTATCAATGAACGCATCGATCGCTTTTCACAAAAGCTCATTGAGATTGATGCTAAGCATGGCTCGATCGAGGCCTACGCCACTGCACACAAGTATGCTGGCATCCACTACCATTCTGATTCCAATCAATGGTCGATCCGTGAATGGGCACCAGCTGCACAAGCGATATCCCTAGTCGGTGAATTCAACCAGTGGGACACTGATGCTCACCAGCTCACCAAAACCGACAAGGGAATGTGGCAACTGCTTCTTCCTAGAGATGTTCTCAAGCATAAAACGGAAGTGAAACTTCGTATCACTGGAGCCGATGGCAACCCTAATGATCGCATCCCTGCCTGCATCACCCGCGTGGTGCAAGACGAGGACACCCACGACTTCTCAGCTCAAATTTGGCAGCCAGCTCCAGAAGACGACTACCAATGGCAGCATTCATACGATCCAGCTAGCGTCAAAACACCGCTCATCTATGAGGCTCATGTTGGCATGAGTGGTGAAGAACCACGCCTCCATAGCTATCTAGAATTCGCCGATAAGGTGCTACCACGAATCGCTGACCTCGGTTACAACATCGTCCAACTGATGGCGGTGCAAGAACACCCATACTACGGATCATTCGGCTACCACGTCTCTAGCTTCTATGGCGTGTGCTCTCGTTTTGGCACCCCGGAGGATCTCAAATACCTTATCGACAAAGCCCACGGCCTCGGTATCGCGGTCTTACTTGATGTAGTCCACTCACACGCTGTCAAAAACACAGCAGAAGGGCTCAACAACTTTGATGGCTCTGGTCACCAATACTTCCTCGAAGGCGACGCCGGCGAACACCCACAATGGGACTCAAAATGTTTCGACTACAGTAAGCCTGAGGTCATTCAGTTTCTACTCTCCAATGTGCGTTATTGGTTAGAAGAGTTTCGCTTCGATGGCTTCCGCTTCGACGGTGTCACTTCGATGCTCTACCAGCACCACGGCAGTGAAGCATTCGACCACTACAATAAATATTTCACCGACGGTGTCGATTTCTCCGCCATCACCTACCTTCAACTTGCCACAACTTTAGCGAAGACAATTCGCCCAAACGCCATCCTCATTGCAGAAGATATGAGCGGCATGCCTGGCCTCTGCCGACCGATCGAAGAAGGTGGCGTCGGCTTCACTCATCGCCTCGCTATGGGGATCCCAGATTACTGGATCAAGCTTCTCAAACACAAGCAAGACGAAGACTGGAACATGGAGGAACTGTGGGAAACACTCACCAACCGGCGCTATGGCGAAGCCAATATTTCATACGCGGAAAGTCACGACCAAGCCCTCGTCGGTGATAAAACACTGGCCTTCTGGCTGATGGACTCCGAAATGTATTGGTCGATGTCGAAAGAAGCACGCAACCACGTAATCGATCGAGGCCTCGCCATGCACAAGATGATCCGTCTGATCACCGCTGCTGCTGCAGGCGAAGGCTATCTCACTTTCATGGGCAACGAATTTGGTCATCCAGAATGGTTAGACTTCCCACGTGAAGGCAACCAATGGTCCTACCAACATTGCCGCCGTCAATGGTCCTTGGTCGATAACCCTGAGCTCTGTTACCACTTTCTCAATGACTTCGACCGTGCCATGATCGGCACACTCAAGCAATACGATGTGCTCAACGAATTTGGTAACACCTACGAACGCTGGAAGCATAATGAAGATAAAATCCTCGCCTTTAACCGAGGAGAGTTGATGTTCATCTTCAATTTCAACACGCAAACCTCGTTCACAGACTACGGCATTCCAGTCCCCCATTCTGGCGAATACGAAATCGTGCTCGATTCAGATTCAGCCACCTTCGGCGGCCATGCACGAGTCCACACTGACACCACTTACTTCTCCGAACCATGGAAAGATCATGAAGGCCATATGATCCAATGCTACCTTCCAACCCGCAC
>CAXMOB010000233.1:0-7621 GCA_964194815.1 Vicinamibacteria bacterium | reverse complement strand
GGCTCAGACGAAACAGCCTACCTCTGGTGGGGTGACCAAGAAACGAGCGAACATGCATCAAGTGCAGGTCAGCCAGTGATTCAGAACGATCTATGGGCTCATCCTACAGCACTGAACAAGATCTGTGCGAGAGCGGTTGATGGAGACAAGAACGATATTGAATACTATCATAAGAACTACCTAGATCATGTGTACGCAGTCTCAGACGACTCTGGAAGCATTGTAGAACACTACCGTTACTCAGCCTTTGGAGAGGTTGAGATCTATAGTCCTACTGGTGTGAAGTTAGCAGTGAGTGCAATTGATAATACCGTGATGTGGAACAGTAGAAGATTTGATGCTGACACTGGGTTGTATTATTACAAGTTCAGACATTATGCAGCTCAGTTGGGTAGATGGTTGGGGAGAGATCCTATTAAAGAGACTGGTGGGATTAATCTTTATGGATTTGTTGGGAATAGCCCATTTGACAGGTTTGATTCACTTGGTTTGGACTTTGAGTATACTTATGTATTCTTAGGTGAATTTCAAAAGGGATTTACGATAGGAACTAGTAAAAAAGTCTATAGGAAGGAGTATGTTTGGTATGGTAACAGTGGGGGTTGGAGGGACACGTTTAGTCACTGGGGCTGGGAGACAGAGACTATAGATATGCAATTTCAGACACATACAATGGGTAATATTAACTTTAAAGATAAATCAGTGTCTACGGCTACAACCGATATGTTAGCTGGAGAATCGGGAGGTGCTACAACGATACAAGTTCCAGGATTTGAAATGAAATGGGAATCTGATATTACAAAGGTGGAGACAGCGAAGCCTGCAAATCCAGTATGGGAAGATACTGAAATCCCTAGTATTGGAGTAATCAGATGTGTTAGCTTTAAGCATACTGCACAGGTTCAACTAGATACCTCGTTTACATGGAGCGCGGCGTATGCTGTGACAGTTCCAGGTTTTGGAGCATTCCAGTCGGGTATAGAAAAGACAAAGAAGCATGCTTGGATCGGATATTCAAAAGGTCGCGTAAAAGTTTGTGCCTTTTGCCTGGGTGACGACAATTGGTTGCCATTCACTAAGACTGATGAAGGAGCAACCTTTCTTCAGTAACTATAATGATTAAAATATTAATTACTCTACTGTTATTCGTTCAAGGCTTATGTGCTAAAGAGGTCATTGAAGAAAATACAAAGATCTACAGATTCGCTGATAACGGAGAAGATAGCTCATTCGAAAAATGGATTAAATATCTAGAAATGACTAAGACTAAGTCTATAGTAGACTTAGAGAATAAACAGGTGTGGATCTCTATTAGGGAAATTCAAAAGGGAACAATAGTTGCACACATTCAAGTTGTAGACCCAGAACTAGATTATAACTATTCAATGGTGATCGAAGGCAAGAACACGGATTTACTGAAGGACTCAATAAAGGGTTCAATCAGCTTTCACCAAATCTATGTCGGCAAAGTATGCATCTCTAGTGCGGGCATCCAGCGTATTTCAAAAGCTGGAGTTATAGATAAGTTCTATATTGAAATCAACATTAAGAATAAAGATGGAACAAAAGAGAGGATTTTGTTCAAATTAGTCCCGAAGTAAAACACAAAGGTTCCAGTCCGTGAATTGTGAACTACTCATCCCTAACATGCCTAGCAGGAAATAACCTAGACTCACAACCCGCTCTCTCACAGGGGCGGGTTTTTCATTGGGCTGTGATGAGCTTTGCAGTTGCAACGTAGCTTATTGACTAGGATATGGGTAGAACTCGGCAGCATGTTGGCTGATGATGAGGGTGTTGTTCTTGGACATGTCAGAGTCGAATGGTAACAGCTCCTTGATTGCAGCATAGGCTTGCTCCTGTTCCATGATGTCGATGACCTTGGGCATTAGATGAGGAAGTGTGCCGACATCGCCAAATTAACTTTAAACTCGCTCAGTGATGGGTGAGAAAAGCCTAGGGGCATTTCTCTGTGACTTATGTTCAAACTTCTTAGAAGGGAGCTTAGAAGGGGTGTTTTGAGTGGTAATTTTGGCTTGAGTGGATAAGTTGACAAGATCCTATTCCTTGTTTGGTACAGAAGCATTAAGAATCTTTGGGAATACCACGGCTTTCAGCTCTGGCTGTTTCTCCAGACCCTTAACGACAAAGAGGCAGTCGCTCACCTTCACCTCTTTCAGATTCATCTCCGTAGCTTTAATAAGCGCCTTGATTGTTTCATCCTTACTAAATAAGCCCTTTTTCATTTGAGACACATCCAAGGTAACCACACTGGGTTCTTTTTGCTTCCAGTTCAGAGAAATCGAAAGCCTCAACTGGCTTGCCACATTTACATTTGTCCGAATAATGTTGTTATGAGGGGTATTCGGAACATAAATCCAAAGAACCCCCGAAATATTAGACTCGGGAGAAGACCACCACGTCAGGAATTGGAGTTTTTTGATACTAATCGTATCACTTTCCCCAGCACAAGTAGGCACGTAAATATCAATAAGCCCTTGGTGAGAGGCCCTCACTGGAAAAACACACAAACAGTAAAATAAAAAGATAGTTACATGCTTTTTTATACAGAACATAACACAGATACGTCCTAGGAAAATCCGTTCTATCATGTTAACCGCCGAATTGTCATCGGGTGATTTAGGACAAGTTTTGATTATGTTTCCACATTGTTGGGCTCTGTCAACTTAAGCCCCCCCCTCATCGCCAAATTAACTTTAAACTCGCTCTGTGACTTGTGTTCAAAATTTTGAGAAGGCTGCTTAGAGGGGGAGTTTTGAGTGGCGGTTTGGCTTGAGTGGGTAAGTTGACAATACCATTAATATCACTGATAGAAGAACATGTTACTCGTTGGCGAGATGGAAAAAACTTTATGAGTTTGAGTCTTTTCATGAGTGGTCATCTAGTGAAGAATTTTGGGAGATTATGAATAATCAAGAATTTCAGAGGCATCGCTTAGTTTTGGCTTATCACGGTTGTGATCAGTCAGTGGCTGATAAGGTAATTATAGAGGGAGAGCATCTGCAGAAAAGTGAAAATAGCTATGATTGGCTAGGGAAAGGTATCTACTTTTGGGAGCATGGACCGAACAGGGCGATGGAGTGGGCTGAAAAACATCCAGACATTGAAAATCCTGCTGTCGTGGGGGCTGTCATTAACCTAGGAAACTGTTTTGATCTATTCGACCGCCAAGCTGTAAAGATTTTGTGTGATTTATACCCAATTGTGGAAAACTCATATTTGGAGCTAGGTAAGACTTTACCAGCTAACGAACCGGGCTTTAAGGGAGATACGGACGATCTCAAGCGGCATTTAGATTGCACCGTAATTAATTGGATATTGGACGAATTAGATGCTTTGACAGAAGCGGAAATGGAAAGTGCCGAAGACTTTAATTTCGATAGTGTAAGGGGACTTTTCCCAGAAGGTGAGCCAGTTTTTGAAGGTTCTAGTATAATGGCTAAGTCGCATATTCAAATCGCTGTAAGAAATGCCGCTTGCGTTTTGGGGTATTTTAAGCCAAGTTAGGGGCATGGCTGACAAAACAATCACAGTTGAAAAACGTTCAGAAGAGCTAGAAAAGGCTGTTCATCTGATTATTGAAAGGGCCAAGGAGATGACTCCTGAGCAGCATGTAGCCAAGTTCAAGAAGATTGGTTTTCTGACTGAAGAAGGAGAAGTAGCTCCTGAGTTTCAAGGTGTAGGTGAGTTACTTACTGCGAATCCAAGTTAAGACATACAATACAGAATTTACAGAGGGAGCGTCTATTATAGATGCTCTTTTTTTGTCTGAAAATCAGTTTTCAAACTCCGTGCTGTTTACCTTTAAACTGCTTAGGGTACCGACGCAACTGATTACGAATGAAGAAACAGTAGTTAAAATGAAATGAAAATTTATATACAATCTATTTTGGCGATACTGATTATGAATTTGGTTAGTTGTTCGGCCAAACCATCTAGACCGGCATTACTAACTCATCTTGGAGTTGATATTAGAGGGGATGAAAGAGTTGATATAGATGTGACAAAATTACACTTCTTTAAAAACCTAAAGGTTGAAGATCAGAAAATGTTACTGGATGAGATAGCGAAAGGTAAATTAATTTTTTTAGAGAATGAAAAACCTAAGAAGGCTGTTTATCGAAGAATAATATGGAGGGGGGCTGTGTCATGGGCATGTGACTCGGACGGTGAAATATACGAAATTGACGAGAATGACCAAAGATACATCCCTGATTTTGAATAGTTGTTAGTCCCTACAACGATTTGGAAATGAACACGAAGTCGCCATATCGCATCTGCAAGAGGTTTACAGCAAGACGCATCCGTCTGCAGGTGAGCCTAATCGTAAATGTCCCGACGGTTCCCAACCTTAACTACTAGCACGATAAGTTCCTCGTCTTTAATCTCACAGAGAATGCGGTAATCCTCCACACGATAACGCCAGTATTCTCCAAGATCACCCTTTAAGGCTTTGCCAAATTGGCGAGGGTTTGAACCATCTTGAATGCGGTCTTTAAGAAATTTAATGATCTTCCCTTTTGGCTCATGACCTATCTTCTTGAGTTCCTTAAGAGCCTTGTCGGTAAAGCTATAATCCCAGGTCACGGTCAATCTCTTTAGAGCTGTAGATACGTCCAGGATTCGCTGCAGCTTCTGCAGCGAGGTAGTAGTCCTCTAAGTCATCAAGATACTCTTTGATGGCTTCACGAGCGTAAAAAGTCTTCGTTCTGCCTGTCTTCTTGGCTAACGCAGTAAGTCGCGCCTCAAGTTCTGGTTGTAATCGAATCGCTAGCATAGCTTTAAGATAAAGCGCTATACGTGTATAGCAAGAGGATAATCGCGAGGTTTTTCTTTTAGCTGCCTAGACTTTGGTGGTAGAGCTCCTAAGTTGACAATATCGTTGAGCAGGTGAGGATAAGTGGCTCATGTGGTAATTGAGCCTTATCTTTTTCTGAGAATTGCGTCGGCTAGGGATCTTGCTTTTGTTCCTTCGTTTTTGCCGGATACGGCACCGAGGATAATGGATTTTCCTTTGTTGAGGGCGACGACCACCAGCACGGTTTTGGTGATTTGTTTGCCTTGGATCTCAACGGATGCGGCCATGCGATAGATGATGGCGTGAGGAGTGAAGTTATCGCCAATGAGGGTGCCGCGCCACTCTACGACGTCGTTCGCTTTGTGCGGGAATGCTCCAATGGTATTTTTGAAGGTGTCTGCCGTGAGATTGGAAACGGTTTTGCCGAACTTGATATCGATGGCACTGCGGAGATCGCCGCCGTGGTGGATGAGTTCGTAGCCACCATAGCCGGGGCAGAGGTGACGTAAGTGGTCGATCTCAGGATTTTTTTCGAGTGCTGAGTCTTCTAGGATGGCGACATGCTTGGGAGCGGTCGATGAGTAAAAGGAGGTGAGCTTTTGGGCAAAGGTGTTGGAGATCGAGCAGAGGGCGAGGCAGCTTAGGGTGAAGAGAATTTTTTTCATCACCGCAGTCTAGCGGGATTGTCTAGAGCTGGCAAATAATAAGAGGGTTAATGCGGTGCGTCGTAAGCTGTGACTTGTGACGCACTGTTGAACATGCTGTAATAAGTGTTCGGTTGGGGATACTTAGGATAAGTTTCGCAGTTCTCCCGTAGTTTATCCCAACACCAGGTGTCTTCGGGATGTGCTTCACAATCACTATATGCACAGTAGGTAATGCCTTTGATTTTGCGCACTTCATCTCGGTGGTACCCTCTTTCACAGTAAATACACCAGACAAATGTAGATATATCATCATTTAGCATAGCTGCCATGTTATAGATCTATTAGAATGTGTCTAGCTACAAATAGCTCGAAATACGTGTTTGCGTTTGCGGTTAGTTCCTTATACCACTCTTTTGAAACTCTAAATGGTATTACAGATATTTGGTCAGAGTCCGCTAGAAAGCTCAGTGTCAGTGGTGCACGAGGGGATTGAGGTGTTAGCGTAACAGGAGGTACGCTAACGCTTTTTACGATTGCTTTTAGCCACAATGAAGGTGGTAGCGACCAACAGCAGAATACTGAGCATGGCGAGAACCGAGCGGCAGAGGAAGGTGGTTTTCCAGTCTTGTTGAACAGTGGCTGGGATGTCTTCGTTGATTTTTGTACCTTGTTGTGGGGAGGTACTGAGGAGCTGTTGGATCTGTAGGTAATCCGGGTTGGCCTTGTCTCCGAAATATTTTTTCTCGGCTAAGAAAATGTTAGGTTCTTCGTCTTTCGAGAGGTCGACCCGTTGGATGTCTTGTTTGAGCACGAGTTGATTGGCACGTTCATTGACGTAATAGCTTGCACAGCTAGGGTGTTCTACTTCTTCGTCACGGATTTCGACGGATTTGAGTTCTTCCATTGATCCATTTAAACTTGTTTCTAGCAGCACTCGCACTTTCTCACGTGCGAGTGGCTCAGTAGGTGCTTCAAGTGCATAAAGTAGGGTGAGGCCTCTGAGCAGGACGGCGAGGCGTTCACTTTTGGTTTCACTGAGGCCTTCATTACTGTAGGTGATGGCGAAATCTTTTTCTTTCTTCAATGTCTGTGCGGCATTGTCGATTTTGCGACGTGCTAGTTCGAAATAGTTTTCAGTGGCTTGGTTGACAGTGATACCTTCGTAAGCGTAGCGCAGTGGGATGATACGGGACGGGATGGGCTCGATGCCATTATTGCGCGAACCTTCAGCTCCACTGAAGAGGCCGCGGTTCATTTCTTCGAGCACGCGATTCTGCTTCTGCGTGACCCGGTTCAGCCGCAGGATCTCGCCGCGCATCGCGTGGGTGTCGATCGCCTGACGGACCGTCGCACGCATGTCGTCTTCGTTCCAGGGCTTGGTCATCAGGCGATAGACTTCGCCGTGGTTGATGGCTTCGACGGCCACGTTCATCTCGGTGTAGCCGGTGAGCATGATGCGGATCACGTCCGGGCGACGCTCGCGCACCTGCGCCAGCAGTTCGACGCCCGTCGTGCCCGCCATCTGCTGGTCCGAGACCACTACCTGGATCGACTCCTCCTGCAACACCTCGAGCGCGTCTGCCGCCGACCCGGCCGTGAACACGTTGACCGGCTCGCTGCGAAACAGCCGGCTCAACGTCTTCAGGATGATTACTTCGTCATCCACGAAGAGGACGCCGGGCTTGCGCGAGCAGGGGATGGAGCTGGACATCTGGGACTTATGTGTTCAAGAGCCGTGCCCAGCGCGAGTTGCGCATGCAGCGTCAGCCGCGCCGGACTCGATTGTCGAAGCGCGGTTGGGGGCCGCGGGGAAAGCTGCCGCCGCCCTGCCCGTCGGCTGCGCCAGTGCGGTCGTTCCCGACAGCGGGACGCTTCTGCGCACACGTGTCTGGGAGCTGCGGGCGTGTCTCCGCTGCACTGCGTCATAGAGGATGCGCGGCGAATGGCGTAGCGCGGCGTAGCGCGGGCGTTTCTTGGTCGCCGCCGCGCGGGCGCTCCGGCTCGCGTGTCCCGCTCCCGGGATGTCCCGATCCCGGGACGTTCAGCTGGCGAGAAAGTCCGGGTCGATCCAGAAGATCTCGAGCACGTAGCCGTCGGGATCGCGGAAGTAGACCGAGCGCCCGTCGGAGCGGTCGTACGGTCCCTTGTCGAGTTT
>CAXMOB010000232.1:0-11758 GCA_964194815.1 Vicinamibacteria bacterium | reverse complement strand
GCTGTATTCTTATACAATCAGCGTTTTTCTTCAGTCACGATGCCCGCATCGCTCCTTTATCAAGCCTCGATTCTAAAAGAATCTAGCTTCGCATGAGTCTCTTTTGAAACTCTAAATGGTCTAAGCTAAATGATCAACTTGCTGATTACTGTAAAAATTTGATTGAGCACAATCCGTAATGTAAGCTAAACTCAATGTTGATCAATTCCATGCACAACTCAGACAACACAAAAACGCACAAAAAATCTAAAAAGTCGCCCAAAGCCGACTTACCTTGGGTCGTGATTGTTTACGATGACCCCGTCAACCTCATGGAGTATGTCACGCAAATACTGCAAAAGGTCCTAAGCTACGACACCGCCAAAGCACAAAGACTGATGCAACAAGTCCACACCAAAGGGAAAGCCATCGTCTGGTCTGGAAATAAAGAACGGGCTGAGTTCTACGTCCAGCAACTTCATTCCTACCAACTCAACGCAACATTTGAATCCGTATGAGAATTGCTCCAACATTACAAGGCGGCCTTAGAATCGACATCGAATCCATGCTCGATTGGGCCAGGCTTGAACTCATCGCCATTGATGGAGCCAGAAACGAATCCACACTGGGACTCAAACTAGGAGGCAGAATGGAACTAGATAAAGACTGGATCGATTATGTCCTCCCTGACCTTGAAGCAGATTTTTCAAGCCAACTCCAATACGTTCATAAAGAAGTTCGAGTGGCTCGCTCAAAAGATTCCGAAAAAGGTGAAATCCATATCACCAGCGAGAATGTCGGACTATGGTACGGAGCTCTCAACCAAGCTCGTATCGCACTAGAATCTGAGCTTGAGCTCAGCCAATATGATGAAATTGATTCCGACACGGTCAAATCACTCTCAAATGAGGTCCGCAGTGCCATCATTCGCAACCACTTCTATACAGTGATCCAGACCAACTTGCTCGAACAAGTCATGGGCCTACAGTAGCGTCCCGTTCGCCAACAAAAAAACGGCACTTCCACTAGGAAAGCACCGCTGTAAAATTTTCTTCAGCTAGGAAATTATGCCTGAGCTTTAAGATCGTTGAACATCTGAAGACCTTCTTCAGGCTTCAAACCCTCATGCACAACTCCAGCTACTGCTTTGATCATTGCGAGTGGATCCTCTGACTGGAACACGTTACGTCCCATGTCCACACCAGCTGCACCACAGTTGATAGCCTTGTAACAAAGCTCTAGAGCTTCAATCTCAGGAAGCTTCTTACCGCCAGCAATAACAACTGGCACTGGTGTTGATGCTACAACTTTTTCAAATCCTTCTGTGTAGTAGGTCTTAACGATGCTTGCACCGTTTTCAGCACAAATACGTGCTGCCATACCGAAGTAGCGTGCATCACGAGCCATGTCTTTACCCACAGCTGTCACTCCCATTACAGGAATTCCGTACTTCATGCCGATGTCTACAAGGCGTGAGAAGTTAGCAATAGTGATATGCTCAGTCTCTTTCTCTCCTACAGAAAGCATCGCAGCCATAGCTGAAACGTTCATACGAATCGCATCTTCCTCGGCAATGAGAACATTGTTGTTCATATCGGTGAGAATCGTTGTGCCTGTGTCTGTGCGAAGACATAAAGGTCTAGAGACTGTTGCAGGAATGTTCGAACGAACCATTCCGCGACAACCCATAAGACAGTCTGCGTGCTCAGCAATAGGAGCAATATTGAGGTCAATACGCTCAAGACCTGATGTT
Organism: Vicinamibacteria bacterium; assembly: GCA_964194815.1. Taxonomy (GTDB): domain Bacteria; phylum Verrucomicrobiota; class Verrucomicrobiia; order Verrucomicrobiales; family Akkermansiaceae; genus Rubritalea. The sequence continues at coordinate 10,026 of CAXMOB010000232.1, read as the reverse complement.
GGCCCCATAAGGAAACCGTGGTCGAACGCAAGCATCACTGTGCGGCCTGATTTCTGGTTAAAGATACGTGAAAGGCGGTTCTTTAAACCCCAATCCGTATTGTTCAAACCCTTAAGGTAAAACCCATCAGTCGATGCCGGTGTATCAAGACCGAAACGATTGCCTTCTCTGATATCATCTGTATCTGCCATAATCTTTTCTATTAGTTTGTTAAAATTTGAGGGCGGTTTGGGAATATCACCGAAGTTTATTCCCCCCTCACGCACGCGATGTTTATTACTCCTTCGACCATTTTGCAAAGTTTTTTTTACCTCTTTAGTGAACCTCACTCCTTTCGAACTCAAAATTTACCTTAGAACCCACCACAGCGAAATCGTTGTAAAACTATGTTAATTAATTCCCCCTCATTTTGAGCGTTTTTAAATACGCAATGATGTCTCTCATTTCACCCTTCGTCAGGAGATTTTTCATATCTGGCATCGCCGACACTTTCGTATCTCCGTAACCTTGGACCACGAAAGCACTGGGCTCAATGAGTGAACGTATAAGGTATTCATCTGTCGCTCTTTTTTGCTTACCTATTCTGGATAGATGCGGTCCCACTTTCTTAATTCCACCCCATCCAAAATTGTGACAAATAATACACTGTCCCTTACCACTATCCACCAGATCTTTACCTAACCTAACCTCCCCTCCTGCTAAGGTATGACGGTAAATCCCAAGAGTATCTTCCTTAAGATAGCTATTGTTATGCTTGAGTAATGCTTGTTTAGCTTCTTTTTCGGTGCGGTTTTCTAAGGCGGTGATAAGATCTAACACACTGATACCCTCATGACTCTTTGTTGAAAGTTTTTTGGCCCCCAATAGTATCGCCTTCAGAGAGACTGGATCTTTGAGCTTTCCTAAAACTGCATAAACACCTCTAAGATTTGCTCCTGTTTCGACGCGCTTGAGACTATATTCTAAAGCTTTCTTAGGTGACAACTCGAACATCTCCGATAGGGCTGTCTCCACAAAGGCACTTTCTTTTTCATCAAGAAACTTCTCTCTTACTTTCCCACGAATCACTTTATCATTGATTGCCTGATAGTATTTTAGGCGATCTAAAACGGAATTTTTTTGATCGAGTGCGAGAGCTGCCAAGCGGCTATTATCAACTTCCAATCCATATGGTGACGCTAAAGTCACGAGATGAAAATCTAAGTCCTTGTGTGTTTCTTTTCCCATCTCAGCTAAAACTTCCAACACCAAGGTCTTGCTTTTAGCACGCTCCTTTGAGGTGCTACGAATTAGCCCGACGACAGGGTCAACCGGTTGAATGGTCTTCTGCTCTTCCCAACGGGTCAATTCATAGAGGCAGATAAGGCGGACCTTAAGTGGCAACTCAATATTGAGAGCCATCGCTTGAATACGTTTAGCAGAGGCCAGATCACCTATACGGAAGTTAGCTTGGATGACTCTCGAGATGATTTGCTCGATTGCAGTGGTCGAACCCTGAGCATAGACTTTAGCGTATTCAGCTAATGCAGGGATGGCCTTCTCTATGTTATGACGTGTGATTCCCCTCACGGCAGCATGCTGCACCAGCTCAGATGGGTCATTTAAATAGATGACGCACCTAGGATCTTCTATCCTCAATAAGGCTAGAAGAGCATGCATGCGTAATGTTTCGTTGCTGTCTTTAGCGATACTTAATAAGGACTCAGCATCTCCAGCGTAGTGCATTCCTGTAACAATTGCATTTCTCAGAAATGGGTCTTGTTCCTTATTTTTACCGGCAAGCTGGCTCAATACTGGCTGACTCTTTTTGCCTCCACATTTTCCTAACGCTGGGGCTAAAAAAGAAATGACGCGCGGTGAAGGATGACCAACTAGAGCCAATAATTTAGGGTAAGATTTAGGATCAGATGTCTCACCAATGACCTTCACAGATTGGCTGACAACTTCATCCTGACTGTCTTTAAGTAAACTCCATAACGCTTCATTGACCGCAACATTCTTCCTACTTAATTGACCTAGTCCCCAGATTGCATGAAGACGGGGAAGTAATGATTGTTTGGTGTCGTGAGCTATCTTGACTAGCGACTTCATCTCATTACGGCGAACTATCTCGAATTGAGCCTTTAAGCGCACGCGTCGATCCACATGCCCTAGCAGGGACGCAAGATGGTCTAACTTGTATTCTTTAACATCTGCAGAGAGAACCTTTGAGGCCTGTATGACGCTATCTTTCTTTCTGGCCTGTTCATCTACCACCGTATAAATATTTCCTTTTCCTTTGGGAGTATTGTTTGTCGTAACATAGTCTGCTATATACAGAGTTCCATCAGGAGAAAGCTCTGCATCCACGAGATAGCCCCCTTCCCAAATAGAGTGCAGCCTGCTTGCCTTCACCCCAGCTCCATCCCTATCAGTTCTGAATGAATACACACCGCGAGTGCATGCTGTAAAAATAAAACTGTCTTTATACTTTTCGCCTAGACTCTCACCCGAATTAAACAATAGGCCTGCCGAACCGCCATCGATATGAAGTAATGAGGGGATACAAAAGTGTGGCTGTCCCTTGAACTGAGGGCGCCAAGTCCCTTCATTGATCCATGGGTCATCGTATCTAGGGCCCTTGCGTTCATTTATCTTCAATGCTCGCCTAAACTGAGTAAGGTTTTCGTAACCGGAACTCCAGCCATAATGACCGCCCTCTACCAAATGGCATAAACGTGAGCGATCACCATTACCTCGATTATTATCAACCGTGTAGAGGTTTCCGTATTGATCAAACTCCAAATCTTGAGGGTTTCTATTTCCAGTTGTGTATAGCTCTAAATTAGAGCCATCTGGTTCGCAGCGAAATACAGCTCCCTCTGATGCTGAATAAAATTTCTTACCCTCTTTGCTAACAATATCATAACCTCTGTCGCCATTTGAAAAATAGAGTCTCCCGTCACCTCCCCAAGCTAAACCATGTAAATCATGACCGCTGACACCCATGCGAAGCCCGAAACCTGAGACCAGCTTCTCACGATACTCCGCCACTCCATCACCGTCCTTATCCTTAAGCTTCCAGACATGAGGGATGTTCGTGTAGTAGAGGTAATTATCCTCATCAAATAGAATACTTGAACCGATGCCATCAAGGGCATCATTAAAACCACTCGCAAATTCACTCACTTTCTCGCAGACGCCATCGCCATCTTCGTCATGAAGTTTTAAAACTCGATCTGAGAATTCGGTAAAATGACCCGGTTTAAACTTACCAGCCTTAGTCCACTTAGTGAACAAGGCTAACTTATCGGTGAGGTTCATGATACGGACTTCATCCTCCATCCAGTAATTGTGCTGTCGGGTGTCCTCTACACCCCTGTGAAATCTCCAGACTTCGGCCAAGTAAACCTGATTCTTACTATCTATCGCCAATGATAGCGGGTTATTAATGAGTGAGCTATCTGCAAATAATTTAACCTTAAAATTCTCGGGAACTTTGAATTTTTCAGCTAGTGTTTCATTCGTAGGCTTTGACTTCACCTCAGTATTCTTCTCGGAATGAATCTCTTTGATCTTCACATTGCGATACCATATTCTCTTCGCTTCATCTTGAAAACTTATGTAGCCCGTGGCTGGCCTGTTTCTCATTTCGGTTCTACTAAGATCCAAATCCTGAATCTGCTCGCCATTAAGAATCACCTTGAGTCGGCTCCCCACTAAAGTGATCGTGTATCGATTCCACTCACCGGCCGGTCTCATCATGTTCTTAGACGGCCCCTTGGTTCTAATCACTCCTCCACCATCGTGATGGCCAGGATTTTTCTTACCATGCGTGTCTAAAATTTGCAGTTCAAAGCCACTTTCCACATGGTTTTTAGTATCACCAATTCTCATGAATACCCCAGAATTGCCCCTCTTGTTGAATTTAAACTCTAAATCCAATATGAAATCACCATATTTCTTCTTAGTTTTAAGGTAATCATCATACCTCTTCCAACCACTCTCACCAGGCCGCGGCTTAAGAGTAATCACATTACCCTCCTCAACCACCCAATTTCCATTGGTCTCCCATCCTGTCAGATCCTTACCATTGAACATCGGTTCAAAACCATCAACAGCAGCCCCGTGAGAGGTATTTGTTAATACTTGGATGATAAACATTAGGTAAAATAGCGATTTTTTCATAGTGTTTTATATATTGGCATCTACATCGATGATTGATAAATTAGGAGTATAGTACATGGATGACAAACCAACATTTCGCTTTGACGAAAAAAGAACTAGCATTGTCACAAAACCCCTCCAACTACTTATATCTCTCGACACAGCAAGGCAACTATCTGGTCGCCGTGACTTCCTCTATTCGATATTCTGCACTTGCTCACGGGCTTTCTCTAGCTCAGTTTTGCAGTTCACTACATGCTGAGCTAAGATAGCGTCATTTGCCTTTGAGCCGATAGTGTTAAACTCTCGGTTCATTTCTTGGCAGAGGAAATCAAGTGAACGACCCGTAGGCTCATTCGAGTTCAAATACTCATCAAACTTGAGAAAATGGGATCGAAGTCGGGTGGTCTCTTCGGAAATATCACAACGCTCAGCGAAAACGCCAACTTCCTTAAGGACGCGCTCATCATCTAAATCTAATGCCAAGCCACTGTCTTTCAGGCGACGTAATAATGCTTCCCGATATTGAGCCACCACACCGGGTGCTCTCGCTTCGATAGCTGTCACCTCAAGCTCCAGTAGCTCAATTCTTGACGCTATGTCTTGCTGCATGTGCTCGCCTTCTTTGGCACGCATCTCAACCATTTGGGCGAGTGCATTGATCAAAGCTGGCTCGATCGCCTTGTGTGATGCTTTCACATCCATCACTTGCTCATCGAGAGAAAGAATACCGCCGACACGGATAATCTCGGCTAAATCTAGCTTCTGAGGTTTCCCTGTGAGTTCCTCAATTTTCTGCACTGCTGCCAAGAAAGATTTTAACCTCACCTCGTCTACTAATGTCTCAGCTGGCTTCACGCCCACTGGTGTCACTATGACGCTCACTTGCACACGGCCTCGCTGAACTGATTGAAGCACCAGCTTTCGCAAGCCGGCCTCCAATTCAACCAAAGCCTTAGGAAGCTGAATCACCACCTCACCATTCTTACGATTGACCGACTGCATTTCCACCTTCGCGTGGTAGTCATCAGTTGCAAATTCGGCTCTTCCGAAGCCTGTCATGGAATAAATTTTCATCAATCGTTAGTGTTATTTCTTCTTGTCAGTGGAGTCACCTTCTTCTGACTCGTCAGATTCAGGTTCGCCATACTCAGTCTCGAAATTTGCTCCAGGATTGAAGTCAATCCCGTCGCCATGCTCATCTTCATCACTGTCGGCTTCGAATGCTGGTTCCGCATCTGATACAGCAGGCTCATCTTCAGCAGCAGTTTCAGTCACACCATCCTCAGTTTCAGCCTTATCTTCAACAGACTGCTCCTTCACATTCTCATCATAGGAATCGGCATCACCTTCGTCACCATCCGCTTCATCCGCTTCTGGATGATTGGAATCACCACTATAATAATGCTCAGGGTCGTGATACTTAGCATACTCATCATGCTCGAACTCATCAGCAGGGGAAGATTCGCCACTAGGATCATCATGGTCATTCTCATGATCACTGTGCTCATATCCATGTTCCTTATGGTAGGCGTCATGCTCATCATGATAGTCGTCATGCTCATGGTCGTGGTAGTCATCAATATCATGGGCGTAAGGGTCATCCTCTGCGGCATCCATTTCAATTAACCCAGCCGGACTTGAAACTTCTGGATGCACACGAACGCCAGTGCGCTCATACTCCTCCTTTTCCTCACGCTGCGCTTTCCGGTAATCAAAATAGGCGAAGATAATACAGATTTCGTAGAGTAAATACATCGGCACAGCGAGCATCGACAGAGTCAACACATCACTGGTAGGTGTGATCATCGCAGCAATCACTACAATAGCCAACACTGCGTAGGAACGCGTATTTGACATCGCTTGGTAACCAACGAGACCCATTTTCACCAATGCCATGACGATGACAGGTAGCTCAAATGCTAATCCAAACACCAAAGTAAATTGCGTCACAAACGAGATATACTCACCAATACGCCATTCATTTTGCACTCCCATGTCAGAACCAAAGGTAAAGAAGAAATCAAGAGCACGAGGTAATACAATAAAGTAAGCAAACGTTGCTCCAGTTAAGAATAGGCCAAAGCCCACAATCATCGCTGGCCACATCACCTTCTTTTCTTTTGCCCTCAATCCAGGCAACACAAACTGTAAGATAAACCACAACACCAAGGGGAAAGAAACCACTAATCCTGCGTAGAAAGCCAATTTAAAGGCCAACATAAATGTCTCGGTAGGCTTCAAGGACTTCATGTCCACCACCTTACTCTTTGCATCAATCTCCGCCGCAGGCCCCTTCTCAATCATGTCGTGCACCAGCACACAGTGAGCATCACTAATACCCGGTAGTTTATCTATCCAAGCTTTTTGCAACTCCTTATTCCCATCTGAATTTTCATCCGGATCATCCTTACTTTTAATGAAGAGAGCAGTGGCGTAATAGCCAGCACTCTCGGCCTTCAGCTGCAGTCCTTCTTCCTCAAAAGAATCATAGAAGCTCTGACGCTCCTCAGGCTTAAGCTTTAAAGCAGCCCACTGAACTTCTTTAATATGCTCCCAACCCTCAATCGAGATATTCTCAGGAAGCTTAGTTTCCTGACGAGAGTTCCACACCTCATGCACAGGTTTGCTCATCACTTTGATGAGATCCTTGTGAAAGATCCAACAAACAATCGTTGAAATCAGCAAAGTGACCACGATTTTCGTGATCATGATACGCAGTTCTTCTAGGTGCTCAAGAAACGGCTTTTCCTCGTCTCCGTGCACTTTCCCCCGAATCTGAAAGGCCTTTCCTAAAAAATACATAGCGTGTGGTTGTTAACGTAATGGTTCAATTGCCCCTCTAGCGAATACGCTGAAGAAGCCATGGAAGAAGATCAACAATAGCTAGACGCTCCTGCTCCATCGAATCACGATGTCTCACTGTTACGGTGTCTTTGAACGCTTCCTTTCCTTCTTCTTCACCAAGTGTTTCAAAATCAATCGCAATACAGAATGGCGTGCCGATTTCGTCCTGTCGACGGTAGCGGCGGCCAATCGCAGCAGTTTCATCATAAAACACGTTCATGAACGGCTGCAGTAAATTCTTCACTTCCTTGGCCTTAGCAACCAATTCTGGCTTATTCTTCAGCAATGGAAGAATCGCAACCTTGATTGGGGCGATCAATGGCTTGAAACGCATCACCTTACGGATATCTGGCTTCGCCCCTTCTTCTGCAAGGTTTTCCTCAGCATAAGCTTCGCAAAGCACAGCAAGACAAGTGCGATCACAACCAGCAGATGGTTCAACCACGTGTGGGATGAAACGCTCTTTGGTCACATCATCAAAGTATTCCAAGGGCTTCTTCGAATGCTTAACATGCTGACTCAGGTCATAATCACCACGGTAAGCCACTCCTTCGAGTTCCTGGATACCGAATGGGAATTCATACTCAAGGTCGTAAGTCTTAGATGAATAGTGAGCACGCTCACCATCTGGCACGTCCAGCACATGAATCTTTGAGCTTGGCACACCAATCTCATCGTAGAAAGCGAGACGCTTCTGTAACCATTCTTCGGTGAATTTTAAACCATCGTCTGGGTGACAGAAATACTCAATCTCCATTTGTTCGAACTCACGTGAACGGAAGGTGAAGTTCCGTGGATTGATTTCGTTTCGGAACGCCTTACCAATCTGAGCAATACCAAATGGCAACTTGATACGACTCGCATCGAGCACATTCTTATATTGCACAAAGATCGTCTGAGCTGTCTCAGGTCGGAGGTAAGCCACAGCATTCGGATCGTCTTCAACAGCGGATGCACCCATACGCGTTTCAAACATGAGGTTGAACTCACGTGGCTCGGTAAGGAGAGATCCATTGTCTGGATTATAGCATGTCGAATCTGTCTCTTCAGAACTAGACTCACCCACTAAGCTAAGCTTCTTCGGTGCAATCGTCTTGTCCTTGAGAAACTTTGAATAAAATTGCTTGGCTGTTTTGCGCGCTTTGTTTTCGTCCTCATTCGCGTTCATAAGAAGCACTGAGAAAGGACGCTCGACAGACCAACCGCTTTCTTCGTGGCTGGCTCCAGTATAGTGATACGCGGTGCCTGACTGAGGGTCAATCTGGTCCGCACGCAAACGTGCATTGCTTAGAAGGCAATCACACATTGGATCAGAAAAACCACCAACATGACCAGATGCCGTGAGCACGTCTTTATGGGTCAAAATCGAACCGTCCATACCAAGCACATCATCACGCTCTTGAACGTTCTTTCTCCACCAATATTCTTTTACGTTACGTTTCAGCTCTGTTCCCAATGGACCATAATCCCAGCAACCGTTCAAGCCGCCATAAATTTCAGCGGATTGCATAATGAACCCCTTGCTCTTGCAGAGAGAAACGATTTTTTCCATTCTTTCAGGATCTGTTGTGTCTTTGTTGGCCATTAGATAATTGAGATTTAAATCAAGGCGGAGATAAAAGCAGGCATGCCAATGGTCGGCAAGCGTGAATTCCTTTTGCCTTGGCTAATTTTCGTCATTTTTTGTTTTCCCTTTTTATTGCCTCTCATGTTAAAACATTCCACAACATCACTATGGCTTCCCTAGAAGAAAATATCGGCTACAAGTTCACCAACTCATTATTGCTTGCCGAAGCCCTCACACACCCAAGCTTGGCGTATGAGACTCAAAAACCGCATTTCGATAACCAACGCCTCGAATTTCTCGGTGACGCAGTCCTACAACTCATCTTAACCGACCGCATTTTCAACCAATACCAAGGCCACGACGAAGGTGAGATGACTAAGCTGCGCTCTAGCATGGTCTCAAAAGAAGCCTTGCACAAATTCTCAAAAAAGATCGACCTCGGCGAGTTCGTGATGATGGGTAAAGGCGAAAAAGCCAACGGTGGCCAAAATCGAGCGTCTACATTAGCTGACGGACTAGAGGCCCTTCTCGGAGCTATCTACCTCGACTCAGGGTTTGCCGAAGCCGCGGCCTTCATCGACCGACTCATTGAAAACAGTCTCGAGGAAGCGGAAAGTAATCCATCCGATAAAAACCCCAAAGGGCGGCTTCAGGAAATTCTCCAGGCCATCATCCCCCAAAGCCCATCCTACGAAGTGATGAGCGAATCCGGCCCCGACCACGACAAAATCTTTATCGTCCGCATCCTCTGGAGTAATGCCGAACTCGCGAGCGGCCAAGGACCTAGCAAAAAAACAGCGGAAGCGAACGCTGCAGAGAAAGCTCTACACCTCAAGCTATGGAAAAACATAGCCTCACCTCTACCAGAATAAACCAGTCTTCATCATGCTCAAAATACTCACCTTACTCGTCCTGACATTCACACTTGTCGCCTGCAACAAAACGGCAACACCTGAAGAATCCACTGCCATCGAAGCTGTGCTAAAACGGCAACTCAAGGCCTTAATGGCCCAAAACTCCACTGAGCTCAGAGCCACATCCGCAGGCCGCGAGCAATCATGGCTGCAAAAATCTGCTGCCGCAGCAAGCACCTATGACGGATACTCCCTCTCTATTAAGGATTTCGCCATCACAGACTATTCTGAAACCAAGGCCACGGTCGTCATCACCGTGCTGATGAAAACCTCTAATAAACTGAGCAATGACCAGACGTTTAAAAGCACCAGATCACTCGTCAAAAAAGACAATCAGTGGAAGGTCAGCAAATACCAAGATGAGGAACCTGTAGACGTCCTCGAATAATACAATTTAATGAACGAAGCATTCATCATGGAAAAAGTGGGCCGCCAAGGGCTCATCGACCTCATCGCAGCCTTTTACCGCAAGGTTCCAAATGACCCAATTCTTCGCCCTATGTATCCGTCTGGCGATATGGAAGGTTCCGAAGAACGTATGCGCGACTTCAT
>CAXMOB010000231.1:0-9476 GCA_964194815.1 Vicinamibacteria bacterium | reverse complement strand
CGGCACCTCTCGAAATGGCCTTTGATATGGATCCTAAACCTGAACTTGTGGTATTTCTTACGGATGGTTCTTCTGGTGCCGATTCTTTACAAAAGGCTATAGAGCTGGGTAATACTGCTAAGACTCGTAAAATCCGTGTGAACACGATAGCTTTAATGGAGCCTGCAGCTCGAACTGCCATGGCTGAGTTAGCGCGTCGCTCTGGCGGTGAGTTTACCCTCATTGATAAAAATGGCAAGAAAGTGAAACAGGAGCTTATTGTTAAGAAACGTAAGTAAGGTGCGTTGTAGGCTTATGGTGCAGTTATGATCTCACTTGAGCCTCGTAGAGCCCTTTGTGTCCCTCAAATAGTTCTGAGTCGAGTTTGTACCAAGATGATTTAGTGGCTCTTTGAGGATCGTATGGAGGTGAGAAGACGTCGACTAATTGAGTTGGTTTGTTGGCAACTAATTGGTGGATATTTCGAGCTTTTGATGTGAGTGAGGATACATTACCAGGCTTCATTGATTCGTTCGCTGTGTGTTTTAGCAGCACGGTATCTCTGCCTTGGCGTTTCTGGAAGAAGTCGTAGTTGTCTACCTGTATAGATCCTGATGCACATTGAATGACACCTGTCATTCCTGGGTGGTCGTGCGGGTTGATGCGTTCTCCCTCTTGAAAATCGAGTAAGCAGACAGCGAAAGTTTTATTTTTTTCGAGGTCCGTGAAGTCGACTCTGCCGTTTTTTGCTCCTTTTAGGCCTGTTTTAAATCCTTCCTGTAGAACTGGATCTTGCAGGTTGAGTTGTCGAGCTAGCTGAATGACTTGTTTGAGGTAGTGCTCTTCAGTCCAGTTATCAAGGTGCTGTTGTTGGACCACTTCATTGACTTTAGTCAGATAGGCATCCCAATTCATTTTGCCTTTAGTGAACTGACGCCCCTCGAAGGCGTTGGCTTTATTGGCAAATGCACTAATCGCAGGTAAAGAAAGGGCTAACCCTAGGAAACCAGGAAGTGATGTTTTAATAAAAGTGCGTCTGTCGTAGTCGTCCATAATCGTTGTGTTGTTGTGTTATACCATTCTGAGAAACAAAAGAGGCAAATGTGAATTTTCAGGGTGTGAAAATCTAGGCTCCGCAATGTTAGATTAGAACTCGCTTCTTTCTTATAAAATCAGCGTTATTCTTCAGTCACGATGCCCGCATCGCTTCTTCATCACGTCTTGTTTTAAGAAGAAATCAGCCTCGCATTAGGCTCTTTTGAAACTCAGAGTGGTATTACGTAGCGTAGCTGGCGAATCATTCAGTGAAGTGATTATAGTAGAATTTACATAAGGATGCAATAGATGGCTTGCCGCGGCTCAAATTTGTGATACATCCCCTCTAGACTATTTATATTATGGCTGAAACGAAATCAAATCAAGGGAGTCAAGTTGTGCAAACGATCTTAGTGGTCGTCGTATCCGTATTACTTACTGCACTGCTTGTCCTACTTTTAGGAAAAAAGAACGAATCTGGGGCAACGACTGCGGTTGAGGGGGGGGCCTCAGGCGACGTGGCTACGGAGACTGATCAGCAGATCGCAGCACGGTTGATGGAAGATTCCAGAGCCTTGGGGCAACGTTTACAGCTAAAAGACACAGCCTTGAAGGAGGCTCTCTCAAGTAAAGAAGGTGCAGAACAAGCTCGAGACGGTATCACAGATCAAATGCTTGCTCTGAAAGCTCAGGTTTCTAACCTTTCTCAGGAAGCCTCTGCTAATACAGGAGCTGTTGCACAAGTTAAACTTCTTCAAGTCGAAGTTGAGAATGGTAAAAAACTCAACCACAGCTATTTACTAGAGCTTCAAAAATTACGTTCAGCGGACACTTCTCGCTTGCTAAAGGCGGAAAATACTAGGTTGATGAATGAGGTGGCCTTACTTCGCAGTGATGCAGAACAAGCTCTTAAGAATCTCGCTGCAGCAAAGCAAAATATTACAGATGGTTTTGGTGATAAAGCACAACTTACTGCTTACAAAGAGGAATATAATAGCGCCAAGAAGGAAGTAGCTCGTTTAAAAAATGAACTCAACCGTTTTCGTCTGTTTGTTGAAAAGGCATCTGACCTTAGTCCTAACGCGGCAGCGTTTGTTGAAGCATTGAAGGTGATTAAGTCGTCTGGAGGTGATGCTCTAGAAGCTGCTTATGGTGGTTTGGAAACCCAAGCGAATGCGAAGAAGTTAAATGTGGTCCGTTTTAATGAGGGAGTTTCTACAGTGGGTAAAGTGCAAGAAGGTCTACTAGCCAAGTCTATAGCGTCTTCTGGTGAAAAATCATTTATCCTTGTTGTTGGTTATGCGTCTAATACTGGAAATAAAGCAACGAACTTTGCCTTGTCCTCTAAGCGTGCGACCGCAGTAGCCACAATCGTGCAAAAGCTCAAGGCTGAAGGCCAAACAGTAAAGGCGCTCTTCCTTGGGCAAACCGATAGATTTTCTAAGTCTGAAGCGTCTCAAAATCAGCTTTGTGAGATCTGGGAGTTGAAGCGCTAGAGCCTCCTTTATTTATTCACTGAATCTTTAGGCTACCCACTGGGTAGCCTTTTTTGTAGCGTGACGTTGTGGTGAAATTGTTACTACTTTGCGGATGCATGTTCATCTGTGGTTTGCTTTCGAGTTGTCTTGTAGACGGCAATGAGGAGGTGTGGCTCCGCGAAGATGGATCGGCGACAGTGAATGTAGATTATACTTTTCCTACGGTAGGAGTGGAAGATGGTAGAGTGTTGTCAATTCCTGTACGTTTGGAGTCACTACTGGGGAAGGTCGACGGGGTGCATTTGAAACGTAATGAGGCATTGAAGCAATGGGGGAAATGGCACATTGCGATGGAGATGGAAGTCAATTCTGCGAGAGCCTTATTACAATTGTATCAAATTGCTGAGCAACTACAGCAATCTAAGTTGGAGGATGATGTGATGCTAGCTATTGCCCTGGGTAAGGTGGTGGGCAAAATTTCGGATAATGGGACTTTTAGTTTTCAACGGGATGTTGATATTTTAGGGCTGTTGCCTGCTGCTGTTGTTGAACGGAGTAGCTTACTTGGTGATTCAACCTTTCGGTATACAATCCATTTGCCACTTCCGCTGAAGAGCTTGAAGGGTAAGGTGTCGACTGACAGTAAGTCCGTTTCATGGCAGTTTCGATTGAAAGATATTTTGGTTTCAGGTATTCATCAGGACTTTTCCGTAGATTTGCCTAAGGCGATTGGGAGGGAGGAAATAACGATTAAAGAGGATGGTTCTGGAGAAATTATATTGAGCTATTCTATTCCTCAAGCAAGTGTGAGTTACGAGCGCTTGAAGGAGGTTAGGGACGAGCTTAAGGAACTGTTAACACGTCATTCAGGGGTGCGTGCCGAAACGTATACGTTGCGACCTGAATCTATTTACACAGTAGTGGATGCGACAGTGAAGTTTGACTCAGTGTTTGCCTTACGGCGTCTACTTGAGCAGGAATCTTACGTGCGTCCTAGTACTCAAGGGGGGAGCACGCTTGGGGATATGATGGGAGCGTTGACGATTCAGCAATCCGGTCTTCGTGTGCGGTGGAATCGTGATATATTACTTCCTGTTGTTATTGGTGTGGAATCTTTTGGGAACCCCGAACTATTACGGAATGTGCAGTTTGAGTATGTATTGAATTTACCTTATGCGTGTGATTCGAGTAATGCACATCGAGTTTCTGACGATGGAAGAAAATTAGAGTGGAGTTACAAGATGTCTGATGTGAGAGAAATGAAGCAGGAGGTGGCTTTGACTGTGCAACTTCCATGGTGGTTATGGGCGGTTAGTATATTGTCGATCGTGATGATTGGCTGGCTCAGTGTGAAGGGTATAAAAAAGCTCTGGCACCGAAACGCCAAAGCTTAGAGAATTGAGTAAAATTTACTTTTTGAGAGCGATCACCTTGCCCGTAATTACGGCAATTTTAAATAATTGCAGTGTTTGCCATTTGACGAAGAGTTGACCCGTGGGTGGCAATGTCATAGCGTATTTTTATGGTTTCAGTGATCACGGGAGGAGAGGGAGATTTAGCTAAAGCACTAGCTGGTAAGTTGGCGGGTGATTCTGTTGTGCATAGCCCTGGGAGAAATGTGATGGACGTGACATCTGAGGCGAGTGTGGAGAGTTATTTTTCAGCTATGGAATCGATTGATTTATTGGTGTGTAATGCCGGTAAGACATTTGATGCGATTTTGATGAAGCTTTCTGAGGGGATGTGGGATGACGCCATGGCCGTCAATCTACGTGGAGCGTTTCTTTGTGCTAAGGCAGCTACGAAGAAGATGGTGAAAGCCCGGTCTGGGCACATTATTTTTGTTAGTAGCTACAGTGGATTTAGCCCCCCAGTTGGTCAGGTGAACTATGCTTCGGCAAAGGCTGCCCTCGAAGGACTGACTAAGTCACTGGCCCAAGAACTCGGCGGACGAGGGATTCGAGTGAACTGTGTGGTACCTGGGTGGATGCAAACGGCAATGACTGTAGATGTTGACGATGCCAGAAGGGAGCAGGTAAAGGGCGATCATTGTTTGAAGATATTCAATACTCCTGCTGCAGTAGCTGCATTCATTAGGACCTTACATCTTGATATGCCTTATACTTCGGGCCAGACATTCCATCTGGATAGCCGAATTATTACTTGATAGTCTAGTTTTATTAACAAAAAGGCGTTTATCGCTTGCTATCAGTAGTACGGGCAGTGATTCTAGTGCTAGTCTATTACCATTATGGCCGCATCTAATCGCCCAAAAAAGAAGAAAGAAGAAGTAGGAAGCGAGTTACCAAGTTGGTTTAACGAGGTGGCAGGTATTGTTTTGTGCGGACTTGGGATATTACTCTTTATGGCGATGGTGACCTTTAGTCCTGTCGATCTACCTGAGTTTATCACGGGTGTACCAAGAGATGCGGCAGTGCCAGTGCAGAACTGGATTGGGGTAGTAGGTGCCTTACTTGCGTACAGTGTGTTTTGTATGATTGGTGCCGCTGGTTATTTGATGCCAGTGGCGATGATTTGGCTCGGTGTTGCTTATGCTGTAATGGATTCCACTTGGACTAAGCGGAAGTGGATTGGCTTGATTGCATTTTTGATTACTGGTGCTTGTTTGCTGGCTGTTTTAGATGGTCCATTAAGAGGTTGGGCTGCGAGGCTTTCACTCGATGCTACTGAAGCAGGCGAGACAGTTTACCTAACGGGCGGATGGATTGGATTTTGGTTGGGGACGAAGCTTTTAGAAATGTTACTGGCAAAACCAGGAGCGATTATTGTGCTTTCACTGGCCTATACAGTAGGGATGATTTTGTTGACTGGTATGCATCCCGTCAAATTTACTAGGGCGGTTGTCACCATCTTATCGGAGAAATGGAAATCGTTCCGTGAAAACCGTTCAGAGGCAAAGCAGAAGCTTCGCGTTGAACGTGATAAGCAAGCAGAGAAAGATAAACTTCGTGCTGAACGACAGGCTGAACGTGACGCTGATCGTCGTGCTGCTGAAGTGATGAAGAAGGGTTCAGCTAGGAAAGAAGATGAGCTTCCTTTAGATTTACCAAGCAAATTAGCTAAGGCAAAAGCTATTGAACCTCCTAAATCAGCTAAACTTACGAAGAATGAGGTGAAGGAATCGACAAGAAATGTTCCACCGCCTAAAATCGTGGATGCATCCCAAAGACGTGCTGCTATGAATTTAGAGCCAGGAGCAAAACCTTTTCAAAAGAAGAAGTCTGATAATCCAAGTTTAGTCGTCGGTGGTTATGAAAACTATGAAACTCCAGGCTTTGATCTACTCGATTATGATGACGCTCCACCAGACGAATCTCAGGCTGACAAGGATGAACTAATCGAGACCCAAAGCATCATTGTTGAAACTCTCAAGGCCTTTGGGGTGGATGTGACTGCTGGTGATATCACTCGTGGCCCAACGATTACTCGTTATGAAGTGTATCCTAGTTTGGGTCTTAGAGTTTCACGTATCACGCAGCTAGAAGCCGATTTGGCACGTGCAACGAAGGCGGAGAGGATTAATATTTTAGCTCCTATTCCTGGAAAAGATACTGTTGGTATTGAGATTGCGAATGATAATAAAGTTGCGGTTCCATTGCGTGAGCTTCTTCAGGATGAAGGCTTCACAAATGCTAAGAAGAAGATCCCACTGGCTTTAGGCAAGGATGTCTATGGTAATATCGTGATTGGTGATTTGGCTGCAATGCCACACTTACTCGTGGCTGGTGCAACTGGTTCTGGTAAGTCGGTTTGTATTAACTCAATTATCGTCTCGATCTTATTCAAGTTTAGCCCGGACGAACTACGCTTCATCATGGTTGATCCGAAGGTGGTTGAAATGCAGGTTTATGGTGCTTTACCTCACCTGGTTGTGCCGGTGGTGACCGATCCGAATAAGGTGGTTTCCGCGTTGAGATGGGTAGTGAACGAAATGGAAAAGCGCTACCGTATTTTCGCGAAGTGCAATGTCCGAAACTTTGATAGTTTCAATGAGCGCACACGCCCAGAAAAAGAAGAAATCCCTGAGGAAGCAGAAGTGACCGAAGCTGAAGAGGACGTGGAAGTGGTGGACGAAGAGCACATTGAATCAATTGCGAGAGCATTTGAAGACGGTGATCTTGGACCATCTGCTAGCCAAGATGAGGACGAGTTAGAATTTGAAGAAGAGGTGCCTGATCGCATCCCTTACATTGTTGTGATCATTGATGAGCTTGCAGACTTGATGCAGACCGCTCCTGCGGATGTGGAGGGAAATATTGCACGTATCGCACAGAAGGCACGTGCTGCAGGTATTCACTTGATCATTGCGACACAAACACCGCGTGCTGATGTGGTCACTGGGATTATCAAAGCGAACATTCCTAGTCGTATTGCCTTCCAGGTTTCTTCAGCTCTCGACTCACGGGTTATTCTCGACACCAAAGGAGCTGACAAACTTGTTGGTAAAGGTGATATGCTGTATCTCCCTCCTGGCTCTGCGAAGTTAGAACGCTCTCAAGGAGCATTTGTTTCTGATGAAGAAGTGGAAGCCATTGTTGATTTCTGTAGTAACCAATGTGATCAAAAGTTTGAGGAATCAGTCCAGCAAAGTATTGAAAGTGGTGGTTCGGATAGTGATAGTGATAGTGATGATGGCGTGAATGAAGCAGACGAGGAATGTTACCTCAAGTGCATGGAAGTGATTAAGGCAGAAGGTAAAGCCAGCACGTCTCTGCTTCAACGTCGACTCCGCTTAGGCTACACCAGAGCTGCACGGATGATGGATATATTAGAAGATCGTCGTATTATTGGGCCTGCTGATGGTGCAAGAGCTCGCGACATCCTAATCTCGATTGAATAAAATTCCCACACCATGCCCTCCAGCTTTATATGGATTAAGTCGTTAGGATTACTAGGTGAAAAACTATGTCGCCGCTGGCCCTTGTTGCCCGTCTTTTTGACTGCAGTCTTGGTAGTGTTAGCTGTAGATAAAGAAGGTGTCTATTGGGTCCTTCCTTTGCTCTTTTTGCCGATACTTGTGTATGTGGCACCTCGGATAAGCTGCATTGCAATTCTGAGTGCTGGCATGATTGCTGGTATGCATTGGTCTCGTTTACAAAAGCAGGCAGAGGTGAATGCGACCATTGGTAAAGAAAGCCAATGCCAGTTACTTGTCGTTGATACGCTCCGAGGTGGGCGTTGTATTGCTAAGGTTGAACGATCGCGTGTTATCCCGATTGGTTCAGAAATCATGTTAGATTCCTTGTCACAGTATGCATTAGGAGATGTGGTGATAGTTGAAGGGTGGGGTAGACCTGCGGAACAGGCTAGAAATCCAGGAGCTTTTAACGAGCAAGATTGGCTTTGGAGGAAAGGGGTAGCCGGGGTCATGATTGGGGATAGCCGTTTAGTGGCCAAAGATCCAGTATACGCTAGCTTAGCTTCTTTTACAAAAGTGCGTGACTGGGTGAAAGAACGACTAGCTTCCGGGATTGAGGAGCCTGAGCAAGTGAAGGTGATTCATTCGATGTTCTTGGGCGAACGCTATGGACGAGGTGACCCTCTGACGGAGGATTTTCGGCTGAGTGGAGCCATGCATGTTTTCGCAGTGAGTGGATTACACGTCATGTTAGCGGGAATGGGAGTGTTGTTATTACTACGTGCTCTACGTCTTCCGATCTGGGTGTACATCCCACTGACCATTGTGATGATGGTGTTCTACACTGGGATCACTGGCTGGGGCACTCCTGCGGTGCGGGCTTGTGTGATGGCGACTATTTTTCTGTCTGGGTATCTGGTCTATCGAAAGCCGAAGGTTCTGAATAGCATGGCAGCCAGTGGAGTGGTGCTATTAGCGATGGATTCACATCAGTTGTTTAACCCAGGGTTTCAGTTAAGCTTTGGTGTGTTGATAGCGATTGTGATGATGTCAACATTTTGGCATGCCCGCTTTGCCTGGATCGAATGGATGGAACCATTCTTACCGAGATCGCTGTATTCTAAATGGCAAGAACGGTGGTGGAAAGCACGTCAATGGCTGACTTCAGGACTAGCGGTTACATTTTCTGCATGGATGGGGTCGGCCCCTTTAATTGCTCTCTATTTTAAAATGGTTTCTCCTATTGGACTTATCATTGGGGTTCCAGTTGTTCTCTCTCTAACGTTAGTCATGTGGTTGAGTATGATAAGTCTAAGTGTAGGTGTGGTTAGTGATTCGTTATCCAATGGCGTGAATCAATTAAATGGAGCGGTGGCAGCGAGTTCAAGATGGTTGGTGGGAGAGGCTGCGAGTTCCGCCTATGGCCACTATAAATTCGAGCAAGATACCGGTGAGAGTGTAGAGGTGTTCGATGTTAAATCTGGTGGTGCAGTTTACCTTAATTTTGGAGGAGGGACCTTGATCGATACTGGTGGAATCCATACAGCACGAGACGTGGAGAAGGCTTTAGCTCACTTTAAACGTGGGGTGGATAGCGTTATGCTATCGCATGCTGATGTAAATCATTCTGGTGGGCTTGCCAGTGTGATTGAGCACCATGATGTGCAACAAATCCTAGCTCCTACACTTCGATTTGGTAATAGTTCACAGCAGGCCTACCTACAGCAACTTCAGGGGAGTGGGGTGTCTATTTTGACTGCCAAGCTTGGGGAACTTTATTCAATCTCTGAAAAGGTGCAGATTGAAGTTCTCTACAACGGTGCTGAGATGGGGGTTCGCTCCAGTGATGATTCCGGGCTAGTCTTGATGTTGCATTGGGATGGTTCCAAAATTCTGTTCATCAACGATGGAGGTTTTGTGGTTGAGAGAGCTCTTTTACAGGGTGGCGCTGACCTTAAGGCTGATGTTCTGGTGTTAGGAAAACACGCCGACGGTGGATCGACACAAATTGATTTTATCAATGCTGTGGCACCCAAGGTGATTATTGCGACCGGGTTTCCTCGACGATGGTCTGAGCAGCGAGACTATGGTTGGAAAAAGGAAAT
>CAXMOB010000230.1:0-2408 GCA_964194815.1 Vicinamibacteria bacterium | reverse complement strand
TTCAATTCGCGTAGTTGAAGATTACGAATACGAAACGTCCGTTGCGGTTTCGTTCCGAAGTCAATACGGAAGGAATTCTTTCCCTTTTTCCATTGCGGTGATTGCATCAGATTGACGGAAAAAGGAACCCAGCCTTCGCTGGACTCAATCTTTAGCCCAGAGACTGAATGTGCTTCAGCTATAGGGGGAGCAAAAAATACTTGGACGTTCTTTATACCCTTAAAAGCAAAGGTCTCGAAAGATAAAACGGACAGGGTATTTGTACCTACTGGTTTCGAAAGTTTCTTGGTGAGTACATAGGGGTCTACCCCCGTGGTAGAGATTTCGTACTCGCCTCCACCCAAGTCCTTGACTGTCAAATCATTCGTTTTGGCGGTGTTAAGTGAGAGTTTTATAGCCTGCTCAGAAGCGGCAGAGTTTCCACACATCAAGCCCACCATTACAAAAAGGCACAGTGATTTTAACAGCATTCGATTGATTAACATATTGGTCCTTTTTATTTTTCGGTTTTAATTCTAGCGATTTTCCAATGCTTGTCAGCGAAGTCCATATAGCAATTCCAGTCGTATTCTACCAAGTTATGTTTCCCCTCTCGGATGTGGTGCCCAATGTGACCAGTGTGCAAAGGCTGTTGGATTTTAGGCATTTTCATCGCTCCCACACCACGTAGACCGAAAAGTTGGCACACAGGCCCGGCGTGAAAGCATGACAAAAACTCTCCTTCTTGATCAGCCCAAAAATCTTCTGAGGCACTAGCCACGTAGACTAACCTGGGAGCCATCAACGCAATCAATTCATGTTGATCGACAGGCAACTCATCTTCGTTGTCACTGAACTTCTTGTAATTACTACAGCACCAATGAGGGAACCTTTTGTTAATGTCCTTAACGCGCTCACCTCTCACCTTGCCTTCCTGATGACGCTTCGTCTTATTCCGAGCCAAGGCAGCGCCAGTGCTACCCGAGTTATTACTAACAGTTAAAGCAAAACGCTCGTCTTCAGCTCCACACCAAAGAGCAGTCTTACCACCGCGAGAATGACCCACGACGGCGATGTGCTTTTCGTCGATGTCTTTATCGGTCTCGAAGTAATCCATCACACGGCTGGCACCCCAAGCCCAGGCAGAGATAGTTCCCCATGCATCTGCGGGTCGCTTGGAATCCTTGGAGTCGAAAATTCCATGTGCCCCATTCTTGAAACCATCATGTTCATCTGGATCGAGATCAGAATTATGAAAGGTTGCAGCGACATAACCGCGCTCAACGATGCGCTCAACCGGCCAGAAGGTACTTTTATTCTTCCTCGTTGGGTCTATATTCTCTCGGTCGCGATTGCAGATCAACAGGAACCCAGGTGCGGGCTTCAAGACTTTATTGGGTATAAATAACATCAGTTTGATCATTCCCTTGCCACCAACTCCTGAGAAATGAATATTGATGTGCTTGAAGGTAGCTGCACCACCTAGAGCATTTTTATTGAGTTCCTTCACCTCGAAACGAAGGTCATCTGGTCGACCAATGGGAGCCCGACCGTAAACGTTGGCCCGGAATAACTCCAGGATCTCTGGACGTCGCGTCTTCCGCCATTGCTCGACGGTCGTGATCTTCTCACCTGCGTTAGATATGAGCGGATCAGGCAGCGGAGATTCAACGGCAAAGATTGTGCTCGTGACAGCAACAATTATTGCACAAATCATTCTCGTGTATTTAGTCATTCTCTATTTGTTACTATGAGTTAAAAAATGACCGTCATCAGGAGCTTCGCGAGCATCCTACTTAAGTCGTTGTGGTATTCCTGCACCAGTTTTTTTCAGCCAATCCACAAGCCTTGCCCTGAGCTTCGCTGCCACCTCTGGGAGCTTGGCTGACAAGTCGTTTTTTTCACCAAGATCGGCATTCAGGTCATAGAGCTCCACCGTGTCATCGTCATAGCGGAGAATGAGCTTGTACTTTCCGTCTCGGATTGCCGATCCCGGACGATTTTCCTTGTGGAAAGCCCAGTGCGGATAGTGGAAAAAGAGTGGCTCACGCGATACCTTCTTTCCCTCAATAACCTGCTTAAGTGACGCACCATCAAGAGTCTCTCCCTTCTTCAGCGAAATCCCGGCCGCGTCATGGATAGTCGCAGTTAGATCCATCGAGATCACCGGTGTGGGATCGGTCACTCCCGCCTTGGTCACACCTGGCCAGCGGATGATCAGCGGAACACGTATCCCGCCCTCGTAGAGATAACCCTTACCCTTGTGTAAGGGACGGTTATCAGTGGCGCCACTCCAACCGCCGTTGTCACTAGTAAAAATAACCAGCGTGTTGTCCGCGATCCCCAGTTTATCCAATTCATCAAGCACACGCCCCACCGCAATGTCGGTCGCCTCGATCTGAGCCCCATAAATAGGGTTCTTTAGCCCC
>CAXMOB010000229.1:0-27631 GCA_964194815.1 Vicinamibacteria bacterium | reverse complement strand
TGTTCTGGTGTTAGGAAAACACGCCGACGGTGGATCGACACAAATTGATTTTATCAATGCTGTGGCACCCAAGGTGATTATTGCGACCGGGTTTCCTCGACGATGGTCTGAGCAGCGAGACTATGGTTGGAAAAAGGAAATACAGCAGGGAGGTTACCAACTTTACCTACAAAGTGAGACGGGTGCTGTAAGCATTGAAGAGGATTCTGGTGGGAAGTTGCATTGCGTGCCCTATATAAAGGAACGTAAAGGATCTTTGTGATTCTTTATAAAGTTTTAAAAGAAACCTTAAGGCAACCTCCGGTAACTAGCGGTGCTGACGCGGGAAAGAAAAGCAAGTTGAGCGAGGCGACTTTTTGGAGTGGGTATTATCCACTCCAAAAAGTGAACGAAGCTACACGCAGTTTTCATTTTCTGCCTGCAGGGTAAGTTTAAAGCAAATTAGGTGTAACCTCCAAAAATCATAAATTAATATTCAATACGTCAGCACCGCTAGTTGCCGGAGGTTGCCTTAAATGTATGAAGGGGTAGGCTACAATATTGGTGACCGATGCTTGCTTTATAATGGAGTTTTGAGTGACTATATTAGTACTGGGTGTATCTTGACAAGAGAGTTAATGCTTATAGATTCGGTCTAGGTACTTAGCGATGTCTGATTTTAAAATTGGCTCAATTGCGGGATAGTTGCGAATATTGATCCTAAATAGCAGTCGCCTCCACAAACAGTCCTCCAGTTTACGGCTTTTGATGTATTGGTTCACAAAGTAATCGATTTCATCTGATTCTGCTGAGGTGACGTATATTTGACAGCGATTTAACCTGATGTTTTTGAGGTGCTGGTTTACCCAAGTCATATTTTTATATGTTATTAAATAAGAAAATCCATAGGTATCTTATCATGTTTCATATGTTTAATCTAGGAAGTTCTCAAAAGCTACATGGTCTTCTAGGGAGGGGGGCACGCGAACCCACTAGGCTAGGTCAATCGCTAGCTGGATGGCATGGGCCATCGAGCTGTGGCTAGCAATGCCTTTCCCCGCTATGTCAAAGGCTGTGCCATGGTCTGGGCTGGTGCGTGCTCTAGGCAAGCCTAGGGTGATATTCACACCGGTATCAAAATCAAGTAGCTTGAGTGGGATGAGGCCTTGGTCGTGATACATGCACAGGACTGCATCATACTCTCCATTTACTGCTGGTCTAAAAATAGTATCTGGCGGAAACGGTCCAAAGAACGTTTCTTTTTCAGAATTGAGCTGTGAGATGGCAGGGACGATACGTTCAATATCTTCAGTGCCAAATGCACCATTTTCTCCTGCATGGGGATTGAGTCCACAGACGGCAATACGTGCGGGGCGGTTATTTTTCCTTTCACAGAAGTGCTTGAGAAGATTTCCAATACGAATGATCTCTTTTGCGGTGAGTACCTTTGGCACTTGCTGTAATGCGATGTGAATGGTGACTAATGCGACTGTTAGTGATGGGCCGGTGAGGCACATCGCAACGTCGTCACAATCCATTCTGGCTGCAAAAAATTCTGTTTGCCCAGGATAGTTGAATCCTACTTTATGCAACCATTCCTTTGCGACAGGGGCGGTGACAATTGAGTCAATGTCGCCATTGTTCAGCATCGAAACTCCTTGTTCGAGTGCATCTAAGGATGCTTGGGCAGTGACTAGGTCAGGCTTTCCTGGAGTGGCGTTGACGCGTTCTCCAATAATATGGAAGCTTACATCTTCTGGCCAAACTTTAGAATCGAGAGCTGCCTGAACTACTTCTGGGCCAACTCCTGCTTGGTCACCCAGTGTTATACCTATGTGACGCATGGCCTTACTAGTATCTAACGATGTCCGCATTGTTGCGTAGTCTTTCGATCCAACGCTTGAAGCGTGCAGCAGACTTGTCAGCAATGACACGTTGTTCTAGTTGTGTACGAACTTTTGAAAGTACTGGAGATGGACCATTGATACGTTGCGTAACCTTAATGATATGGAAGCCATGTTTGTCCGCGAGTGGGCCAATGATTTTACCGATAGGTTCTTTGAAAACGATTGGGGCAAAGTGAACAGGGAAGTCCATACGTGGAGTTAATGGCCATTGGCCACCATCACTAGCATAGGCATCTGAGGAATGTTCTTTGGCTAGCTTTGAGAAACTTTCACCTTTGCGGATGCGTTTGGCGAGGTCTTCAGCAAGTTCTAACTGTGATTCAGGAGTTGAGCCAAGATCGTTTGATTTTGCTGGGATCCAAATCTTTTTATAGGCTGCTTTGTCCTTAGAAATATCGCGGAGTTTATCACTAAACTTGTTGTATTCTTTTTGAAGCTCATCTGTGGTTGGAGGTGCAAAGTCGTTGAGGTGTTGTGCTTTCATTGCACCTACAGCGATGGTGCGTTCAACGAGATTGCGGTACTTTGCCTGTGAGAGCCCATTTTTACGCAGGTCTGTGAGGTAGAGTGAACGCTTGCCACTGTAGAGACGTTGGATGCGGTTATTGATTTCACGATCAATCTCACGAGGTGGGATCACTCCGCCAATGGTTGAGAATTCATTAAGAATGAGTTCGCGGTCGATCAATTCTTGAAAGACTTGATCCTTAGCTTTGCTCATTTCTCCAGAGTATTGAGAACCTCTACGAGGGAATTGTGCTGCAAGTTGTTTGCGGATTGGTGAAAGCATGAAGTTGAGTTCATTGCGTGTGACCACACTTCCGTCGACTTTGGCTGCGATGCTATTGAGGTTGCCTTGGCGCAACTTACCATCGTAATAGTCTGATCCTTCTGTTTGCTTTGTGACAGAAGTGGCTCCACCTGGGATCCAGTCCTGCACTTTGTTAAGTTGAGCACACTGTGTGAGAACAAGTACTGAAGTGATCGGGAGGGCTGATATGATGAGACGTTTCATGGTGTGTCTTGAAAATTAAATAGATCGGAGCATGTCAATTGCTTGTGAGAGTTTCTTCTGTGGATCGACTTCTGTCAACCTTGGGAATCGCTTTCCTTCAAGTTGAATGAATTGTCCGTTACGCGTGAGCATCAACTTCTGTCCTTTAATCTCGATTGCAGAGATGTTTGCTTGGGCGGCAGCCATTTTAAGCGAGGTTGAGAGGATAAGATGCTCCACTGGTTCAGGGAGCTTGCCGTAGCGATCTTTCCATTCGATGCGGAGATTTTTGAGGTCTTTTGCCGAAGTTGTTTCCGCAAGCCGCTTATACGCTTGGATGCGCATGCGTGCTTCGGACATATATGCTGCCGGTAGGTAACAGGGAAGAGCGGCAGGCTTTTCCATACCTTCATTAAAATAGAGAAAATCTGCACGCAGCAGGACATCGACGCGCTGAATAGGGGCATTGCCTCTGAGTCGATCGATGCTTTGTTTGAGTAATTGACAGTAGAGGTCGAAACCTACTGCTGAGATGTGACCTGATTGTTTTGTTCCTAGAAGGTTTCCCGCACCTCGGATTTCAAGGTCACGCATGGCAATTTTAAAGCCAGACCCCAAAGCTGTGTATTGTTGAATCGCTTGGATACGGCGTTTTGCATCTGTGCTCATTAGATCTCTAGGGATGAGTAGAACGGCGTAGGCTTGTTGTGCACCACGCCCGACTCGACCACGTAGTTGGTAGAGGTCGGCAAGACCAAAGCGATCTGCTCGGTCGATAATGATGGTGTTCGCATTAGGAATGTCGATGCCACTTTCAATGATGGTGGTGGAGAGGAGGATGTCGGCTTCGCCACGCACGAACTTGCTCATGACGTCCTCTAGTTGATTCTTTTCCATTTGACCATGGCCGATGACAATACTGGCTTCGGGCACAAGCTTGCTTATGGTGTTACGCATTGCATCGATTGATTGCACACGGTTGTGGAGGAAGAAGACTTGTCCACCTCGCTTGATTTCCCGCTGGATGGTGTCGCGGATGATGCGTTCATCATAACCACAGATAGAGGTCCGTACCGGAACTTTATTGGGTGGCGGAGTATCGATCGTCGACATATCGCGAGCGCCCATGAGCGAGAGGTAAAGAGTGCGTGGAATTGGTGTGGCAGAAAGGGTGAGAACATCGACTTGTGAAAAGCGCTGTTTAAACTTTTCTTTATGTCTGACCCCAAAGCGTTGTTCTTCATCAATGACGACGAGTCCTAAGTCGTGGAAGACGATGTCATCTGAAACGAGGCGGTGGGTGCCAACAACGATATCGACGGAGCCGTCAGCTAAGCCTTTGAGGGTAGAGCGCACTTCAGCAGGTTTGCGAAAGCGGTTGAGCAACTCAATGCGTAGGGGGAAGTGGCTCATGCGTTCTTGAAAGTTTCTCCAATGCTGCTCAGCCAACACGGTTGTTGGCACAAGTATAGCTGCCTGTTTGCCACTGACGGCCGCTTTGAAGATCGCACGAATGGCAACTTCAGTTTTACCAAAACCAACGTCACCGCAGATGAGTCGATCCATTGGTTTATTTGATTCCATGTCCGCTTTGACATCCTCGATGGATTCTAGCTGACCGGTAGTTTCTTTGTGAGGGAATGAGTTTTCAAATTCCCACATCCATTTTCCATCTGGTTGGTGAGGTCTGCCAGGGCGACCATGGCGCTCCGCTTGAACTTTGAGTAATTGGGCGGCGTAATCGAGGATAGCACTTTCTGCCGTTTTTTTGGTTTTTGACCATTTGCCGTCGCCGATTTTCGACAGCTGGGGCGTCTTGCCTCCCATGCCGACATAGCGGGAGACGAGGTGGGATTGGTCGATCGGGACCGAGAGGATGACGCCATCGCGAAAGCGGAGGTGGATTTCTTCGAGCCCATCTAAGTTGACAGCAATTTCTTTGAATCGACCGATGCCATACTCGTTGTGCACGACGAGTTCGCCGCCTTGGATGTCTTCGAGATCAGCCTGTGCTTGAGCTCGTCTTTGGTGGTTGAGTTGGCTATTCTCTCTTGTTTGGATATTACTGCGTCCAAATAACTGAGGCGATGAGAGTAGGGCGATTTTCGCACTAGGGAAGCAACCGCCAGCGGGCAGGTTACCAGCCCGTGGGATAATTCCATGATCGTGACAAAAGGCATCGCCCATCAACTCATCGAAGCGTAATTGCTCGCCAGATGTTGCAAAGAAGAGATAGGTGGTCCATTGGTCCAGCTTCCAGCTATTAATTTGATTCTCGAAGAGTTTTCTTTGGTTCTCTTGCATGACGAAGTCGCCTGCGGAGAATGCTGGAAGTGGAGTTGGCTGACAGGCTGTGCTGTAGTCTTCTATACCTTTGTGGTCAGTTTTTGGGCCAGAGCTAAAATGTAGGTTTGCTTTTGGGTGTGGTGCTTCACCGCAGGAGATCACGAGGTCAGACTTGTGGACGTAATCGGCCAGCGTGGATTGATTCGTAGGCTCGCTAAGAAGCAATTGTGTGGACTTGATTTTACGTCGTGATGTTTGTGAATGGATGTCAAATTCTCGAATCGATTCAACCTCTGTATCAAAGAGTTCGATACGTGTTGGGTGCAGCGCTTGCCATGGAAAAATGTCTATGATGCCACCGCGTTGAGCCCATTGGCCACGGCTGTGGACTTGTGGGACTTTCTCGTAGGAATAATCGAGCAATGAGGCTTCGAGTTGCTCCATTTCGAGGTCATGATTCACTTGCACCAGCCAGGATAGTTCTTTGAGGGCACTGTGGCTGGGCACTTCATCCATCAGAGCTTCTGGAGAAAGCACAATAATTTCATTTTTTGTAGGGAGAGCTAGCAGCTGTTGAATGATGGCGATGCGGCGAGCTGCGTTGTCAGGATCGTCTAATGTGTTGGAGCCTATCGGTGTAATACGATCGGGGAAGAGGAGGGCCGATTGACCCCATAGCTGCATTTCAGCTTGCAGGCTTGCCCGCATTTTTGGGTCATCGTTCAGAACCCAAAGTCTGACTGGTGTCTCTTGTAGGCTAGCTTTGGCAGCGGTTAAGAGAGCTATTCCTGCTTCGTGAATTGGCCCTAGAACGTTTTTGCTCTGGTTCAATGATACAGAAAACTCCTCGCATGCGAGGAGTTTGGTAAGTATCTGTTCTGTATTCGGCTGTTTCAATCAGGCCTATTTATTAATGGTGAATTATTGGTCCCAAGTTGGTGGGAGGATCAGCTCATCACCAACCTTGAGAACGAGGGCGGCTTGGCTAACACCTTTAGTAAGTGGTGTGAGGCTAAGGATTGTTTTTGTTCCGTGTGGAATTAACCCAAGGACTCTTACTTTTCCTGAAATGCCGCTTGATTGACGACGCACTGAAAGCTCAGAGTCAACGGCAAGTGAAGAACCTTCTGTGAGGTGAGCGTAGAAAACGTCACCGTCCGCATCAAATTTAACAAACTTAACTATTGCATACACTTTGGCGTTGGCGATCAACTGGCGACGTTGCTGTTGCTTGCTTGCTGAGATATTGTCCTGATATCCGTCGCCTACTGTAGTTCCTGGTGAGCTAGCAGTAGATGTATCACTGCTAGCTGAATTGAGTGCGGTATTGGTCATTTGTTGATTCGCAAGATCTGGCTTGATCACCGTAGGTGTCATCATTGCTAGTCGCTCTTGCTTACGGCGGATTTCTATTTCTCTAGCTTCGATTTGCTTTGTGGTTAGAGCGTAACCTTTTTGAGCCTCAACTGATTTACCGTATGGTGACTGATCAGGGATGCCACTGGATTGGTTTTCCACGGCAGTTTCGTGTCGCTTATTGGTTTGTTTTAATAGCGCTAGCTCAGCCTTGAGCTGTGCAAGTTCTTTTCTAATTGCAACTGGCTCATTTTGAGCTGCTCCGTTGTCTTGTTGCCAAAAAAGTATAAGTGCCGCAACGAGCAGTGATGCTGTTGCGGAGAGAATGATGGTCATTGCGTTCATGTGGCGAGTAGTAGTAAATGGATAATCTGTTCTGCAAAGAGAAAAATAGGGAATCTCGCACGCAAAGCAAACTAGATTGTGTAAATTCTCCGAATCTTACAGATTTGGGGTTATTGAGCGGGTGTGACAAACTGGTCGGTAACCACGCAGGGGATGATAATGTCGTGTTGTTCAGTAGGCAGTACGTCAAAGAGCAGCTGTGAAAAAATGATGCCAATCTTAGGTGTGTCAGGGAGTTTTTGTAAATAGCGGTCATAGTATGCCCCTCCTTTACCTAGTCTTTCGCCAGTGGGTGTATAGGCCGATGCCGGACAAAGGACGAGAGCTAGGTCGTCGGGGCTGATTTCTGGATGGGCAGTCGGGTCGGGTTCACGAATCCCTAGCATTCCAGAGATTAACTCTTTTGGATCATTGACGAGGTGGAAATGCATGATTCCCTCCCGTTCGCAGAGGGGGTAGGCAAATAGTAGGGTCGGGTGCCTGGAGTGCAGCTCGAGTAAATCTGGTTCAAATGACAGGCCGGCATAACTGGCAATGATAGCACCGTCTGGTAGGCTGAGTTTACGGATGGACTCAGAGAGGTGATGACAAATACTTTGCGATTGCGATTCTTTTTGTTGCTGGGTGAGTGAGTCGGCTCTCTCACGTGCGAGCTGACGCATTGAGGCTTTGGTCTGTGTATTTATTGAATTTGTCACTTGATTTGCGATTCTGGAACTGAGATGATGTGCACATGAAATTGAAGAAGATGACACTCTGTGCTATGCTATTCTTCGGTGTTTTTCCTGCTACTACTATGGCCGAGATGCCTACAGTGAAGCTTACGGGAAAATACCGAGTGGTGCAAGTCGGAGAATCAAAATTTAAAGCTGGGCTTGAAATGCTTGGTCGTGAACAGAATAACTACGCTTCGAGTTTGACTGCGTATGCCTTGAATCAACTGGTAGAGAAGAAGGGGAATCAAGAATCCACTGACTTGGCTCGCAAGTATATTGGCTTAGCCCTTCACCTCTCTCCCAAAAACAGAGATGCAGTGGTGGCTAATATTCAATTGAGCAAAGGAATTTTCCCTAAAAAGCGTAAGAAACCTTATAATAGTGCGACCCTCTCATCGTTACTTTTTGCCAGAGCTAAGCATCTGAAAGACAGTGAAGGTGTGGCCAATGTGCTTTTAGCGCGTGCGTTCATGTCTCTGTCAGCTGAGCTCAATCCAAAAAATGAAGATGCAGTCTATGAGGCTGCAATGTTAGAGCAGGATCATGGTAAACTCGATTGGGGTGTTTTCTCTGGTAAGTAGTGTTCGAGTTTACCGATATTGATCGTGCGGATTTTGCTAATTTATTAGAGGAGATCTCGCGTAGCTATATGCCTTTCGGTAAATTTGGTCCTAGGGATTACCCACCGAGGGGGGTGCCGATCATTGATTTGCCGCCTGAATATTTGATGTGGTTCAAAGAACGAGGCTTTCCAAAAGGCCGCTTCGGTGAGTTGCTGGCAACGGTATTCGAATATAAAGAGATTGGTGCAGACGAGGTATTCAATCCAATTCGTCAGAGGAACGGCGGAAGGTATTCATTGCGCAAACGCCGTCCGCAAAGTGATTTTTAGTCGAAGCGTGGCTCTGGCATGTTTACTGCTTGGGTTGCTGTAAATTAAATTAAATCAAAATCGACCTTGTGCATGCAATGGGGAGGTGACTATGGTGTGTGACTAACAATGAAGGATGGGCAAGATAAAAAATGGATCGTTAAACCGGTGCCAGAAGTGCAGTCGGGACAAGGATCCTTGCCACGAATATTGTCACTGTTGTTGACCCAACGTGGAATTGTGGATGACGATGTCGAAAATTTTTTACAGCCAAAGTTACGGGATTTACAGGATCCTTATCAGTTGCCAGAAATGGAATTGGCGGTAGCTCGTATCTTAAAAGCAGTTGATGCAAATGAATCGATTTGTGTTTATGGGGATTACGATGTCGATGGCATCACCTCAGTGGCATTGATGAAGAAGATTCTCCGTGCCTACGGTGCGGACGTTCATTCGTTTATTCCTCGTCGTGGCCCAGAAGGCTACGGTCTTTCAACTATCGCATTGAAGCGACTTTTTGAAGAAAACGAGAGCATTGATTTGTTGATCACTGTCGACTGTGGAACCGCCTCGATAGACGAAGTTCAGAAGATGAACGAAAAAGGTATCGATGTGATCATTGTAGATCACCACGAAATGTCACCAGCGGGTCGTCCTGATTGTGTGGCTTTAGTGAATCCTAAGTATCAAGGTGGTAAATTTGAATATTTATGTGCAGCCGGCGTGGTTTTTAAATTAGCCCACGCTCTAATGATCAAGCGTCGTGCCGAGAATGTCGATTTAAAGGATTATATCGATATGGTGGCAGTGGCGACAATCGCTGATATTGTGCCACTTGTAGATGAAAACCGTTTATTGGTGCGTCATGGCCTCAATCGATTACCTGAGACAAATAATCCAGGTTTGAAAGCTTTACAGAGGGTGGCCGGTATTAAATCGAAAGTGTCTAGTATGGACGTTGGATTCCGTATTGGCCCACGTCTTAATGCCGCAGGGCGAATGGACGAACCAGCGGACGCCTTAACGATGTTGTTGACAGAAGATCAGAATGAGGCTGACGCTATGGCAGAGGTGTTAGATGGTTACAATGTGGAACGTCAGTCCTTAGAGCGAAAAATTAGAGAGCAGGCACTGAAGATGATCGAGGATCATCATGATATGGAAAAAGAGTCAGTCATCGTTTTGGGCTCAAGAGAATGGCACCCCGGTGTGGTGGGCATTGTTGCATCTCGCTTGATGCGCCAATACCATAAGCCAACCTTTATCATTGCGATTGATGAGCACGGAGTAGGAAAGGGCAGTGGCCGCAGCGTGGAAGGAGTTTCTTTAGTGACGTCGATTCATGCGTGTGATGAGTATTTAGTGGCTGGTGGCGGACACGATATGGCAGCAGGAATTAGTGTTCATGAGGATAAGATGGATGCGTTTCGTAAGGCATTCAGCGAGAATGTTTTACAGCAAACGACTGCAGAAGAAAGGGCTCCACGCATTTATTTAGATGCTGAGGTGAGCTTTGACGAATTATCATTGGCCTTTTTGGATAGTTACGAGTTACTTCAGCCCTTCGGTAGCCAGAATCCACAACCAGTGTTCATGGCTCGCGATGTTTGGCTGACTGAGTCACCTAGACATCTGAAGAATAAGCACATTAAGTTGTTCATGCGTCAGAACTATTGTGAGAAGGATGCTATTTTCTTTGGAGGTGGTGAACGTCAACTTCCTAATCCACCTTGGGATATTGCTTTCACAGTGGATCGTAATACATTTAGAGGAAGAACTTCATTACAGATTGTAGTGCAAGATGTAAGGTCAGCAGAAACTCAAAGTTAGTGGTAGAATCGGGGACGCGTGCTTGCATTGGAATCCATACAACCTTTAGTTTCCCACAAAGAATGGGAGGCATTTGAAAAGCTAGGCATTACGACCGTGCAAGATGTCCTTGAGTGGTTTCCTAAGCGGTATGAAGATCGTCGTAGATTCGATGCTTTTCCTTCTCAATCTGGTGGTGATCCGGTTTGTTTAATGGGGGTGGTGAAGGACTCCGTTAGAAAAGGATTTGGGGGGAGGACAGGTGTTTACGAAGTGCAAGTGGAGGGCTCGGGTGATTCTGTTTTTGGAGGAAGCCAGATTACTTGTCGTTGGTTTAATATGCCATTTATTGCAAAGGTGTTAGCCGCAGGGCATGAGGTTGTTTTGTATGGTAAGGTGAAGGACGTGGCAGGGAGGCTAGTTATCGATCACCCTGAATTTGAAATCGTTTCAGAGTGTGAAGATGTCTCCGTGCATTTGCAACGCATTGTCCCAGTGTATAAATTAACCTCCGGCTTGAATCAACGACGGCTACGTGAATTTGTGTATCAATTGATTCAGCAGGTGGAGGCTAAGTCGCTAGAGGAAAGTTATTCTGTAGACGAGTCTTACCCTAGGATGGAAGCGTATCGTGATATTCATTTTCCTGAGACGATGGAGGCCAAGGATGCAGCACGTCGCAGGTTTGCTTTAGAGGAGTTTTTCACGATCCAGTTGAATGTGGCTTGGCGCAGGCATCATTATCGTCGTCAGCAAGGGCGTGTGATGGGACTTAAAAAAACGCTATTGAAGCAATTCTATGAGAACCTACCTTTTGATCTCACAGGAGCTCAAAAACGCAGTATTCGAGAGATTGCAACGGATATGGTATCGCCTTACCCGATGAACCGAATGCTTCAGGGTGATGTAGGCTCAGGAAAAACCTTTGTGGCTCTCTGTGCGGCGTTGCTCGCTGTCGAGAGTGGGGCTCAAGTGGCGATGATGGCGCCTACTCAAATTTTAGCGGAACAGCATTACCTAGGATTTCAAAAGTGGCTGGAGCCATTGGGGGTGAATGTGGGATTATGCACGGGAAATCGTCGTGAGGGTCTAGATCAAGCACAGATTGTGGTGGGAACACATGCTCTATTATTTGGTGAAGATGTATTTACGGACTTAGGCTTGGTGATTGTCGATGAACAACACAAATTTGGTGTAGATCAACGCAGTCAATTGATTCAGCAAGGTGTGATGCCTGATGTCTTGGTGATGACTGCGACACCGATTCCAAGAACCTTGACGCTGACTGTTTATGGCGATCTAGATGTGTCTATTCTGGATGAACGACCAGCTGGACGAGGAATGCTGGTTTCAGCGATGCGAGTGAAGCCGAAGGTGACGGATGTTACAAAATTTCTAAAGCAGCAATTAGAGCAGGGTCGGCAAGGGTATATTGTTTACCCTTTGGTAGAAGAGAGTGAATCGCTTACCGCGGAGTCAGCTGTGGTAGCCTATGAAAAGTGGGTCAAGCGACTTTCAAAGTATCAGGTGGGCTTGCTTCACGGTAAGATAAAGCCTGAGGAAAAGGATCGGATCATGGCAGAATTTCGCGATGGCCAGCTCGATGTTCTGGTGTCGACGACTGTGATTGAGGTAGGTGTCGATGTCCCGAACGCAAATATCATGGTGATTAATAATGCGGAGCGCTTTGGCTTAGCACAATTACACCAGTTGCGAGGAAGAATTGGGCGAGGGGAGCATAAGAGTTATTGTATTTTACTTACGGATGGGAAGTCCGAGACAGGAAATCAGAAGCTTGAGGTGATGGTGAATACCAACGACGGCTTTAAAATTGCCGAATTTGACCTTAAAATGCGTGGTCCTGGAGATGTTTTAGGAACGCAGCAGAGCGGAATCGGAGAAATTCGATTTATTGAGTATTTGTCGGACCCGACCCTTATTCGAGAAGCTAAGTCTATTGCTGACTTATTGATCAGCAATGATCCTGAGTTAAAAGATCATCCTGATTTACGGCTTGTGATCGATCAAGCCAGCCCTAAAGAATGATGATGGTTGAGAAAAATATAGAAAATATTAAAAAAGTATTGCCATAAATAGGGTTGTGGTTTAATAATCCGCCCGCTGAGCGAAAGCGAAGCAAACATACCAATGCGTGGGTAGCTCAGTTGGTAGAGCAGTTGGCTTTTAACCAATTGGTCCTGGGTTCGAATCCCAGTCCACGTATTTTTAACTTTCATAAGGAGTCACATTTCGGTGTGACTCCTTTTGTTTTTACTTACTGGAGTCATTTTGATTACTGGTGCTCATACCTCCGATGCCAGAGAGCCCAAAATAATAATAAAGATGTGTGATTTTGTGTTGCATCGAAGACGGGTTAGGTTTAAGAATCCGCCAGTTAAGCGAAAGCGAGGCAAACATACCAATGCGTGGGTAGCTCAGTTGGTAGAGCAGTTGGCTTTTAACCAATTGGTCCTGGGTTCGAATCCCAGTCCACGTATTTTAACTTTCAATAAGGAGTCACATTTCGGTGTGACTCCTTTTGTTTTGTCTGTTACTTACTTAAGGTGAGTTCTGGCAACTCCAGCTCTGCGAAAGCTGTTTCTTCAGAAGCAACGAAGAGCGGTGTGGTTGAACTATGAACGAAGAACTAAAATCTATTTAAGAAGGCTCAACTATTCGACGTGACAAGCTATGTTGCTTGTCGTAAGACAATAGCGTTATGTCGAGAGTTTTTAAATGGAAAAGAGGACTGCTGTGTGCAGCAGTAATACTTAGTTCAGCATTGTTTGTAGCATGTGCTGGCTCTAGCGGTAAAGGGGTCGATTCAGAGCTTGTGAAGTCTCAAAATTCACGTGGCTACGGTCATCGTGTTAATCCTAGTGTGAGCCTACCGGTAGGTTCTGCTGCAGGCGTTTCTCATTATGGTGGCTCTTCTGCTTATAAATACTTGGCTTTGACTTTCGATGACGGCCCTCACGCTCAGCAGACGCCGCGTTTGCTTGATATTTTAGCTCAGCACAATGTGAAGGCAACTTTCTATGTGACGGGTCAGAACGCGAGTCGATACCCACATTTGATTAAGCGTATTGTAGCAGAGGGACATGAGATTGGTAATCACACCTACAATCATCCCAACTTAACCAAGTTATCGGATGCTCAGGTGAGGACTGAATTAGATCGCACCGTTTCAGCGATTGTTGCAGCTGCTGGTGTGAAGCCTCGCACATTCCGTGCACCTTATGCCGCGATGACATCGCGTCAGCGTGCATTGGTGAATGCTCAGTATGGCTACCCTATTGTTTTTTGGTCCGTAGATCCAATGGATTGGAAGGATAGAAACGCGAGTATTGTTTCTTCGAGACTCATTAACCGTGCTAAAAATGGAGGCATTCTTCTACTTCACGATATCCATGCGTCTTCTGTTTCAGCTGTGCCTCAAACCATCAATGGCTTGTTGAGCAAAGGCTTCCAGTTTGTGACAGTTTCACAACTATTGGCAACCAAGTAAGGTTGCTACCTTGAGATTTATCATGTGTGCTCGCTTCGCTGATCAATATTTAAAAACTCGAGATAAGCTCTCGGGTTTACTTGATCGAGTGGATGGGCTTGCGACGAAGTCGCACACAAAGGTTGAAGGTTTAGTCGAGATTCAATCGCAGTTGGGGAGTTCACTGTGCTTTTTGACTTGTGGTGAATCTGTGGTGGGCAGAGCTGACTTCTTGGATGCCTTATTAGGGTTCAAAGTCTCGTCCGCGTTGAAATCAAAAAAGTGGAGTGGGGCGATGTATGATCCACTGCCAGACGAGGCTTCTATTCCCTTTAAACAGGTGAAGAATGACGCTTTGGAGAACTTCCAATGTGTCGAGGCTGTACCCTCAGACATGATTGACGCCGAGGTAGATGATGCTCTCTACTCTGAGTGGCTGGAAAAGTCTGACGTTATTTTTTGGGTACTTTCTGCTGAGAACCCGTGGTCGGGTGCTACTTGGGGATTGATGGAGCGATTGACCCCTGAGCAACTGGATCGGTCGGTGTTGATTCTTTCGCACACCGAAGCGTATTCTGAGGATGAACTTGAGGTGATACTTGGTCATATGCGTAATCTATGCAGCCAGCGGGTGAGTCGATCGATGGAGGTCTATCCAGTGGCCTATAAGAAAGCTAACGTTTTAGGATTAGGTGATGTCTGGGAGTTTGTGAATGAACTTTTGGAAAATGCACCACGGCGCAAGACATTCTTGGTGCAAGTGCGCGATAAGATCGAGCGCGTGTTGGATCTTATTGAAGTGACGGTAGATAAGCGTGCCAAATTACTGGATGGGGATAGAGGTTTTTTAAGTAGCCTAGAGGCGGATATTGATCGGCAAAAAGAGCGAGAAACGCAATTGTATGCGGGTCGCGGCGTCAATTTAGGGAGTGAGTTTGTTGAGCATATTGAGCCAATGTTAGACGAGTTACACCGTCACTGTGGTGTGGTCAGTTCTACCATTGATTTATTCCGTAGCGGCAGAGTGTCTGTGCAGACCGAGAACTACTTTATTGAATATGTGTCTAGTGCATTCACCCAGCGTGGTCGCTCAGACTGTATGAAAATCCTATTGGATTGTCGCGAACATTGGCGAGGAATGCACGAGCACTTAGATGAGCGACTTGGCGGAGATGTGGGTGAGTTCGAACAGGACTCTTTTAAAAATTTGCTACCAAAACTAAAAGAACAACAGGCAAAGGAAGTACGTTCTGTGATCATGTCGATGAAGATTCGTCACACCATTGATGTCTTGCTGGAGCCACGTCGCAAAAAAATCAAGCGGTGGTTGGCAGCCTCGTTCATCTTTGCAATTTTGGCTGGGGTTGCTGGCACAATTAATATTCCGCCATCTGAGATTCCAGCGTTGTCCTTACTTGCCTTATCCATTGGGAGCTTGATCATCTATGGCTTCTCGATTTATGTGAGTCGCAGTGGAATTATCCAATCGGTGGCTGATCGTGTGGTTGATTTACGTGCCGACTTTAGAGAAGGAATGTCCGAGGGCTACCAATACATGATTAGTGAATTTTTCACTGGTTACACTCCGATGTTCGAAGCAATGCGTCGCCAGATTGCGGATTCGAAAATAAACCTCGAACCACTACAACAAGAGCACCACCATTTGTTCCTTGAGCTGAAAGCACTGGAAAATGAAGTGATGCTTTAAGACGTGAAGAAAATTGTATGAATGTCATTATACCACTTAGAGAAACAAAAGAGACTAATGATTTTTTTGTAAGGATGAAGAGACTAGGCTACGCATTGGGCGAAGCTTACTCGCTGTATTCATCTACAATCAGTGTTTTTCTTCAGTCACGATGCCCGCATCGCTCCTTTATCAAGCCTCGATTCTAAAAGAATATAGCTTCGCATAAGTCTCTTTTGAAACTCTAAATGGTATAGCAACGGGGCGAAAGGTGAGGGTGTCGCTTATAGGGAGGTGTTAGAAAAACGGATACAGCTGCAGTGCATCTGAGCTGGTGTAGGTGTGTTTCGGAGTCGGGAGTTCGGCCATGCCAATGCAGCCAGCTAGGCAGAGGTAGTCTCCAGAGTTTCGCATCGGAGAGATGATGTGGCGCCCTTCGTTGTCGAGAGTGACTGGGGCGAACCCAGGGATGTGAGCTTTCCAAGAAAACGGTTGAGCTAGCTGGATGGTTTGCGAATGAGGTGTGCGAAGTTGAAGGTGGTGCTTGAGGGCGGGTAGTACATAGCGTGACGCTGTTGCCATGACGGACACAGGATTACCAGGGAGTCCGAATACGATTGGGCCATTTGGTGTGTGCCAAAATCCCATTGGTTTTCCGGGGCGTTGTCGGATACCGTGGAAAACGGCTTCGCCTAAAAATTTGTTGAGAGTTGGGGCGATGTAATCGAATTTTCCTTTCGAGACGCCACCAGTGAGAATGACGAAGTCAAAGTTTTGGACGGCCTGTTGGAGTGCACTTTCTGTTTCTTCTAGATCATCACTGATGTGGTGGTGGCTGACCGTCACAAGTGGCTGAAGCATGTTGATCAAGGCGGTTGGATGCGATTGCCTAATTTGGTATGCAGTAGGATGTTGATGGGGCGGGATGACTTCATCTCCAGAGGTGATGATGGCGACGTGAGGACGTTTTGAGACGGTGAGCTCTGTTTGGCCAACACTGGCTGCAATAGCTAATTCGGCAGGGCCGAGGAGGAGACCAGCTGAGACAAGTTCTTGGCCATCTTTGGCGTCGCTGCCGAGTGGGTGAATGAATTGGCCTGAAGTGCCAATGGCATCAGGACTAAAGATAACGGAGTCTCCCGTGATAGAAATTTCTTCAACTGGGATGACGCAGTCGCATCCGATAGGGATGGGAGCTCCGGTCATCACTTCGAAGCAGGTGTCGGGTAGCAATTTTTCTAATGCTGGGCTACCAGCAGCTTGGGTGCCCGCGAGTCTTAGTTCAGTGCCTAAGCCGAAGAATTCAGAGCAATCGATAGCGACGCCATCCATCATGGCTCGGTCAAAGGGTGGGATTGGGCGGTCCGCTGAAATAGGAGTGCGTAGAATGCGGCCAACGGACTGATCGAGCGAGACCGTTTCAGTGGTTGAGAGTGGTAATCTTGAGATGATTTCTTCGGCTGCTTGTGCGATTTCTACCCACTGAGACATGTGGTCAGTAAAGCAGTGAACGGCTAGCGAGTAAAGCATTGCCTTTTGTGTATTCTGCTGGCAATGTCGGCGTCCGATATGAGCATTGATCCTGACACTTATGACGCCCAGCTTAAAGTAAAAGTAAGCAAGACTCTCGAAGAGTTTAGTGGTTTTGGGGTAGACGCAATTGATGTTTATAAATCGACTCCATTGAACTACCGGATGCGCGCTGAGTTTCGTGTTTGGCACGATGGCGATGATTTTTACTATGTGATGTTTAATCAGGAAACAAAGGAGAAGTATCGAGTAGATGCGTTCCCCGCAGCAGCAGAGGTGATCAATGAATTGATGCCGCTGATGATTGAGGCAGTACTGGCCGATCAAGAGTTGAAGAGGAGGTTGTTTCAGATTGACTACCTTGCTTCACTCAGTGGGCAAGTGGTGATTTCTTTGCTATATCACAGGCAATTGACAGATGAATGGGAGGTGGCCGCGAGGGCATTACGAGAGAAGCTGAGGGCGAAAGGTTTTACGGTAGAAATCATTGGGCGTGCCAAGAGGCAAAAGCGTATCATTGAGCGTGATTATGTTGTTGAGAAATTACAGGTGTTTGATCAGGTCTACAGCTATAAGCAAATGGAGAATTCTTTCACTCAACCGAATGGATTAGTCGCTCAAAAAATGTTAGAATGGGCCGTCGAGTGCACGCGTGGAAGCCATGGCGACTTGCTCGAGCTGTATTGTGGTAATGGCAATTTTTCGATCGCATTGGCTCAGAACTTTAGAAAGTTGTTAGCTACTGAATTGGCGAAGCCGTCTGTCGAGTCAGCTCAATGGAATATTGAGAGGAATGAAATTAGCAATTTAAAGATCGCAAGATTGTCTGCTCAGGAATTCACAGAAGCGATGAAGGGGGAGCGTGTGTTCACACGGCTGAAGCAACAAGAAATTGATCTGCAAACCTATGATTTCCAGACTGTGTTTGTTGATCCTCCAAGAGCGGGGATGGACGAAGACTCGGTGCGTATGATTCAAGGGTATAACACCATCGTCTATATTTCCTGTAATCCAGAGTCGCTAAAGGAGAACCTTGACCAGCTTTCCGAAACGCACAAAGTTGTGAAACTAGCGTTGTTTGACCAATTTCCCTACACCCACCACCGTGAGGTCGGGGTGATACTGGAGAAAAAATATTAAAATAGAGGCCACCTGCCTCACTTTTTCTTCACTACTCTCGTCTAAATTCAGGTGTTCTTCCGTGGCGTTCGCTTTACTTTCAGACTTTTTCTT
The DNA here is from genome assembly GCA_964194815.1 of Vicinamibacteria bacterium. Lineage (GTDB taxonomy): Bacteria > Verrucomicrobiota > Verrucomicrobiia > Verrucomicrobiales > Akkermansiaceae > Rubritalea. Next base: position 9,431 of record CAXMOB010000229.1, on the reverse strand, counting down.
GCCTTGGTATTTGCCTTTGGTTCCTCTTCCATTTCATCATCCTCTTCCTCCTCCTCATCATCACGAATAGTGATGTCCTCAGTTGGTTCAGGGGCTTCTGGTGTTGGAGTGAGTGCTGGTGCTGGCGGTGCGGCAGCCGCTTGAACAGGTGCCGGAGCTGGAGCATTGCTTTGTGAACCTTTCTTTTGAAGGAACAGGATGCTAGCTAAGTAGAAGGAAAGGTAGGACAAGAAGGTGAGTAGCAGAAGTGGTGTGAACCAAGTCGACCATAGTATGATCCAAAAGATGGTGAGGGTGGCCGCTAGGATGATGAGGCTAACGATGGGTGGCCGTCCGTTAAAGCGCCGACCATTATACTTCATGCCAAGTGCCCAGCCAACTTTGGTAAAGAAAAGAGCGAGGAAACTTTGTAGTTTTAGTCCTGTGGTGGTGAGGAAGACATCTTTAAAGAGTTGGTCTGCGAGGTCGCGTGGAATTTCGACTTGTTCCATTTCCCCCTCATTATTTTCTACAAGTAGGTAACCATACTGATAGGCGAACCTGTGTAGGATCGATGCGGTGAGGATGACTCCCATAGGTCTTAAAGTTCCTAAGGTGAGTAAACTGACGAGCCAAGGGAGTGGTAGTGATGAGCCATCGAAAATGACGGGGTCACCGTCGACCTCCTTCGGAATGATGATCGTGCCCTCGATGCCATCCATGTATTCCACTTGGTTGACGGTGAGTTTCCAATCTTTTTGCAGAGTGAAAAAGCGGGGGGCGGTAGCGTAGGCAGATTTTTCTAGCGTGTCATTGTTATCATGCAGTGTCAAAGAGACCAGCTGGATGACTGGCATTTGAAACTCGATATCTAGTGGTGAAGAAAAGGGTTCAACTAGGGATTCGTCGGTGCTGTAGCGATCGTTCATGATTAATTATATACCTTCTGAAAAATTATATCGTCTAGGGACTCTGCTTTAACCCAGTTGCACAGGAATGATTCAGCATTTTTAAAATGAGTCATCAATGAGCTAGCTGACGCAGATGTATAAGTTGATTAGAGACCTGAGTTTAGAGGCGTCTTGTAATTAATCATGCAGCACCATCGATGGCAAAAGGAAAAAGAAATATTCTAATGACTGTTGCATCTGATCACACCTGCGTTTCGATAGAAGATTTTTCTAACCACTTGATTAGTAGATAGTCGTGGATGGTAAGGTTGCCGACGACTCGGTATTTGGATATTTTTATATCGTAAGCTTTTTGCCACACCTCTCTGGTTACGCCTCTGCCTCCTGAGTGATGAAAGTGGATGCCCTCTTCATTATGGAGGAGGAAGCCAACGTGGGTGTCGAGGCCGATGATGTAGATTCCCTTTGGCATAGCTTTGAATTGGGAGATAAATGCTTCGTAGGGTTTACGATGTCGAATGACTGTTTTGTCTTGATTGTGAATCATTGAAATGATGATATTCTGCGATGCTTGTTGAGCGAGCCGCACGCGATGCACTTTGAATCCAGTGTCACGTAGGATGACGGACACAAAGTATCCGCAGGCGATATGCCCTTCACCTGGAGTTTGGGATGTGCCATGGAAGTCCCAGGGTGTTCCATTCCAGCAAGTCATGAGTTCTGGCATAGTCGCCTCGAGTTCGTTACGTGTTTCTGAGAGGATGGTAGATTTTTCTAAATCTGTTTTGGCCGTTTTCCAGCGTTGGGAGAGTGTCGCATGTTTGGTTTTCAGTTCTTCTACGAGGATTTGATAACGTTGGGGTTGGGGCGTTTTTTCTGAAGCGCTAGGTCCGTCAGTTGCTGGGTTAGAAGAATCCGAGGTGGTGCGTGAGGAGGAAAATTGACGGGTGGCGAGAAGTACAATAGCTGTGATTCCGAGTAGAAGGAGGGTTCCGAGGGCTAGATTGAGGGTTTTCATGAGATTCTTGTGGATGGTTGATAATGAACGATAAGAGAGGGTTGCCTATTAGAAGTAAGCATAAATAGACGGTAGTTTATCAAAATATAAGAAAAATATGAGTTTTTTTAAAAAACGGATTGACCGCGAGGTGTATTGAAGTGTACCAATGTGTGTTGATTCAACAAAACCGCAATGATTACGCCTGAACATGCTCTGGAAGGAGTTTATGACCACAAGATGGACCCCAAGTGCCGGGTGTCTGTCCCAGCGGATTGGCGTGTCACAGCGGGGAACGGTTATCTACGCCTTCTGCAGTCATCTAGTTACAACCTCAAAGTGCTCCGTGTGCTAACGGACGAGGAGTATCTTAATATGCTGCAGGAGGTGGAGAATATGAATGAGTGGACTCCAGCACAGAAGAAACAGATGCTGGGTCGACTCCATTCTCGTTGTCTCAAAACAACTTTGAATCCGCAAGGTAAGTTGCTGATACCCAAGGCCTGGTGTGAAGTTCCTGGTCTTAGTTCTGAGGAGCCAGTTGTGCTCGTTGGGAGGGGTGCATACTTCGAAATTTTCAATTCCGTAAACTACGAGGAAATGCTCGTTCGAGAAGAGACCGCTACACTGGCTCTCAACTCGGAGGTGGACTTCTTCTGATCTTCAACAGTATCTCTAATTTTGAGCGATAAAGAATGCTCTTTTTGCGTCCAGTTCTATCTTTGGCTGGGGCAGATAACTCAATGTTGTCTAGCCCATGGGACTTTTTGGCTTCAGAATACACGTCAGTAGGCTCGGGTGGTGGAAATCCACTAGAGCACTACCACGATACGGTTTTACTCGAAGAGGCAGTGCACTTCATGACACCTGGCCCAGGGAGGGTGCTCGTTGACGGTACTTTAGGTGGAGGTGGACATACTCAAATGTTGTTGGAGAGTGGTGCGACGGTCTATGGCGTTGATCGTGATCCTGAGGCTAGAGAATACGCGGGACGTCGGTTGAGTCGTTTCGGTGAGCGTTTTAATGCGATCGATGGCAACTTTGCAGACGTCGCTACTTTACTGCCAGCAATAGGGGTGGAGAAGGTCGATGGCATCTTGGTGGATATCGGAGTTTCCTCACGTCAATTTGATGCGGCTGAGCGTGGATTTAGTTTTTCTAAAGAAGGGCCGTTGGATATGCGCATGGGACCCAGCTGTCACACGACAGCCGAGGAGATCATCAACACATGGAGTGATCAAGAGATGGCGAGGATCTTCTGGCAATATGGCGAGGAAAAGTCATCTCGCAGAATTGCTCGTTACCTTTGTGAAGAACGTGCGAAGCAAGCGTTCACCAGCACGGTGCAGTTAGCTGATGCGATTGAGGAGCTGCTGCCGCGTCGCGGGAAGAGGATTCATCCTGCAACGAAGGTGTTTCAAGCATTACGGATCGAGGTGAACGATGAACTCGGAGCACTTCGTAAGTTGTTGGATACAGCCCATGAGGTGCTTAGCCCAGGAGGTCGATTGGTTGTGATTAGTTTCCACAGCCTCGAAGACCGCATGGTGAAGCGTCACTTTAAGAGCGTGTCACAAAAAGAGGTCGACCGTCCTGAATGGCCGGAACCACGTCCGAATCCAGAATACAAATTTGATTTATTAACCCGCAAGCCAGTGAAAGCCTCAGATGAGGAAGTGAAACGAAACCCACGCTCGCGCAGTGCCGTCTTAAGGGCTGTTCAGAGAGTATAACGAGGTAGAACGATGAATAAGAGAAGAACAACAAAAACGAAAACGAAAAAATCAATTTCAACGATTGAGGTAGCGCTATTATTGGTCGCAGCTTTGGTGATGATTGCAGGTGGTGTGAACTACGCGATCTTGAAAAACGCCCAGGTGAAACTCGTGCGTGAGACTGACCAAGTATACCAGTCAGTGAAGCACCATGATATGGAAACTCAGTCAGTAATGGTTGAGATTGACCGCAAAGTGAACCGATTTGCCATTAAATCAGAATTACGTGAACAAGGCTCAATCATGAGAGAGCGCCCAGATTTTGCTGTAGAGCGTGTGGTGCCAGTCGAACGACCATTGGTGCACAGCGGCGATTTACAGCAACTATTTCCAAACCTATTCATTAACGTCGAACCATCCTTTGTGACACAATAAAGTGCTAAAAAGCGTCAACAGTCGTTGCCTGATACTCTGCTTATTCATCGTAAGTTTGATGAGCTTGCTCTCGTATCGCCTCGTCAAGATTCAGATTGTTGACCGTAAAATCTACGCTGATAAAGCGAATAACTCGTATCGACGTCAGGTGTTGACATCGCACCGCCGTGGTTTGATCTTAGATCGGCACGATGAGGTGATAGCTCACGATATAGTATTGAAGAGCATCTACGTCGATAAGTATCAGTTTATCGATACACGTGTTGCTGCCCGATCTTTAGCCTGTCAGTATATTCGTGAGGTTGTTGGAAAGCCTGCTGATACTGAAGGTGGTACCATTCGCGAAGCATGTTTGGCATCTGTTGTTACAAAAAACGCCAGGAAATCACCGACATGGGCATCCATTAAAGAATCGGAACGTCTAAGCATGGTGGCTAAGGGTGCCCGACGTCTGTTGGAAAATCTTGAAGTGGATGAAATCAGGCAGCGCAACATCGATTTTGTGGTTGACCAGTATTACCGTCCGCTAGGAGTTTCGCGTGAAAAATTGAGGAGTTTACTCGATTTGAAGAGTAAACGCATGCATGTTTTGGTGACTAAGGATGTTGATTTTCAAGCGGCGAAAAAATTGGAAAAATTGCTTAAGGAAAATTGGATTTTAGGATTTGATTTTAAAGATTCAGTGCGTCGTGAATATAAAGAACCAATGATGGCAACGCACCTAGTGGGAATTGCTAATCATGAACGAAAAGGGGTTTCTGGAGTGGAAGGCCAGTTGAACCGCTATTTGGAAGGGCGAGATGGTCGTGAGACTCGTTACACTGATGTTCGTGGCAGGACCATTTCTGGTGATGATGAGACCTTGCCGCCTAAGCATGGCAGGGATGTTCGTTTGACTTTGGATATGAAGATTCAGGCAGTTGTAGAAGAAGAACTGCAAAAAGCAATGGAGCTGAACCAATGCGATCGCGGAGCAGTGGTGGTGATGGACCCTTATACTGGTGAGGTGTTAGCGATGGCGAGTCGACCACATTTCAATCTTAATAACCGTGAGGATATGCAGGCCAATGGTTTCAATTATGCGGTTCAGGCAGCCAATGAAACAGGTTCAACGATTAAGATTATCGCCACTTCCGCAGCACTTAATGAAGGTATTGCTACCTATGATACTGAGGTTGACTGTGGTTGGGGGATTTTGCGCGAGCGTGGATTTACTGTAAAGGATCACCACAACTACGGCATGCTAGCCCTGTGGCAGGTATTACAAAAGTCTTCAAACACAGGAGCTTGGCAGTTCGCTAAGTTGGTGGGGCGCGAGAAGTTTTTTGAGTATGCTGGTAAGTTCGGCTACGGACGTAAGTCTGGTATTCGTATAGTGGGCGAAAGCAAAGGGAGTTTAGGGAATACCGACAATATGATGGACTTTTCGCGTTGTAGTTACGGTTATGTACTGACTGCATCGCCACTACAAATCACTGCAGCCTACTGTGTGATTGCCAATGGAGGAAAGTATGTGCCGCCACATATTATCAAAGATATTCACGCGAAGAATGGCAAGGTGATTGAACAATCTTCTAAGAAGACACAGCATGACAGGGGGTATCAAGTGTTGAAACCAGAGGTGGCAACAGCAATGCGCAATGCATTGGAGGCCGTGACTCAGGATAGAGGGACTGCACGTAGGGCACGAGTCGATGGCTACATTGTGGGTGGAAAAACTGGCACCAATCACAAGGTTGTGAATGGTAAATACATGAGGGAAAAAGGGGAAGAGCAGTATATTACATCGTTCGCAGGCATGTGTCCGGTCGTGAAACCGAACTTTGTTTGCGTGGTTGTGATGGATAATCCTAAGCCACGTGAGATTTGGGACGAAACGAAGGATAAAATGGTTGAATTCAAACGAGGGGGGGGCACCGTCGCGGCCCCTATTTTTGCTAAATTAGTGAAACGAATTGCTCCACTTAGAGGGCTAAAACCAAACTTTGAGGAAAACGAATAAGATGAAATTAAAAGAACTTACTGATACTCTAAACAACGCTGTCATTTCAGGTGATACCCATGTGGAAATCACTGGTGTGGCTACCGATAGCCGCAAAGTAGAACCAGGAATGGTGTATGTTGCGGTTAAAGGCACTAAGGTTGACGGCGCGGATTTTATTCCTCAAGCCCTTGAAGCTGGAGCAGTGGCAGTTATAGCTGAAAAAGCTCCCTCTTCAGATTGGAGTTCATGCGTTTGGGTGCACGTGAAAGATACTCGTGAAGCTCTAGCTCTCACTGCAGGAGAATTCGAAGGTCATCCATCACGTGAGTTTAAACTTATTGGTGTGACTGGCACCAACGGCAAGACCACGACAACTTACATGATGCACCATGTGCTTGAGACTGTGCAACTTCGTGCAGGAATGCTCGGAACCATTAAAGTTCACAACGGGCTCAAACAAGCTGATACAACGCACACGACTCCTGATCCTGTGGTACTCCAGGGCTACCTTCGCGAGATGGCTGATAATGGCTGCCGTTCAGTGGCGATGGAAGTGAGTTCACACGGTATCGAGCAGAAGCGTGTGACGGGAATTGACTTTGACGTGGTGGCGTTCACTAACTTGAGCCAAGACCACTTGGACTATCATGGAAATATGGAAACGTATTTCCAAGCGAAGCGTGAACTTTTTGTCAATGCTGTAGCAGCTGATAAAAAGGTGAAGGCTGTGATCAATCTTGACGATGCCTATGGTGCCAAGCTTGTTCAAGAGTTCGCTGAGAAAATGCCCATCATCACTATTGGAATGGGTGTGCACTGCGATTTTAGATTTGGTAATATTAGACAGAGTATCCGCGGTTCAGAATTCGAGCTTAAAATCAAAGGGAAGTCGTATCTTGTGCGTATCCCAATGATTGGACGATTTAATATCTACAATGCAGTTACTGCTATTGCCTGCTGTGTTGCCGTTGGTGTTAAACCACGCGATGCAGTGCGTTCACTTGTTGATATGCCGGCAGTGTCAGGTCGCATGGAATTAGTGGAGACAAAGATGAGTGTTAGTGTGTTTGTGGATTACGCTCACACACCGGCCGCTCTCGCAAATGTTTGTGCAAGTTTGAAGAATCTCAATCCAAAGCGTTTGATTACAGTGTTTGGTTGTGGTGGAGATCGCGATTCCTCTAAGCGGCCATTGATGGCAAATGCTGCAGGAGAGAAGAGCGATATTTGCTTTATCACTTCAGATAACCCACGCAGTGAAGATCCTGAGAAAATCATCAAGGAGGTGGAAGCTGGAATGGTTGGATGTCCATCACGTAGCATCGTTGATAGAGAAGAAGCTATCAGGACTGCAATATCAGTTGCGACTGCTGGCGACATCGTTTTAATTGCTGGAAAAGGGCACGAAGATTATCAAATTATCGGGGATGAAACTATTATGTTTGATGACCGCATTAAGGTGAGAGCTGCCTTGAGAGAGTTAAAGATGAATAGCGTGGAAATGGAACGTTCCGAGCCAAAAGATGAAGGTGGCGATCGTTCTGAGAGGGGACCACGTCCAGATCGTGGAGATCGTCCAGATAGAGGACCACGTCCAGATCGTGGTGACCGCCCGGATAGAGGACCACGCCCAGATCGTGGTGATCGCCCAGACAGAGGACCACGCCCAGACAGAGGAGACAGAAGATAAATCAATGAAACGAGTATCAGTAGAACAAATAGTTCAAGCAACTAGAGGTCAGTTCCTTTCGGGTGACCGAGAGGCGTCGGCCTGTTCTGTTGCGACTGATACACGTAAGACGATGCAAGAGGCTATATTCTTCGCTCTGCTGGGTGAGAATTTCGATGCCCATGGTTATATAGACAAAGCAGCTGCACAAGGTGCGACTGTGATTGTCTGCCAGCATGTTCCCGAAGGGATGGAGCTAGGTGATGCAGCGGTGGTGCAGGTGGAAGACACTTTAGTAGCGTTACAGCAACTCGCTAAATGGTATCGCGGTGAACTATCTATTGAGGTGGTTGGAATTACCGGTTCTAACGGTAAGACATCGACCAAGGACTTTGCCGAGGCTGTATTATCAGCAGCCTTTTCTGTGAATGCGACGAAAGGCAATCTGAATAATCACATTGGCTTGCCTTTGACTGTGTTAGAAACTGAAGCAGAAGATACTGCAGCCATTTTTGAGATGGGGATGAACCATGCTGGTGAGATTGCTCCATTGTGTGAGATTGCTCAACCACGTATTGGGATTATCACGAATATCGGTTCTGCACATATTGAGTTCATGGGCACGCTTGAGGCCATTGCGGATGAAAAGGGTGAACTGGCAAAGGCTCTACCTAAAGGTGGTGTGTTGTTCGTTCCTTCTACTTGTGACTATGTAGAGAAATTCAGATCCATCACAGCAGCTAAACTTGTTGAAGTAGGTGGTGAGCATAGCTCAGTGCGTGCGGAGAATCTCAACATGGATGCTTTCGGGTCTACCTTTGATTTGATAATCGATGGTAAGGGGGCTACAAATGTAATGCTACCTGTTGTCGGTGAGCACATGGTAACGAACGCCTTGTTGGCTGCGGCTGTTGGTTCATCATTAGGGATGGCTGTAGAGCAAATTGCTGATGCCCTGTCTTCGGTTAAATTGACTAGTGGTCGACTCCGTTCGTTCGATTGTAATGGCGTCCGAGTGATCGATGACACTTACAACGCAAACCCAGAATCAGTGCGTGCTGCTATTGATACACTGGCGGGACTGAACCTCAAAGGTGATGGCAGTCGCTTTGTGGTGTTAGGTAAAATGGGGGAGCTCGGTGATCACGCAAGTCAGGCGTATTTAGATCTCGGTGCTCACGCAGCAAAGCTTGGCCTACACGTGGTGAGTGTGGATGACGAAGCCAAAGAAATTTTCAAGGGGGCTAGTGAATATAGCTCCAAGGTGAACCACTTTAGCAGCGTCGACCAGGCGGGTGAGTGGCTACAACAACATACCCATTCTGGCGATGCAGTTCTCTTCAAGGGAAGCCGTGCAGCTGCAATGGAGCGGGTGATGAATCAAGCTTTTGTAAATTAAGATAATGTTAGAACTACTTACAGACTGGAATCCAATCGTTCGCGGGCTTATTGCCTTTGCTATCGCATTCGGAGTGACCTTGGCTATTGGCAATAAGGTGATCCTTAAGCTCATTTCATTGAAACTTGGACAGCCGGTGCGCTCAAAAGAAGAAGTTAACGAATTGTTCGATCTACACGGTAAAAAGGCAGGGACACCAACGATGGGCGGAGTGATGATCCTCGCGACTATGGTGTTGGCCATTTTGTTAGCGGCAGATTTGACCAATCCGTATATTCACGTGTGCACATTTGTTCTACTGGGACTTGGTGTGCTAGGATTTAAGGATGACTACGCTAAGGT
>CAXMOB010000228.1:0-4198 GCA_964194815.1 Vicinamibacteria bacterium | reverse complement strand
GCCTGTATTTCCAAAAAAAGGTGAGGAAGATAAATTTAAATCACACAACATCCCCGGACTCGAACACCTCGCGAAAGCTGATCTAGTGATCTTTAAAACCCGCCTACTAACTCTGCCCGAAGACCAGAAAAAGCACATCGTAAACTACCTCGATTCAGGCAAGCCCATCATCGGAATACGCACTGCCAATCATGGATTCCGCGGACCACTTCCCTATAAGATCGATGACAAGCAAGTTGTCTTTGGAAAACTGCTTGGTGGACAATTTAAAAACCATCACGGCAATTGGCATCGCGACTCAACGCGTGGCGATATAGTCGAAGCCATGAAGGATCATCCTATTTTAGTCGGTGTCAAAGACATCTGGGGACCATCCGACGTTTACCGAACCTACAAAGAGGGAGAAAGCTTGCCGGCGGATTGCACCGCTCTAGTTTACGGGCAGCCACTGATCGGACGCGAACAAGGTGGAGTGACGAACCCTAAAAAAATCCCTCTTCCAGTCGTTTGGTTTAAAAATTGGAAAACAAGTGACGGCAAACTTGCCCGCGTAGTTCAATCCACCATGGGCAGTGCTAAGGACTTGGAAAGCCCTGGACTGCGTCGACTCATCATTAATGCCTCCTATTGGAGCATGGGAATGGAGAAACTGATTTCACCTACCAGCAGCGTAGATTACACTGGTGAATATAAGCCCCTCGTAAGTGGCTTCCAATACGAAAAACTAGGAGTGGTTCCACAAAAACCGGCAGCGTACCGTCCTCAAGCTCTTCCTAAGACGAAATAAAGACACATCAACCACCTAGTAGGGTCATCGACTTTGGACGATTAGCGTACAGGTGTACTCACTGAGATCATGAAGTGCTTATAGCACTATGCCTATTTCTTGCTGGCTTTCTTTAGCTTCTTCTCCTCACGCTTTTCCTTTAGCGTTTTATCAGATTTCTTTTTTACCGTTTTTCTTGAGTCTTGTCCTTTAGCCATGCTTCTCTTCTCTATCATTGAGAATTAATGTAAAGCGTATTATGGCGAGTAGCTATGTTTTAGCAGAGCCTTAGGATCGACGTCTTGATGACTTTTTACATAATAGCCGAAGACCTAGCTGTCGCTCTGTCTGTTTTGTCGGCCGATGGAACCGAGGGCAAGGACTGTCTCCAAATTAACATCTCATAATGGGTTGGCATCTCATTCCCTCATTTTTAGTATAGAAACATAGAACTATTCTTGCTAGATCATAGATCAATCATAGTAATCTATGGGAAATATGAATTAATTACCTCTTGGACGACGTAATATCAGAGCACCTCAACAGCTACTTCAAGGAACTCATCGAACAAACAACATCTTAGCACTCATCTTATGAAACATCTACTCAGCTTAATGGCAATAACCTGTACCATCACCACTGGCTTCTCACGTGACCCTAACTTCATCATCATCTTTACCGATGATCAGGGCTACGCTGATCTAGGCTGCTTTGGCTCGAAAAACATCAAGACTCCCCACCTGGATCAACTTGCTGCTGAGGGAACGAAGCTGACAGACTTCCATGTCCCCTCACCTGTTTGCTCGCCATCACGCGCGGGACTTCTTACCGGGTGTTACCCCAAACGTGTGGGAATGCACAAACATGTAATTTTCCCCTCATACACTTACGGTCTGCATCCAGACGAACTCACCATTGCCGATCACCTCAAGGCGAATGGCTATGCTACCGCCTGCGTGGGCAAATGGCATCTAGGTCATATTCCCGAGACCTTACCTACATCGAACGGATTCGACAGCTACTTCGGCATCCCCTATTCCAATGACATGAGTCATCCAGACAGCAAAGGGAAGCCACGAATCAGTCAGGATCAAAGTTGGCTCGACCAAGACAAATATTCACCACTCTGGAACACACCATTGATGCGCGATAAAAAAATTATCGAGGTCCCGGTCAACCAACGCACGATCACTCGCCGCTACACGGACGAAGCCATCCAGTTTGTCGAAAAAAACAAAGACAAACCTTTCTTCCTCTACCTCCCTCACAGCATGCCCCATATACCTCTCTATGTGCCAGATGACGTTTTAGATGCCGACCCAAAGAATGCCTACAAATGCGTGATCGAACATGTCGACGCCGAGTGCGGTCGGCTTATTCAGAGAGTTCGTGATCTCAAGCTCTCAGACGACACTTACATTATTTTCACCAGTGACAATGGTCCTTGGTTACAATTTAAAAACCACGGTGGCAGTGCTGGTCCACTACGCGAGGGAAAAGGAACCACATTCGAGGGCGGCCAACGCGTCCCCTGCATTGTCTGGGGACCTGGACGAATACCGAAAGGCAAAACCTCGGCACAGCTTGCTAGCACGATCGACCTCTTACCTACAATCGCCACACTTTCGGGACACCCGCTCAAACTGACCAATAAAATAGACGGATTGGATATCTCACTCACGCTAAAGGAGGGTAACGCATCGCCACGAAAAGAGTTTCTCCATTATTCATCGCGAGGAAAACTCGAAGGTATCCGCCAAAACCAGTGGAAACTTCTGGTAAAGGGTCCCAACAGAAAAGCTAAAAATAAGAAGCCCCAAACATTCCTCTTCGACCTATCCAAAGACCTAGGAGAAAAAACCAACCTTACCGCTACTCATCCAGAGAAGGTAGCTGCACTCCTTGCCCGCATGCAGGAACTGGATACAGAGATCGACACCCATGCTCGCCCTGTTTTCCGTAAATCTACCCCCGCCAAATAATACCATTTGAGTAGCTAGTTATACCACTCTGAGTTTCAAAAGAGACTAATGCTAGCGTAAAAATCTACAGACCCGTCATTCCGACAAAAGAATAGCTCAAATGGGATAATACCATTTGAGCTATTCTTTTATTCTATTCTCACAACGACGGGATAATATCACCCGTCTGAGAATTTGCTGAGTTTATTTCTTTTTGCGCTTAGGTGGATCGAGGCGTTCGAGTTCTTGTTGCGTCCATGCTTCTTTCCGGTCTTGGTGTTTTTTACGCACGGCGGCCACTTTTTGGACCGTAATAGCAGGAGCTTTGTTGCCGAAGCTGTTACGGATGTAGGTGCTGACGTCAGCAATCCATTCATCAGAGTTGTTTGCTTGGGCAGGCATCAGTCCGTCGTAGGTTTTGCCGTTGATGGGACCTTGTACACCGTGGAGCAATGCGAGGATCACAGCTTCACCCTTACCGAGAACACGCTTAGAGCCGGTGAATGACGGGGCGAGGAAGTGCCCTGCTTGTCCTGCGAGTGGTTGACCTTTGCCATCGGCTCCATGGCAGGCGAAACAGATTTGTTGATAGGTAGCTTTGCCCTTTTCCATGGATTTGGCGAGTTTAGCATTGGCGAGGCGTGCTTGCTTAGCACGTTCTTCATTAGCTAGGCGCTTGGCCCCTGCTTTATTGATCGCGGCGACAGCTTCGATCTCGCCGTGCTGTTTAAGAAGAGTCTTGGTGACAGCTGTCAGCTCTGCCGGGTTTCCGCAATAGTTGATGGAATTGAGGAGTTGCACGGCGACCTCGGGGTCAGTGCTACTACCGAGCTTGGCAAGGGCATTGATGATCTTGCTGTTACCTTCTTTAACAAAGGCTTCGGCGACGCGAATGGCTTGTGCTTGGAGACGCGGTGTGGTGTCGGCAAGCAGCGTGCCGAGGACTTGCTCGCTGACAGCGGAGCATCCTTCCAGAGTCCACAGTGCAGTGATGCGGGCCTGAATATTTTGCTTTTTATCCAAAGCCAATTTTTCCAGTGCAGGCACGGCGGACTTGCGGTCTTTACGTAAAATGATGAGTTTTTTGGCGGTATCGCGCCACCAGCTGTTTTTGTGCACAAGGTGTTGCACGAGATCGATGGTTTTTTCTGAACGCAGCTTCGGCTTTGGACCGCGAGTGTGGTCTTTGTGCACTAATCGGTAAATGCGTCCGTGGTTGGTGTTTTTGTCCAATCCGTTACGATTAATGACTTCGCGCAGGTAGCTTCCCGGGCGGGTCCAGTTTCCTTGTTGGATGATGCCTCGGTGCATGTCTACGATGTAAAGGCATCCGTCGGGGCCGGTGACCGATTGGACTGGGCGGAAATTGACGTCACGGGTACGAATGAATTCTGTACCTGGAGTAGCATTAGTCAGGATGGTTTTTCCGTTGGATCGGTTGACCTTGGCACGGCGGATGAAGCGTCCTACG